>CAZWIU010000037.1:0-37311 GCA_964634105.1 uncultured Bacteroidales bacterium | reverse complement strand
ACTATACCGAATCATTAATAAAAATTTTTGGGTGTTGCAACGCTGAAAACAGGAGGATAAAAATCAGGTCTGAGAAAAATCACCTGTCTCATTTTCTGCTCTGATAACAGATGTACCGGAAGAATTGTAATCATCATGTTCACCAGGAGTTTTAAAATTAATTATGAGTACGTTGTGATCTCACTGAAAACAATGCTTTCCATGGTTAATGTTAATATGCTTTTGGTCCAATCTCTTTTATCTCTGCATGCTTCAGCCAACAAAAAAAGGCTGACCTTATCGAGGCAGCCTTTCTTTTAATACACTCATGTATGATTACTGAATTATCACTTTACTAACAATGAACATCAGCTCATTTCGTATTCTGATAAAATATAATCCCGGCGGCAAATCTCCAATAAATACACTTTCTTTGTATTCATCCGTTGTGGTTTCCTTACTGTAGAATAAGGTATTCTGACTGTTGAATATCTCAACGGTATAGTTGTCCGGTATCTCGAAATAAGCTTCGATGGTCAAGAAATCGTTTGCCGGGTTCGGATAAATATTCACTATCATCGATTCTTTCGCCAGGTCACTTATAGCTGACATATTTATACTTACCGATTCAACTGTCTCACAACCATTGCTTCCGGTTACAGTTACACTATAATTACCCGGTTCTGTAACAAGGAGAGTAGATTCGTCGGAACCATCGCTCCACAGATAAGAAGTGTATCCCGATCCGGCATCGAGCGTGTATGGTAAAGTAACATGCAACGACGGCCCTCCGAGATCCACAACCGGACTTTGTAGTACATTAATATTCTTCGTATAATTATCATTCTCAGGACGTAAGTCACCCAATGTTGAAAGATTGATATGAAGTTGCTGCGATCCCGCATTATCCAGGTTAATAGTATTCTGGGTGATATGATTCCTTGTCAATCCTGCCTGCCACAAACCTGTATAAGTATAGTAATCGGTAAACAGGTATTCCGAACCAAGGTAATAGTCCAAGGTGATCTCAGCTCCCTGCCGGGTTAAATTACCATTGTTCAGGATCTGTACTTCCACATCGTCATATTCACCGGAACATGTCGGGGAACCTATATTTACAGAAATTACCAAATAATCGAGTATGTCCATGTTAACCATTACAGTATCCCCTCCGAAGCATCCGGTAAGAGCATCGGTGACAAGTACCCTTATTATACCACTATTGGTGACAGTGTAGGTCTGATTTGTTGAACCATCCTGCCACAGGTAATGCCAATTTTCGTTGTAACCGGCATCAAGCACCAGCTCGGTCTGTTTATAGATGGAATCCGGATCAACATTAAGGTTGACTACGGGATTTGTATTTGAAACAATAACCGGTCGTATTGTATCATTCTCTGTGCGTAAGTCTCCCGCAGTTGTTGCTGTAATATCGAAAGTGTAAGAACCTAAGGTCGAAATATCAACAACCGGAATGAATGTATGATTGGTAGTCTGGCCGGGACGGAGCTGACTTACAGAGAATGACTCGCTTACCCGTGTGCCTGAATTGACCTTATAGCTGACGTAGATTGTGTTGGCCGAATAAATGGTGTCGCTTCCGTAATTCTGGATTCTCACGGTAACCGGATCGGTACCTGTACGGTTACATTCCGATACAGGACTTATTAATAGCTGTGGCCTGATATCCCTGATCCTGAACCAGATGTTGATAGTATCTGAGGCCGGACAACCATGATCGTCCAGCACATCGAGCCAGTACACTCCAGATGTATCGATAAGCCTTGTCCCGGTTGTAACACCATCGTTCCACAGGTAGGATTCGAAAGTCGGATCGACATCCAACATGTAGCTGATACCATTTATTACAGTATCGTTTCCGAGGAACAGTGTCGGATATCCCCATACGTTGATTGTACGAGCAATCGAGTCGTTATAGGTAACCGTATCGCCTCCGTAATCGGCGTATGCCAGTATCGAATAGCTGTCGATAGCGCTGAAATTCTCTGTTTTTTCATCGAAGGTGAACCACATTCTTGCTCCTGAGTAAAATGGAGCTGTAAGTATAATCGAATCGGCTACCGGCGCTCCGCCATCCAACTCGTAGTATAATACTATCTTATCACCTATAATCAGGCTATCGGTTCCGAAATTGCGAATCTGGATCTGTACATGTTCGGCATTGCTTAGTTCACATGACGAGACAGGCCAGATGATACTATCAATACCCACATCGTTGAACAACAATTCGATATATACAGAGTCCTCCGTCTGGCATCCGTGAGTAATATCAGTGACTGTAAGGTAAACCATTCCGGGAACCTGAACATCGAAATAGTTATTGGTAGAATTATCGTGCCATAAATATTCATAATTCGGATTGATGACCGGACGGACAAATACTGTATCAACCTCCCTCGATTGTATAGTATCTGCAAGTCCAGTGATCGGGTTCTGCCAAATCTCAAAGGTTTTCCATGCAGTATCGTTATTGCTTCCATAGAACCACGGATCGTCTTCGATCAGGGTGTAGGCCATAATATCGTATATGCCGGGAGCATCGATATTAAAGGTCGATGGCATACTATGTAGTATGCTGTCGCCTGGCAACAGATCGGCAGACAAATAGAAAGTATCAAGCACGGCGGGTTGACTTTCGAACTTGTATCCAACAATCATAGTGTCGTTTTCTTTCAGCCTGTTATATCCTAAGTTCTTTACATAGAATTCAACATTCCCCGCATAAGCATATTGACAGGCATCATCGGGGAAAAGTATAGATGAAACACCCACGTCGGGGGGAGCAGGGTATAATTTAACATTATCGATTGCAAGTCCACGGCCATTATTGGCGGCGTCTGATGCCCATTTTATACGGAACTTAACTTTTACTTCGGTATTCAATACTTCCGGAAGAAGTTCCTTTGCAGTTTTCCAACCACTGCTGTTTCCGGACCATCCTATCTGACCAAGTGCATCAACGGTTGATGTGTACCATCCACGGGTAGCTCCGTAACTGGTAACATTAACCAGTTGCCATGTTACACCATCGTCCGTGCTGTATTCTATATTTGCCCCATCCTTACCGGCTTCAGAATAGAGCCAGTAGTCGAGTTGCATAATATGCCGGTTTTCAAACGAAAGATCGAAACAGTTACTGTTCAGATAGCATAAATCATTATTGAGGTAATCACCATAAGGAGACTGTATCCATGAATTAGGCGATGTAGGAAGTACAGGAATACTGCCATCGGGTACTTTACATTTCCAGGTCGATTCTTCCGATGGCGCCCAGATACCACCCTTATATTCAAAGTCAATCGTTACAGGAGGTATATATGTATCCTGTATGAAAAGAGCTTTGGTCATGGTATCGTTTGTAGGATCTTCATCGCCGGGTAAATCAAGCCCTACAACAAATTCATCATACACATCGCCTATCGGAAAGTCAGCCAGGGCAGTGAAAGTAAACTCCACACTATCGTCTTTGGCAATTGAAGCCATAATTGTATCGCGGACTAAAATACTATCGGGGCCCCATAATCCGAAATAGACCGGGATCTGTGCCGGGGTAGCTTCATCCGCGTAGTTTTTAACAACAATTCTTACGGTGTCGTTGCCAAATCCTATACAATCGTCATATGGAGAAATAATCTGAGTAATGCCAACATCGGTTGTTAAATGGTTCCCGGTAATGGTGAAATTATCAATATTGAAACCGGCCCTATGCGTATTGGTTTCATTTACAGAAAACCGTACCTGAACACTGTCGTGCTTTGATAAATAGTAATCGGCCACGGAGGCGAAAAGAAGTTCTTCCCAATCGGTAGAAGCAGATGGATTATCGATCTGACTTTGCCATACAGTTATCCAGTTTTTACCGCCATCAGTGCTGAAATCGATTGAAGCCCGGTCGAGCGGATTAAAGTCGATCCACTTACGCATGTAGACTTTTACATTGTCATAATATCTGAGGTTAACCATGGGTGAAGTAGCATGGTATGCATTCGGACCATAAATTGTATCGGGATAGGCACCATCATCGGTCAGATCTGTACCTAATACCCGTGTATTGGAATAAGCATAAGCTGGATCCTTTGATTTACCCTCTATAATAAATCCCTGAGGCGCTGCGATTTCAAAATCACCTTCCAGATTCCACCCGGTCAATGCATCATAATTATCGTAAAAAACAGATTCGCTGACAGTGGTTGATACAATATTTGAATGAACTGAGGCTGGTAAGAGAGTATCGTTATAGGACATCGAATTTGCATTGACTCCGAAATTAAACTGACTATTGTGCGGAATACTGCTGGCAAGATCGGCTGTAAGCCATAAATAGTTTGCTCCAATCCTCAATGTGCGATTAAGTCCCGAGAAGGTTACCGTATTGCCTGATATAGAAACTGCGGTTCCCACCTGTGTGGATGCGCCTGATTCTCTGTTTTTAAATACCGTTCCAAGCGTATGATATAGCCTGAATCCGTTTAAATTAAAGTAACTTGCCTCACCTGAATTCATTTGAAAACTGATGCTGTTCAGGATACTGGGACCATTATTACCATTAACTACCACTTCAACCCGGATAAGTGGCAGCTGTTTGGTGCCCGATCCAACTACTTCATGATTCACCGGCAGATAACTTACGCTCTTGATATACTTTTCAATGATATCTGTTTCTTTTAACACAACACTGTCGATACATACACCCTGCCCACCATTCGCCATGCCAAGAAAACCAAGATAGAAATTCTGGCAGAGATATTTTGTGCCGATTTCGTCGATATTGAATACATGCTCAGTCCAGTCCTGAATTTCATTCGGGTAAGTTTCAATGGTATCCCATTGAGCCGCAGCACCTGCTTTAAAAAGAATTTTTAACTCATCCTGGCCGATATATCCAGCCTGTGCATGCCAAAAAGTTAGTTCAGGTTTTTCTGCTCCTGATAAATCGATGGGCTGAGAAACAAGCGTACGATAATAACTTGTACCGAAATCGCTCCAATAGAGTATAGCATTACTTTCACCGCTTTTCGCATTTAACGGATAATTATGCCCCCCCTGTTCGTATTTCCACTTAACGGTGGGATGGGTAGGCGAGCTGGTCCATAATGCCTGATCCTCCGGAGTTTCAAAACTGGAGTTTATATAATACAATGTATCGGTTTGTGCATTAAGAGAGAGGCCAAAAACTGTCGATACAAAAAGGGTTAATATAAAGTTGGTTAATAAATTGCTTTTCATATAACCTTATATTTTCGGTAATTTACTTTTTCTACGAAGAAAGAACATTATTAGTTCGTTTTTTAGTAAACAATTTTGCAATTAAATGATTGCCTTAATTTACCTGTAATTCTTGAGTTTATGAACTTTTTAAACGTTTTTTCGTATACAAGCAAAGAACTATTAACACCATTTTTATGCGCGCTCTTAAACTGATCATCCCGTTAATACTAATTACTCAGTTGGGCATAGCACAAACCGACAATACCTTCTGGTTTGCAGCCCCTGATGTATCAAGCGCTCACGGAGACAATCCATGGAACGGGGCACCCCTCAACCTGCATATTACAGCTGTTTATGCAACCCATGTTAAGATAAGCAGGCCGGCCGATCCCGGTTTTACTCCCATTGAATTTGACCTGACAGAAATGGAACACCGTTCTATCCGCCTGGATACATGGCCCGGACTTGATATAGACCGTATTGAAACATACCCTATGGCCGACCTGGTTACCGGCGTTCAAAACAAAGGATTTCTGATTGAAGCAGAGCCAGGAGAAGTGACTGCCTATTATGAACTTGATCAATACTGGAATCGCGATATTTTCCCGCTGAAAGGTAAAAATGCACTGGGAAAAGAATTCAGGGTCAGCCTGCAGAATGTTTTCCCAAACGGGGCTTATTCCGGGACTGCCTGGAGCGGGTTTGTGATACTGGCAACAGAAGATAACACCACTGTCACTGTATATCAAAATGCCGCATGGTACTATTTCCCTGTTGCTGCCACACGTACTATTGTCCTTGATAAAGGTGAAACTTTTGCTTTCCGGGCCAGCAGTACAGCAGCAGCTCAACATATTAACGGAGTGCGTATTACCTCCGATAAAGATATAGCGGTTACTATCTATGACGATTCAATCAGAAAAAAGAATTCAACTTCAGGCACATGCAACCAAAATATTAGTTATGATATTGCAGGGGATCAAACAGTGCCTCTTACTCTTATCGGCTTGGAATATGTTGTGATGAAAGGTGAAGTAACAAATATTCCTGCCTGTGATGGAGGAGAAAGAATTTTTATTACTTCAACACAAAATACTACTCAAATATACGTTGATGGTGTTCTCGTAACAACTATGGGTGCAGCAGGGTCGGTATATTCTGTGCCGATTACCAATAATGCAACTCATATTCGTGGAAATAAACCAATTTATATATTCCATACAACGGGTTTCGGCGGCGAGCTTGGCGGAGCCGTGCTTCCTACTATTGACGGCTGTACAGGTTCACACGATGTGACTTTCACCCGTACACCAAATGCCCTTGACCAGTTCTATGTAAACATCATGGTACGAAATGATACAACTACCGGAAGTCCTTTCAGGAACGAGGCAGTTCATAATTTTACCCTGACAGTAAATGGCATTACCGATACCATCCCTGAAGCCTATTTCGAATATATTATGGATTCAGCTTTTGCCGTGCTGCGTAACCTCCCGGCTGTTGATGCATTTTTTGCCGGGCATATTCTACCGGGCGATGAAGCAAGAGTCAGCAACAGCATCTCCCGTTTCCATCTGGGAGTAATAAACGGTGGCGCATCGACAGGGTGCAAATATGGTTATTTCTCTGATTATGCTGCAAGCGGAGCTTCTGCAGGCCTGGGCGGGGCAACCTATGTTACCCAGGATATTTATTGTAACCTCGATCCCATTCATTTGGTAGCAAGCGGAGGTATCCGATATGCGTGGCAATGTATCTCTGACCCTGCTATAACTGCATTAATATCCGATACTACTCTAGCCGACCCTTATTTTTATCCGGTTGATACCGGGGACTTTATTTTCAGCGTTAAAGTTTTTGGAGAATGTTTTACGGATACAACCATTAATATGTTGACCAGGGTATATATCGGGCCTACTTCCGATTTCTCACTGAGCTCAAATGAAGGTTGTTCACCGTTCACCCCTACTCTTACCAACCTGACTAACGGTGCCTACGCCGATAAAATGGTTTGGGTATTTACAAATCCATACCTGGAAATTGACCAGGATACACTGGCAAACCCATTCCCTTTCACATTCCCTGCAAATACAACAGATACAATACAGACTTATCGAGTAAGGCTGATCTCCTTTGCCAAATACTTCAGTTGTGAAAGTATTAAGGATAAATATGTGAAAGTTAAGCCCGAAGTAAATGCCGATTTCGGAATGATCGATTCCATTGGTTGTCACCCTTTACTGACTACCTTCCTGGATTCTTCCTGGGGCCACCTTGACAGTACCAGTTATTATTGGGATTTTGGGGATTGGACACAATCATTCGAGCAGAATACAACACATACATTTGACAATTTTAACCTGGATGACACTACATATAATGTCCGTCTTGTTACAGAATCGCCTTTTGGTTGTCTCGACACTATGATACGCCAGGTAACAGTGCATCCAAGGGTAAGGGCTATTATGGCAGTTAATACAGCAGCCAGTTGTTCACCCCTGGATATAACAGTAAATCCGTCAAATTCGATAGGAGTCGATACCTTTTTCTGGCATGTTGTTTCGCCCGATGCACTTGGCACCGGCACAATTGATACCAGCTATATTACTACCTGTAATAACCCTGTAAGCATTTATCATTACGATTCAAGCTATGCGGGCCCTGATACAATCTATATTGGTCTGGTCGGGATGAACCGTATGGGCTGTACGGATACCTTCCCTGAGCGGAATGTTGTTGTGTTCCCCGAAGTAATTGCCCGCTTCAGCCTGTCAAACGATTCAATATGTGATGCTGATTCGATCCTCTTTACAAATGAATCGAGCGGTTATGATCTTTTCTACGACTGGGATTTTGATAATGGAACTATCTTGCAGGATACTACCGATGCAGATTACTGGCAGCAATATTACAACCGTTCAGACAAAGACTCATCGTACAGGGTAACCCTTAATGCCATGTCGGGATATTTCTGCGAAAGCAGCTTCGATACGGTGATTGTAGTTCATCCCTATATCAGCGCTAATTTCGGCATGGACTATGAGAATAACTGTACTCCTATTCTGACAACATTTACTAACCTAAGTATCAGGCCACACTTCTGCGATTGGGACTTTGGCGATGATTCCACCTCCACTACAATGGATTCGATATTTACCCACCAGTTCTGGAATAACAGTTCCGTGAACGATACTACCTATTATGTCAGCCTAGTTGTGCGTAATAATGAAGGGTGTTCCGATACCATAGTCCGCACTATTGATATCTTCCCGCATGTAGTAGCGGCATTTCAGCAAACCGATTCAATAGGATGCTCTCCATTATCAGTATCATTTATAAACAATTCTTCCGGAGGTACACTGTCATATTTATGGGATTTCGGGAACGGTACTTCAAGTACGAATCCTAATCCGACTGCAAGAACCTATACAAATTATTCGGCTTATGACACGACCTACTATACCAGCCTGACTGCGGTGAATCCCTATGGATGTGATAGCGTAATGTACGATTCAATAACTGTATTTGCCCTGATCGATGCCGATTTTAACCTGCCGAGGGCCGACAGTTGTTCACCCTTCAGGATCAGGCCTAGCAATCTTTCATCGCTTGGCGCTCATTTCTGGAACTGGGATCTGCTTGATGTTAATTTGCTAAGTATTGAGTCACATACCGACTCCATGCCAACATTCAACCTGAGACAAAATCTTTCAGTTCAGACGGATACGTTCTATTTACGCCTGACAGCCTATGGGGCAAACGACTCCGAGCATCTGGCCTGTGCCGACAGGGACTCGGTAAGGGTTCTTATTTATCCAGAACTGGATGCAGCTTTTACGCTGGATAATCTTGCCGACTGCCAACCCCTTGTAGCCAACATAACAAATAATACCAATATACCATCCGGCAATATTTACCAATGGTATGTTGACAGCACTTTCTACTCTGCTTTAAAAAATCCTCCACAACTGGTTATTCCAAATCTGGAAGAAACAGATGCCATCCATACTGTTTGGTTATATGGCGAAAGTCAGCATGGATGCAAAGATACAGCAATGCAGAATATTACGGTGTATTCACTGGTAGATGCCCGTTTTACTATTAACCGTTCGGGTATTTGTTCGGCCGACAGCTTTGAGATCGACCGGCGTACCAGCCGGGGAGGCATTACTACCTATGAATGGAACCTGGGAGGAACATTATATACCATACCGGATTCGGTATTCAGTTATACATTCCCAAATCTATCCTCTGCACCTCAAAACCAGCAAATAAATCTTTATGTATTTAATGCACATGGATGCTCCGATACCCTGAAAAGTTCCATTAATGTATTTCCTGAGGTCAGGGCAGATTTTTCTCTCGACGACTATACAGTATGCTATCCGCATGAAACCAGCTTTAATAACACTACTGAAAATGCCAATAATTACTTCTGGGATTATGGCGATGGTGCGGGATCGAATGCAATGACACCCGGAAATCACGTTTTCCCGAACTTTGATGTAGCCGATGATACTACCTATACCGTTTGGCTTATTACACGGTCGCAGTATAATTGTTACGACAGTATTTCTCGTGACATAACGATTTATGCCAAGCCCTATGCCGAATTTACATTCCCCCCCGCTGACTGTCCGCCTTTTGCAGCAGATATGACCAATGAGTCGGAAGGATATGACCTTTCATACTATTGGTTGTTTGATAATGTGGACGAAGATTTTACCGAGGAACCTTCCTATACTTTCAACAATGAAAGTGGTTCGGTACGCAATATCCCGATCTTGCTGATAGCTACCTCAGGCCGGGGATGCTCCGATACATCGTACAGAGAGCTAAGTGTGTATCCGAACGTTGTGGTGAACTTCTCGATGTCGCCTTCGGAAGGTTGCAGCCCGTTGACAGTCGACCTCGATGGTAATGCCCCGCATGTTAACAGCATGATCTGGTATATCGACGGACAGGCATTCAGCACACTAGAGGACGCTACTTACCGTTTTTCGAATAATACATCCGCTACAAGGGTATATGCAGTTACTTTCAGCGGACAATCGCTGTATGGTTGCCAGGATGATACTACCATGAATGTTACTGTATATTCCACACCATCGGCTGAATTTATTCCGGATCCTCTCATCCAGGACTATAATATCGTTGAAGACCAGACAACGGTTAATTTCAGCAATCAAACCTATTTCCAGAATAATTGGCAATATTTCTGGGATTTTGGCGATGGAAATACGGATAATACCAATGCTGTTTCATTCGATCATATTTATGGTTACGAATTCTGGGGAACGGCCGCAAATAATTTTATGATCCCTGTATCTATGGTGGCCTGGAACAATGAGATGCCTGAATGCCGTGATACGGTGATCAGAGACATATTTATTAAGCCTCCTCTGCCGATCGTTGAGCTTGAAGAAGATATTTCGGGTTGTGAACCCCTGACCGTTGATTTTACGGCACATACACGTTACGTATTTGACGATCAGTATTTATGGGATTTTGGCGTGGATGGAGCTACATCCACCGAACATACGCCCAGTTTCACATATAATGAAGATGGCACCTATACAGTAAAACTGATCGTTCAGGGTGAGGGCGGTACGAATTGGGATTACCGGACGATTGTTGTAGAACCTAAGCCGGAAATCGATTTTACTTTTAACGATTCTATTGTGTTCGTCAGAAGCCAGAACCAGCCCGATGAATATATCAATTTCTATAATCACACACGATTCGGCAATACCTATTTCTGGGGATTCAATCTGCCGGACCAGGATTATTCACTGATAGCCGGATATGTTGATACTGCCTCTTCCACAAGTTCTTCAACCGACGAGGAACCAGTATGGTTCTATGACAGACCGGGTGATTACTATGTTTTCCTGATCGCTACATCGGCTAACGGGTGCTATGATACGTTGATAAGCCCGATTGCAATTCATGTATTGGGAGAAGGAAGAATCCAGTTCCCGACAGGATTTTTTGTTGATCCGTCGGCTCCGCGGGATGAATATGTAAGCGATCCTGAAGACCCCAGCCGGAATATCTTCAGGGCTTATGGACAAGGTGTCGCTGAATTCCACCTTGAAATTTATAACCGCTGGGGAGTGCTGATATTTAAATCGGACGATATAAACAGAGGTTGGAATGGTTTCATTAACGGAGAACCTGCAAAACAGGATGTATACGTATGGAGGGCAAAAGGCCGCTTTACCAATGGCCAGCCTTACGAAATGCATGGCGATGTAACGCTAATTGTTGCCCCTGATATTGGACAGGTACATTGAAAATATTCATAATTATTATTCACGGCATTTTTATCACTGATTTTGTAGCATTCGGTGTTTATAATTAAATAAGTATCAAATCGGTTTTCGCTGTTTAAAGATTTAATTTCGATTTCTAAACCAATTATGAACATTACCGTATCAGATGGTAAAGGCACAAACAGCAGTGTATAGGTTTTATTCTCTCATATTGCTCCTCTTCGTAATGGCAAGGAGTTATTGCCAGGATCCTCAGTTCTCGCAGTTTTATTCCAATCCGTTATACCTCGCTCCCTCTTTTGCAGGAGCTGTGGAAGGTAGCCGTTTTGCCCTGGTATTTCGAGATCAGTGGTGGGAGATGGATCATCCCTTCAGGGTATACAGCTTCTCCTACGATCATTATTTTGCCACTTTTAACAGTGGGGTGGGATTTCTCGCTTACCAGGACGTTGCAGGAACAAGCCAGCTTGGATCGCTCAACCTGGGACTACAATATTCCTACAATTTTAAAATCTTCAACCTCGTTCATATTCGCCCCGGCCTTGCTTTCTACTATGTTGAACATGGCTTTTTTAACGATCTGCTTTTTATGGATGAGATTGTAGGAGATAATGACATATCAGGAGCCGACGATCCTTCCAGAAGCCGCTCCAGGGATATTGACGTGGGAACATCGGGCCTGGTATATACCAAAAAATTATGGGGCGGATTTACTGTCGACCATTTACTCACTCCGAATATTTCGTTATATGCAGCCGAAACGAATATACCAATAAAGTATAGTGTCTATGGAGGATATGAATTCCGTAGGAAGGGGAAATTGCTCAAGCCCAGCGATGAAACAATGACCTTCGCTTTCAATTACAAAAAACAAGCCGATATTCAACAACTTGACCTTGGCGTTTACTGGTATAATTACCCGCTGGTATTGGGATTATGGTATCGCGGAATACCCTATGTGAATTCTCAGCGCGGCGATGCCATGGTTTTCCTCGTAGGTATTAAAACCAGACAATTTAATGTCGGATACAGTTACGATTTTACCATATCAAATCTGCTCGGCGCTGTCAGGGGGTCGCATGAAATCTCACTTACCTATAAATTCCTGCTTCCAAAAAGAACGAAAAAAGGAAGTGTGCCTTGCCCGGAGTTTTAGCGGTTGGCGATTGGCGATTGGCGGTTGGCGGTCTTCGCTCACCGAGCGCCTGCACCTTAGTCGGTTACGACGCTGGTGCAAAGTTTACTGAAGGTGAGTGGCGATTGGCGGTTGGCGGTTTGTATAGAATTCTTAACTAATAATCATTAATAAATTAACCACTATGGGCACAATGCATTACATAGTGTCCACAAAAATTTAATATTAATCATTTAGTACGTTGTGAACTTTGAGGATTCATGGTGTTCACTGCCTTCGACGGGCCAACTTCGCTGAAGTAGCAAAGCTACGTAGGCTGAAAGCGGCTATGCGCAGGCAGGTTTGTAGTTAAAAACATTTCAAACAGATTCCACTCAAAACCGAGCATTACAGACTTCGCCTTTGTCACAATACGTCAAATCCTCTATTTTTTTATTTTCTTAACAAACTTTTCCAGCACCATCTGAAGATTGGGCGATCCTATCTCCTGCAGTTCGTAGGTTACATTTACCGTCGGTTTGTTAATCTTAATAATACGGTTCAGATCGATAGGTGTTCCTATGACCACTATATCGCAGGGGGTACTATTTATTGTTTTTTCAAGATCCGCAATTTGCTGTTTGCCATATCCCATGGCAGGAAGCAAGGTCCCGATCTCAGGATAGGTCAGGAAAGTTTCTTTTATCTTACCCACTGCAAATTCACGTGGATCAACAAGCTTGCTTGCTCCCCATTTTAATGCAGCAACCGTACCGGCGCCTAGTTTCATTTCGCCATGGGTAAGCGTTGGGCCGTCTTCAATAGCGAGGCAAGCTTTTCCCCTGATAAGCTCGGGTTTATCGACTGTTATTGGCGAAGCAGCGTCGATTACCAGCGCATTCGGATTTACCAGGGCAATATTTTCACGCACTGTTTGAATTTGTTCGGGCGAACCGGTATCCATTTTATTGATGATAACCACATCAGCGAGCCGGAGTGTAATTTCACCCGGATAATAGGTTAATTCATGCCCGGCACGGTGCGGATCTGTAACCGTAATACAAAGATCCGGTTTGTAGAAAGGAAAATCATTATTACCTCCGTCCCACAGAATAACATCGCATCCATCGGGGTCGTTTTCGGCTGCGTTCAGGATGGCTGCGTAGTCGACTCCTGCATAAATTACGTTCCCCCTGATTACATGAGGTTCATACTCTTCCATTTCCTCAATAGTACACTTATATTTTACAAGGTCATCAAGGGTAGCATAACGTTGAACCTTTTGTTCGGCGATATTCCCATAAGGCATAGGATGCCTTACTGCCACCACTTTCAGATCCATTTTCATCAAAAGCTCTATCACCCGCCGTGAGGTCTGTGATTTACCACAACCCGTTCGTACAGCGCCAATTGCTATCACAGGTTTTTTGCTTTTAAGTGTACTATCCCTGGTCCCTAATATTTTAAAATCGGCTCCGGCTGTATTCACCCGGGCACCAATATGCATAACTCTTGTATAGGGTATATCGCTATATGAAAATACGCATTCATCAACCTTCATCTCTACAATCAGTTTTTCAAGATCGGCTTCGGAATAGATAGGGATTCCTTCGGGATATAGTTTGCCGGCCAGCTCTGCAGGATATTTTCTTCCGGCAATATCGGGTATCTGAGCCGCTGTAAAAGCTACAACATTATAGTTTTCATTATCCCTGAAACATGTATTAAAATTGTGAAAGTCTCTTCCGGCTGCGCCGATGATAATAACGTTTCTTCTTGCCATAATTCCTCCGTTTATTGATCTATAAATATAAGGTGAAAAATTAACCAAATTAAACTGTACGGAGTATGATATTTAGCAGATGAGATACTGTGGAGAATATTTTTAACCAATAGAAATTGACTTCCCAATAGTTATCAATTCATAAATAAAATATCTTTTCGATATTTACCCCTTCACAAATATTCTGTTAAAATTCATTGTGACATACACGCTTCTTGGAAGTAAAATCATATTTTTGTAGCTCATTACAATTAATATCCTAACAATGAAAAATCTATCACTCATTCTGAATGGCGTTCTGCTTATTGCCGTAATTGTTCTTTTTATTCTTGTCCTTCCGCTTAAAAAACAAAAATCAGGTCCTGCAGCTATTGCTGATTCTTTGCCGGTAGCTGACAAAGGGATTGTTTATATCAATATAGATTCTGTGCTGAGTAAATACGATATGTACACCGATCTGTCGAATGATCTGCAGGGAAAATTACAGGTATCGGAGCAGCAACTGGCTACAAAAGAAAAATCGCTTAGAAAAGAGATGGAGGATTTTCAGTACAAAATCGACCGGGGCCTTCTTACCCGTTCGGAAGCAGGAGAAGTTCAACAGGAACTCGCACAGAAAGAACAGGCTTTTTATCAGCTCCAAAATAACCTGCAAATGCAGCTTGCTGAAGAACAACAAGTGGCACAGCGCAAGGTGATTAACGCTCTTATGGAGTACCTGAAAAGCCTCGAGAAAACCGGAACGTATAACTATCAATTCATTCTTGGTACCACTTTCGGAGGTAATATCCTGTATGCAAACGAAGGCCTTGATATCTCAGATATCGTTGTAAAAGGTTTAAATGAAGAATATGCCAAGACCAAAGAAAAAAAATAACAGGCTGGCTCATGAGCTTCGCTGAAAATTATTTTACCAATCATACGTTTTTGATGCCTCAGATTATAGAGCCCCCTTCGGGGCTCTTATCGTTTATCGTGGTTATCCCCTCCTATATGGAGGAACATATTATCGAAACGCTTGAATGCCTGAAAAAAGCTCAGCGCCCTGCCGGATCCGTTGAGGTAATTATTGTCTTTAATTATTCGGAAAAAAGTTCGGATGAGGAAAAGAATTTCAACAAACATAATTACGAAATAACGAAGGAATGGTCAGCCAATAATAATGAACCTTCGCTGGTTTTCTATCCTTTGTTGGCGGGAGAATTACCTGCCAGACATGCCGGGGCAGGATTAGCACGAAAAATAGGGATGGATGAAGCGTTACACCGTTTTAACCTTTTGAATAAGCCCGGCGGCATCATCCTTTCACTCGATGCCGATACATTGGTGGAGGATAATTATTTCACAGCCATTGAAAAAGCGTTCCTGGAGAATGTTGATAAACAAGGATGCCTTATCCCCTTTTGCCACTCGCTTGCAGGAGAAGAATTTGATGAAGATGTATACCAGGCTATCGGCCAGTATGAGCTTCATATGCGTTACTATAAACATCAAATACAGCATATTGGGTTTCCGTTTGCATACTATACTGTCGGTTCGTGTTTTGGCGTAACAGCAAAAGTATATGCACGCAGCGGAGGTATGAGCCGCAGAAAGGCAGGCGAAGATTTTTATTTTCTGAATAAGCTATTTCCCCATTACAACTTTGTTGAGGTTAAAGGCACAAAAGTATACCCTTCACCAAGGCCTTCTTTGCGTGTGCCCTTTGGTACAGGCCCCACAGTTGCCCAACTTTCGAAAGAACCCGGACAAGTTTATCTCACCTACCACCCGGAATCATTCCGTATGCTAAAACAATTGCTGGACATAGTACCGAATCTGTATCCGTTCCATCAGAAAAGCGTGAATCAACTAATTACCCATCTTCCGGCTTATTTAAAACAATTTCTCAGCCAACAGGGTTTTCCCGATAAACTGACAGAAATTTCGAGCAATACTTCAACAGCCGCCGCCTTTAATAAACGATTCTTTTTATGGTTTGATGGTTTCAAGGTAGTTAAATTTCTGAACTATATACACAAGATATGCTACGAAAAAATACCTGTACATAAGGCTGCTTCAATCTTTTTGAAATATAAAGGATTACACGATACATCCGATAATCCTTTGGAACTCCTCCGGATTTTCAGAAGACTTGATCAAATCAATGAATGAAACATTCCCAGTTGAATGTATGCTTTAATTCAGGTGAAATTAAAATATCTTTTCCGGATGATCTGAATGGTTCAACCATAATTCATTAACCGGGTTCCCGATCATAAGATCATACTATAGAGTAGTTTCTATGTTATTCAATAATAACGAAAACATCCTCATCATCTTTCTTCATCAGGTATTGTTCACGGGCAAATTTTTCCAGATTATCATTGTTTGTCTTCAGCTCTTTAAGTCGCTCCTTATCATCCGAAATTTTTTGCTTGTAGTATTCTTTATCTTCATTCAATTTCTTCAATTCCTGAATATTTTGAAACCTTTCAACCAGGTTATTCTCATCGAAAAATACAATCCAGATGACAAAAAATAAAGCAGCCAGAAAATATTTATTTTTTAGACGGCTATGCCGTATGCCTAAAAAACGCTCCTCTCTTTTTCCTGTATCACTCATAAATTTATTTTCACTAAAATTAGAGCCGGGTTTAAGAATATGCAACAAGGAACAATGAAACTTATTTACATTGATCTATTTTAGTGATAAAAATCATTTAACATGATCATTATCAAGTAATAAAAGTCATGTTTTTTTCTTGCCCTCCAGACTAACTTTATAGAAAAACGAAGCTATGAGTAACAGCAGTTTTACTGTTCCCGTTCCCGTGAATGAAACTATATTGAGTTACCTTCCCGGATCACCCGAAAGAAAAGAACTCCAGGAGGCTATTCGAAGTGCCAGAGCCGAAGAAGTTGAAATCCCGATGATTATTAACGGGAAAAAAGTTTCAACCGGCAAAAAGATCAGAATTGCTCCTCCTCACGAAATTGAACATACACTGGGCTACTACTATGAAGGAGGAAAAGACGAAATTGAAAGCGCCATTGAATCCGCCATCCAGTCGGGTTACTCCTGGGCTGAGTTTCCTTGGGAAGAACGTGCATCCATATTCCTGAAAGCCGCAGATATACTTTCAGGCCCGTTTCGGGCAAAAATGAATGCAGCTACTATGATTGGCCAATCGAAGAATGTTTATCAGTCGGAGATAGATGCTGTTTGTGAACTGGCCGATTTTTTCCGTTTCAATGTGAAATACATGGAACAAATCTATGGAATACAGCCCAACTCGGTACGCGGAACATGGAACCGTACCGACTGGCGGCCCCTGGAAGGATTCATCTATGCCCTTACCCCGTTTAATTTTACTTCGATTGCCGGTAATCTGCCAACCGCTCCTGCCATACTTGGTAATACAGTAGTCTGGAAACCCTCCAGGACACAATTATACTCTGCACGGCTCATCATGGAAGTGCTGAAGCTCGCAGGATTGCCGGATGGTGTTATCAATATGGTTACTACACCGGGACCGCTTACTGCAAAAGTGGTACTGGGAGATACCCGCTTTACCGGTATTCATTTCACAGGTTCTATCGATGTATTCAGAGAAATATGGCAAACCATAGCTGTGAACCTTCAACCTTATAAGACATATCCACATATAGTAGGGGAGACAGGAGGTAAAGATTTTATGGTAGTGCATACTTCGGCCGATACACGGGAAGTTACTACAGCTCTTACCCGTGGAGCATTTGAATACCAGGGGCAAAAATGTTCGGCAGTATCGAGGGCTTACATTCCCGATACACTTTGGGACGAGATCATCGAACGGCTCAATGCCGACATCAAATCTTTTAAAATAGGAGGGCCCGAAGATTTTGGCAATTTCTTCAATGCCGTAATCGATGAAGCCTCATTCAATAAATTATCGGGTACCATTGAACGGGTCAAAAAAGATAAGGATGCTAACATAATTATCGGTGGAGAGTACGATAAATCGAAAGGGTATTTTATTCACCCGACTGTCATTCATACTACCAATCCTCATTATTTTACGATGGAAGAGGAACTGTTCGGACCCATTCTTACAGTATATAAATATCCTCATAAGAAATTTGAGGAAACGCTGACATTATGCGACCAGACCTCGATGTATGGACTGACAGGAGCCATCTTCGCGCACGACAGGGAAGCCATTAAGCTTGCAACGAGGATGTTGCGTAATGCGGCAGGTAATTTTTATATCAACGATAAAACTACCGGCGCGGTTGTCGGCCAGCAACCTTTCGGTGGTTCGCGCGGTTCGGGAACAAACGACAAGTCCGGATCGATGATCAACCTGTTGCGATGGTTGTCGCCACGTTCCATTAAAGAGAACTTCAATCCGCCTACGGATTACCGCTATCCGTTTATGCTGCCGGAGTAATCCTTAACACTGAATGTCTGGCGAATACACCAACTGTCGCACAAATCTATTCCCGTGACTTATATCTCGTTTTGCTATTGTTGAGGTACGGCATGCCCTGCCTAAACAATATTTCAACTTCGACTACATGGATCTATCAAGGCTTTAACTGTGCATAACTACCGCCGCTTCTGATCTTCATCAGGATGATTTTTATTATTCATTGCTATCATGCGATGAACACTGGCAGTAAAGGATTTTGGAGTTCTTTCATCACCATAACCTTCTGGCTTATTATTATCATTCTATAGCCCATCAAAAATTTCTTAAAAAAAAACGTAATAAAAAATGTAACAAATCGATATTTTGCCAGACTAATTAGGAAACAAATAAAATCAGATGAAAAATATCAAAGAAGAAAAATTCAGGCAACTTCTCTTGGAGAATGAGCCCCGGATCCTTTCCATCTGTAACTATTATGCCAAAGAAGATGCGGATAAAAAGGACCTTTACCAGGATATTATTACAAATGTATGGCAATGCCTCGACAGTTTTCGCGGCGATTCATCCATCCAAACCTGGATATACCGCATCGCGCTAAATACAGCCATCACTGCCTCTCATAAATCGTCACGGATACGGAATACCGAGATCCAATGGGATGAATCAAAAACAAAACAGTTGTTTGATGAGAATCCTGACTTATCAGAGACTGAAGAAAGAATCCGGATCATGAACCAACATCTCAACCAGCTTTCCATCATTGAAAAAACACTGATGACCCTCTTTCTTGACGGGTTATCAATGCGTGAAATCGCCGAGATAATAGGAATCACAGAACCTAATGTAAGGGTAAAGATTCACCGGATAAAAGAATTACTCAAAACAAATATTAAAAACCAACATCATGAAAACTAATAGTATGAATAGCAGTCTGAATAATGAAAGCCTGGATAATTTCATCCAGAAATTACAGGCCCGGGACGACAAAAGCAAGTATCGCATGAAACGCTTTATGCTGGTCTACACATTTATTCTTGTCCTGTACATAGGAAGTACGATAGTAAACATCGTTAAACATGCTCCCACACTGGCTATAGTCAACAGCCTGATTTTTGTAATTGCAATTTCAATATTTGTATTTCTTTTCAGGCGGATGTTCCTTGAACAAAAAAATGTGGACTATTCAATGCCCCTGACCGTAGTTCTCTCGGATGCCATGAAACGCTATAAGCCGTGGAGACCGGATCTTTGGCTGGCAATCTTTGCTGCCCTGATCGTAGGAATTCCAATTTCTTTCTCATCGGCCAACTATTTACCGGTGTCAATTGAATCGTTAGCACAACCTGCCCTAATTTTCGGAATCTGGATATTGGTTATTGCTACCGCAATGCTTGTGGGGCACCTGATCTGGAGAAGAACAAAAATGCCTCTGTATCTTTCAATAAAATCGATGCTAAATGAACTTGATGAATCCGGGGAATAATATATCCTAAAGTCAGTTCCTATTATAGACGAACATTGTTATAATTACTCATCTTGCTATGGTTGAGGCACGGCATGCCATGCCTCAACTGTATAGTAAATATCAGCCTGAATCAACACTTATATATCAAAGCTTAAATCGTGCAAAACTATCGTCGATCCGATTCTTCATTTGGATGACCTTCGACTTGGGTTGTCATGCTGTTCCGAAAAAGAACCCGTAGGATGTTAAATGCAACATCCACGAAGTTCTTGATCGGAAATGATTCAGCATCCACTAAGAGAGTAACTCGCCCAGCTCGGGGCAGCTCGGCGTAGATTATTCACTTCGTTCATGAGAACGCTAAGCCAAGTTGTAACTACCATTGTTTTGAAAAAACAAAAATTCGTGTGGGGTGTGTGGAGACGCAAAATTGTGCGTATCTATGGCATTTCCATTGTGGTATGCATGTTAAATGAAATACGATTAAAATTCATCCCGTGAATCGGTTTCCATTGTAATAAAAATAATTATCAATATCTAAAACATAAAAAATCAAAAAGCATTAATTTTGTAATCGATGTAAACTATTTACAAATATGGATTTACAATCAACAAAGATCAATGTGCTGCAAAAAATAATGGAGGTAAATAAACGATCTCTATTAGATAAGATTAATAAGATCTTGGATAAAGAAATGATTGTCGGTTATACAGTAGAAGGAAAGCCTTTGACCAGAGAATCTTATAATAAGCGATTGCAAATAGCAGAAGCACAAATATTAGCTGGAGAATACCAAACCCAGGAAGATCTGGAAAAAGAATCAGAGAACTGGTAATGGGTAAACTGAAAATAATTTGGACAAAACAGGCTAAATCAGCATTGAAGAGCATCTACAATTATTATAAAGAGAAATCCTTGCAAGGAGCAAATAATTTGAAATCTGAATTACTTCGAAGTCCAAGAACAATCCATTTTGCAAAGCAATATCAGGTAGATGAGATAAATCCTAAGTATCGAAGAATTATTGTAAGGGATTATAAAGTGTTGTATAAAGAGAGTAGAGGATCCATTCATGTTATGGATATTGTATGTACCTTACAATCACCAGAAATCCTCAGGAATAAATAAAAGAAACACAAGAGCAATAATTCCCGCGCTAACCGTAGATTTCAATTCGGGCAGCCGGTGTAGATTATTCCCCCACTCTGAGCGTAGTTTGCGTCAGAAGCGCTCGGCTTAGACATTGTTTACGTGGTAAGTAAAGTTTAGTCTGAGGCTTACATCGCTAGGCAAAAGATTTTTATGAAATATCTTTTACTCACCCCTCTTATTTATTTTAGCAAAGCCTTATCTTTAATCTCCTCTCTCTCTGCGAGAGAGGGAACACAGGAGTGAGTGAAGAAACTAGAAATTTATTCCAGTCCGCCCGCATTTGTAGATCCGGTTCAAGGATCCAGTATAAGAACACAGCTTAATAAGTTGATCCTTATACTTAATCAGGATGACTTTTATAAATGCCTCCTACTGCATAATAAAAAATTTTACCCTGTGCCAAGAGCATCCCGACTAGCTTGGCTGTCGGGATTCCCACCTGCCGGATGGGCAGGAATTCGACTTACCCCCGATAACTATCGGGGTCATATCATGATATTCATGAAAATTGAGTCTCATTAATAAAAATATCATATGCATATCTCAGGATCATGATTACAACAATTACCAGAAAAAAAATCCTGATAAAGCTATTCCCTCTCTTTAATGCCAGCCTGCTGCCAATAATACTTCCTGCAATGTTACATACAGCCATTAACAAGGCTATGCCAAGCAGGTAATTACCCTGCCGGATAAACACTATTAATGCAGAAAGGTTTGTTATACAGTTTATTACTTTCGAATAGGCCGATGCCGAAACAAACTCAAACCCCAATACCACCACAAATCCTAATACAAGGAAGCTGCCTGTTCCCGGGCCAAAGAAGCCATCATAAAATCCGATTACTGTTCCCAGCAACGATCCAAGAACTACCTGCCGTTTAAAAGAGATGATCCTGGACTGAACAGAACCTAAATCCTTCTTAAAAAAAGTATAGATGGCAATAAGTATCAGAATAACAAGAATCATTGGTTTTAACGTACCGGCATCGACGATACTTAATGTCCGCGCTCCTAAATTCGATGCTATGAAGGAGAATACCGAAACGATGATAAGCAGTCTGAAATCATATTTAACCCGGCGGGCATACTGAAATGCCGCAACCGATGTGCCTGATAAAGCAGCAATCTTGTTTGTGCCAAAAAGAGCAGGTAGTGTATTAGTTGGAAAACTTATCAGTAATGCCGGAATTTGAATCAACCCTCCCCCTCCGACAATAGTATCGATAAACCCGGCAACAAATGCTAACACAGACAGCACAATAAGTGTTAAGGAAGAGTAGTCGGAGAACAGATTTAAGAAGGTCATATATGGTTTGATAAGGGTATTTAGAAGTGGGTGTTGGCTGTTGGGTGTTGGGTATTGGCTTGTGGCTTTTAGCTGTCTTTGCTCACCGAAAGTTTACTGAAGGTGAGTCGCTTTTAGGTATTAGCTTTTGGGTATTGGCTTGTATAATATGGTTATTTTTATATTGATCATCCGAATGCTGTTGCATTTAATAGCGGGACTAATTTCCTTGAGCAGAAGTTAAAGTACCGCTTATCCTTGTAGGCTCCGATCCATTGAACACCCCTGACGGCATTGGTGATAAATACCTCTTCTGCTTCAAGCAGGTTCTTCTCCAGCAATCCTCTTTCCATAATATGATACCCCGCGCGGGATATAAGGTCCAACATGGTATGCCGCATTGTTCCGGCAATACAACCCTCAGATAAGGGGGGGGTAATTACAGTATCTCCGCTCACTATGTAGACATTCGAACTGATTGATTCTGCGATTCGTCCGTACTGGTTGAGTATCAGGCAATCATCAAGCTTGTTTTCTTTCCGGTAAATGCCTGCCAGGATATAAATCAGGGCATTCCCTGTTTTCAGGTTAGAGAGTATATCAACCGGCTTATGTACCTCATCGAAAATATCGATGTGCAATCCCTTCTGGTTTAGTTCAAATTTTTCATGATCAAGCGGCATCGATTCCATAATCCAGGAAATAGTATTATGTTCGGGCGTATATAAGCCTCCCTCATCCCTGAATACGCTGAGGCGTATGCGTGCTCCTTTGAATATACGATTCTTGTTAAGTAATTTTTCGATGTTGTGGTCAACCGATTTCAGGGAAAATTCCTTGCCGGGATCCATCTTCAGCACCTTCATCCCCTGCGATAAACGTGCCCAATGATTTTCAAGAAACTGAGGCCTCGTACCCAGGCAGTGTATACTCTCAAAGAGGCTGTCGCCAAAACGAAATGCACGGTTCGTATGATGTATTATATTTTGATCGGCAGGGAAGGATTCACCATTAAATAAGATGTAACTGTGATGAGCCATACTCTCTGCAAACGAAATTACCTCACTATTTCACTCAATTGTGACAGGAATACTTTATACAGGTTCAGCTCGATGAACAATGGGAATACGAATCCAAAAACTGCGCCCAGGAAATGGGCATCGTGATTCACATTATCACCACCACGACGTGACATATACTGTGAATAGACAAGGTAAAGCACTGCGAATATTATCCCCGGAATTCCGAGCATTCCGTATAGATACAGCTTCTGCCATGGTTTAAAGAAAATGCAAAAGAACATTACTGCAGCAACTGCTCCCGATGCTCCTACCGCATTATACCACACTGAATCTTTATACCGGACCAGGCTGATTGTGGAAGCAAAAACTATTGATAGCAGGTAAAGCAGCATGTAATACAGTTTCGGAAATTTAAGTATTCCTGCCATTGCAAGTTGCTGTAAAATAACTTCGACATTAGTCCCAAAGAAATATAATACCAGCATATTCACCAGCAGATGCCACCAATTTGCATGAACAAAACCATGCGTCAGCATACGGTAATATTCCCTCCTGTGGTAGATCTGATATGCATTGAACTGCAGCCTGGAAAACAGCGTGCTGTTATTAAAAGCAAGTACAGAAACGATACAGGTAATTATTATGAGAAGTATTGTCATTGGATCCGATTTTACACAAACTTATTGAATTAAAATTATTGTTTATAGAAAAATGAAACGAATCAAACTGTCAGAATTTTGTATACAAGCTCTTTTAAAAGATCGTGAGGACTAGCCGATATATTCCCTGCTCCTTTTGATTTAAGGTCGTAATCGCGAAGCCAATGTATTACCTGGACCGATTTGGGAGGCGGAAATACCCTGGCTGCTTTCTGGTATTCCGGAATAAAAAAGGCATTTATCTTTAACTTTTCCGCAGCATGTTGTCTCGATTTATCTTTCAGCACACTATATAAAAAGACCTTACTGAAGAAAAAATACAAAGAGGAAAGTGTCACGGTAATCGGATTATTTTTTTGGTTTCCTCCGAAATAATCGACAATTCGGAAAGCCTTAAGTGCATCCTTTTCTACTAGTGCCTTTTGAAGTTCGTAACTGTTATACTCTTTGCTGATTCCTATATTCCTTTCAATATGAACCGTATTGATGTTCTTCTCAGTAGCAGGTAATGTAATAATTAACTTATCAAGCTCCATTTCAATCTTCTCGAGGTCGTTGCCAAGATATTCGGTCAGTAAAAGAGCTGCATGAGGCTGTATGGAATATCCTTTTGCCGCCAGCAACTGTGAAATCCAATCGGGGATTTTACTTTCATAAAGCCTGTCCGACTCGAACAATACTGCATGTTTTTCCAGTTCTTTATAAAGCTTTTTGCGTTTATCCAACTTTTTGTATTTATAACAAATTACAAGCAGGGTAGATCGCAACGGATTCGTGACATAGTAGATGAGATCCTCAATATTCTTAATATTCTGCGCTTCACGCACTACTACTACCTGATATTCCGACATCATCGGAAATCGTTTGGCGGCATTGATCACGGCCCCTGCATCAACATCCTTTCCGTAGAGTATACTCTGATTAAATGCTTTTTCTTCTTCCTTAAGTACATGACTGGCTATGTAGTTACTGATCCGATCGATATAATAGGGTTCCTCTCCCATAAGAAAATAGACCGGGCTATACTTGCGCTCCTGCAGATCGCCGATAATTTGTTCGTAGGTCATTTCGATTTATTCGTAAGGGCTAAAAATAGAAAAAGATTAGTAATTTGACTGCCTTAAGAAGAGATATCCTTATTGATAGATGAAAAAGCTTAATCTGCCCGAATATACATTCCGAATCACCAGAACTGAGGAGGGTAAACTGTTGATTTTCGACCATTACAGGAAGAAAAATGTCCATCTCACACCCGAAGAATGGGTAAGGCAACACATCTTAACTTTTCTGACGAAAGAAAAAGGTGTGCCTGAATCGCTCATTTCTATTGAATCTGGCATTACTATCAACAAGCTATCGCGCCGTTATGACGCATTGATTTATGACAGAAAAGGAAAGGCAATCATGCTGATAGAATGTAAAGCCCCGAATGTTGCGATTGACCAGCAAACTTTCGACCAGGTAGTGGCCTATAACAACGTTCCTAAAGCAGATTATATACTGGTAACGAACGGGCTACAACATTTTTGCTGTAAGATGGATACTGAAAAAAAGAAATATCTTTTCCTTAACGAGATACCTTCTTTTAATTCTCTGTGATGCCCGGGAAAAATCACTTCATAACCCTGGCTTTACTCTTCTTTTTATCTTCCTGCAGGTAGCCATACCCATACCCATACCCATAACCATACCTGGATTTAGGTATCGCAATATCGTTAAGTATTATATTGATCTTTTGAATATTCCGGCTTTCCAGATCCAACATGACGTTTTCAAAGACTTCGTTGAAAGTATAATTATATCTTACAACCAATAGTAAAACATCACAATATGGATACAGAAGTAAACCATCCGATACAATACCGAGTGGAGGGGAATCGATTATGATAATATCATATCTTCTCTTTAACTCCATCAATACCTCGCCTGTCAATGAGGATGATATTAATTCCGAAGGATTTGGAGGTACAGGTCCTGAAAGCAAAATATCAAAATTTATTTTTTCGTTAGAGAATATTATCTCATCCAGCGTTGCATTTTTACTTAGGTAATGGCTCAGACCCTTATTGTTTATGATGCCCAGGTTGGCCATAATTTCAGATTTCCGTAGATCGAAATCGACAAGTATAGTCTTCTTTCCATAAAAGGCATATACCGATGCAAGATTAAGCGCCGTGAAACTTTTCCCTTCTCCTTGTATTGCAGATGTGACAAGCATTATGTTTGAGACAGATTCATCGATAATAAACTGCAGGTTAGTCCGCAGTGTTCTGTACGATTCTGTCAACACCGAATTGGGTTCTTTGAGCGCAGCCGGAAACTCGTTTAATTTTGAATCAATAACCTGCCCGATAAGCGGGTATTTGGTATAGCGGATAATATCCTCACGAGTTCGGATCTTAGTATTCAGAACCTCACGGAAATAAAGGAATGTTCCGGGAATCAATAAACCCAGCAGCAAGGCCAAAATCAAATTCAACCGAACGTTTGGAGAAACCTTAACAGCATCTTCGCTATCCGCTCCATCAAGAATTTCATTCTGTGGAATGTTTGAGGCTTTGAATATCTCCATTTCAGAACGGCGGGTTAGCAGGTATGTGTATAGCTCGTCGTTGAGCTTAAATTTACGCTCGATGTTTAATAATTGCTGCTGGTCCTTCGGCAGACGGTTGAGTGTTGATTCGGCTTCGAGAATCTGGCTTTCCGTCTCGTCAATACTTATATCGGTCGCTTTCATGATGCTGGCAGCGGCATCGAGCAATTTAGCCCTGGTATCGTTGATCTTCAATTCCAGGGTATTCAGGTACGGGTTATCTTTTATTGAATTAAAAGAAAGCTCAGCGCGTTCGCTATATAATTCGGCCAGTTCCAGGATCAGGCTATTAAGAACCGGATCGTTAATTTCCATGGTTGAGGGAGAGACAAGATCGTTCATGCTGGTCTTCGATTGCAGGCTTTGGGTAAGGTAGTTGAAGTAACGCTTCTTAACCAGCAGTTTTGCCTTTTCGGCCTCAAGGCTCTCCAGCTTCGAGTAGACTTTTTCGGCCTGATATCCGATATCAATGGCTTGTTTTTTCGAACGGAAATCTTGTAACCTTTCTCCTGATAAATGAAGCGAATCGACAATATCAATCAGCTGTGCATCGATAAAACGTATAGATGCTGAAGCAACCTGGTTATCGCGTTCAACTCCCCGTCGTAAGTATTCTCTTGTCAATGCGTTTAAAAAATCAGCTGCTTTCTGCGGATGAGAGTACCTGAAGGAAACTGTAAGAATTGAGGAACCTCTGTCATTTGCGATAGAGAACCTGCGAAATATGTTTATCAACTCACGCTGACTAAAAAATCTGAAATAATAGGTCCGGTCCAGACTTTCACCGGTAAGATTCTCCAGGTCGGGTAACACAATAAACCTGCAATAAGAATTGCCCGTTATTTCCCCAAAGCCGATAGTATCGGTAAAATGGAATTCGGGAATGCGTGTTGACGCCTGCTCTCTTGAGAAATCATATAGTACTACCTCTTCGGACCTTGCCTGGATAGACAGGGATGTATCGCTTAAAAATTTAACACAGAAAAAAACCCCGACAGGCTGCAGGTGTGAAGTATCAATATCGATTGAAAACGGAGAACTATTATAAAGCTCGGCCTTATTAAACCGCTTTTTTACATAATAAGCTGTTCTGAAATCAAGCCTTTTTAAGGTATTTTGCGTGACTGATTTTGCATTCAGAATTCCTTTCTCGTTTTCTAACTGATATGGATCGTTATAAAATGCCGAGGTAAAAAGTTGTGCTTTATCGAGCGGGTTATTATCGCGGTTTACAAGGATATTCGAATGCAATTGGTATTGCGGCAACGAAAAAGTAATGAAGAGTATTGAAGCAAGTAATGCCAGGGTAACGCATAAAATGAAAAGCATCCAGTTTCGTGAAAACAGTCGTAGCCATTTCTTTATATCAAAACCCTGTTCCTCTAAGGAAATCGCACTTTCATCAACCATTGCTGCAACATGATTAATCTATGAACAGAGCAGCTCCGAGAATTGCCACCGAAAAGAAATACAACAACGACTGATATGGGAATTGAGTATATGCCCATGATTTTGTGCTTCGCGGTTCGATGTATATCACATCATTCGGCATAAGGTAGTAATATGGCGATTCAAGGATCCTGTTATTGGTCAGGTCCAACAGGTGCACTTCCGATCCCCCGGGTGTTTGTCGCACCAGCTTCACCTGCTTAAAATTGCCATAATCAGTAACTCCGCCTGCAAGTCCGATAGCCTGAAACACTGTGATCTGCTCCTGTTCAATGGTGAAGTTTCCGGGTGAGTTTACCTCGCCAAGCACACCGACCTGGTAGTTAACAAGTTTAACATAAGCAGTAGCTTCCTTGAAGTATTCATTTAATTGTGTCTGGACAGCCTGCTGGACTTCCTGAACACTCAATCCTTTAACATACAGTTTTTCAATAAAGGAGAACGAAATATATCCGAATTCATCAACTACATAAGTGTTTAAATACTGATACGTTGCATTCATAAGGTAGGGAAAATCGGACTGAAAAAACTTGCTTGTCTTTGGGTCGACACTATACACCCTGATATAGAGATGGTCGCCGGTCTGGATCTTATAGGATGTTGACCGGGGATTATCAAACTGCGTCTTCATTTCCTTATCTACTTTTTCCTGTATAAGCTTAACATTTTTTTGAGAAACACAGGAACCAAGTATCAGTATCAGTGGAAGCGTCGCATAGACTAATACTTTTTTTAGACTTTTATAAGATCGTTCCATATCGTTAAAATTAAGTATGTAATTATCTATTTATTTTTAGCATCGCGTAGTTTTAATTTCATACCTCTCTCATACGCAACAATAAACGAATTTCGTGTGATACTGTTTTTTAGGTCGACAGCCTGTTGATAATCTGTGCCGGCATATACCTGGTATTTAAACCAGCCGTTTTCAACCACTTCGCGGCATGCCTGGGGCGAACCACATAGCGATGTTCTCTGTAGGTCTGTCATTCTTGTTTTGGAGGCCGCCAGTTGCACATAAAAGTCGATGCCCTCCTTTATCACTTTACTGCCATAACGCTGTACATCCGATTCGAGTACCCTTGTCATTTCCCTAGCTTCGGCCAGATTAATTGGATCATTATCGTGCATTGAAAGCACCCACGCACTTTTTACCCCCGATTCCAGGGCCACCCTGTTTGCTTCAGTGAATGTGCGGAAATTACCTATCCGGTATTTGTACCACCCCCCTTCCTGTACTACTTCAACACTGTTATTACCCGGATATATTGCCCATAGCTGACTACGCGTCAGGGGTGCACGGCTGGCTGCAATCTGAACCATGAACCTTACACCACTGCTTTGCTGAGTATAACTGATATCGGTTGACTGCCTTATTTCGGTTGTTTTTCGTTCAGCAGGCTTTTGTACCTGAGTCTTCTTTTTCTTATCGGAAGTTACACCTGTCTGCTGCGCCGATTTATCCTCTCTACCGGTTGTGGTTAATCTTTCAGTAACCAATTGTTCACTTACTCCGGGTGATGTCCTGGTAATATCGCTGATTGTATCTGAGACCGCCTGTTGCTGCTCTTCGTTTATTAAAGCAGCCACAGGCTGGTAGAACTCAACATTCCCCTGATGCATTCTGAGGAAAATATCTCGTGCATTATCGATTGATACATCCGTTACCCCTGAAACACCCGACCGGTTAATAGTAATAGGATCGGGAATGGTGGAGTCATTAACATATTGCTGGTATTTTGCAACAACCGACTGATCGATTGCCAGGTTTTCACTCTTTTGCTCTATTGAAGGATAATATGAAGGTATCTCCCTTAGCTCCTGCGGAGTATAGGCGGATCCAGTTCCGGTTATTGATGGTTCTGGTTTATAATCTTCCTCAGGCTCCGATTGTTGTGTGATCTGAGGGCTAACCCCTTTTTGAACCTGCAGGGCCGCAATCAGATTTTCAATGGCAGTAGCTTCCAATCCGGCAGCATCATTTAGAAATACTGCCTTTTCGTATGGATTTCTGGTATTGGCAGCCTGCTTGCGTTTTTCAACGGCCTGATTCATCAACTCATTCGCAGTAGAAACGAATGGATCGCTCTCGCCATAGGATACTCCCGATGAGTTAATTTCATCTATACATAGTTTGTTCAGGCTCTTATATGCCCCCGAATAAAGTTTATCAGCCTCCATCTGAAGAGAGAGCGCTTTATCCTCAGCTTTGGATAATTGTTTTTGCAATGTTTTTTCATCCAAATCGTAGTTCGATTGTAATTCAGAGGCCTCGTTATAATAATTGTTTGCTTCCTGTGTTAATTTTCCCGCCTCTGAAATGTCTTTCATTGCTTTATCAATCTCTTTTGTTTTACTCTCTAACAGATTATATAGCTCATCAAGGTTCTGTGGCTTTGCTGCAAAACAAAAGCATGATAGAAAAATGAATAAAATAAATTTATATATACTGTTGCCGTGTTTCATGCGAACAGATTTTAATTTGATGCAATCGGCACTGAATTACTAACTTTGTGCTCCATCAACAATCCGTTAGTATTAAGTTAATGAATAATAATTATAAAAAAAAATGCCTTCGCCTGATAAGTTTTGAAAAGGTACAAAAAGACTAAAAAATCAACAATTATGCCTGCCGGCGATTAATAAGATGTAAGGAAACCTCATCCAGATAACCATTGGGCGTTTTAATCCATTCCGGTTTTTTCCCCGAAATTTGGAACCCTGCATTCTGGAACAAATGCAAACTGGCATCGTTACCCTCAGAAATATTGCAATACAGCTGGTGTAGTTGAAGGGTATTGAATGCATACTCAATGAGTGAATTTAAAGCTGCCGTGGCAATGCCTTTGTTCCTGTCGGCCGGACTGCCAATCAGGATACCAACACCAGCGCGCTGATGAAAAGGATCGTAATCGAACAGGTCGATTGCCCCGACCGTTTGAAAGTCACTGCCTTCAAAACCTGCATCGATCATGAGCCGAAGCTGTTTTGCCTGGTGAATATCCTGAAAGGAATTTTCAATATACCGTTCAAGAATATACCGTGAAAACGGGGCCAGGGTATTGCTGACCTGCCATATAGTCCTGTCGTTTTCCCATTTATAGAGCAGATCGATATCTTCAAATTCTATTGCCCTTAATCTAATATCCCACTTACTCTTTTGCATTGCTACTTTATACTGGTGTAATTAGGAATTAGTTTAACATTCCGGATAAAAGCATCGGGAAAGCCTGAGGCTCTTATTTCCTCCAATATTTTAACCGCATCTTCTATCGTCGGATACTCTCCGATTGTGTACCGGTATAAACCATCGTCGCCATGTGTTATGTTGACAGGTTTTAATTTAATATTTTTCATACTGACAGGTTTCCTGAGAGCATATATCTGAATTGTGTATGTTTTAACCGAATCACTTTCGTAGGCTGTAAGATGATCTGTTCCATACAATTTATTCATGCTTTCAATATTTTCATCTGCTTCTTTATCAATTATATTGAAGTCTTCAAGGTTTTTTAAACTCATAGTATCGTAATTCTCAGAATGAGACGAAGTATCAACCGGAGGCGTCGGATACTGAACGGGGTTGATATTTTTTTCATCATTCAAATGGTAGGCATCCTCTGTTTTCTTAACACTTTCGTCCTCGATTTGAGAGGTATTTTCATGATTTCCTACATTTTCTGTATTGTAATTTTCGGGGTGTGGCTTCAAATATTCTTCAGAAGGTAAATGCTTAACAGTATCTGAATTTTTTTCCGTATTCAACTGATTTACATCTTCTATATTCTTAGCATTCTCGTTCTCAGTGTGAAAGACATTCTCCTGATTTTCTATACTAACTGTATTGGAATATCCGGGGTATGACTCAATATTTGTAGAAGCAGGTATATACTCAGCGGTATCAACAGCATTGCTATTTTCGGTTTCGGCCATATCCGACCTGTCAGTTAGAAACGATGACTGAATTTTTGTATTGTCATCCATAGTAAATTCCATGATTGGCCTGCTAATCTGCTTTACAGTGATACCGTCGGAGGCTAAAAATGAGGGTTTATCAAAATCGATCCGGTATATATCATGCCTGCCCATACCCTCCGGAATATCGCGTGAGAGATAGCCGGTCTGGTAATCTTTAAAATAGACGAAGAAAAGATCGTCGTTGGTTGTATTTACCGGAGTTCCCATATTAAGCGGTTCCTGCCATGTGCCATCTGCATTCATAGTTGAATACAGAATATCCATATTGCCGACCGTCAGATGCCCGTCGGAGCTGAAGTAAAGGATTGTTCCATCGTTGGTAATATAGGGTGCCTCTTCATTATGCGATGTGTTTACAGGTTTCCCAAGATTTGTTACTTCCGACCAGTATTCGCCTGTTTTAACAGCATGGTATATATCGAATCCTCCTTCACCTTCGGGACGGTCGCTGGAAAAATAAAGTTCTCTGCCATCGGCGCTTATGGCAACACTCGATTCACGGTATTTCGAATTTACTTTCCCGGGCAAAGGCTCCATTTTAGACCACACTCCATCCGTATTTTTACTGACAAACAAATCGTAATTCTCTTCATCGTGACAGACAAGATACAAATCCTTTCCATCGAAAGATAAAGCTGATGTATAACACATGCCATCGGACTGTATTTGCGTGCTAATATCCTCCGGAAGGGACCAGCCGTTTTCAGTCAGACGGCTTAGTAAAATCCGGTCGTAGGATTCCCAGAACTGGGTATATACCAAGGTTTTCTGATCGCCACTTAGCACTGGATTATAATCGGAAAAGCGGCTGTTTATATGACTCCCCAGGTTAGTCATATCGATCTCTTCGCCGCTACGCTGTAATTCAAATGAAATACCAATTACCGATATCCGCCTCATAACTTCCTGATACATCTTGTCTTTTGTATCGCCAATCAGGTTTTTATACTCGTGGTATGCCCTGGATGCATTTAAAAGTTCATCGTTACGTAGATATGCATCACCTAAAAGCAGCCAGGCTTCGCGAGGTGCACCGGTGCTATAGTATTTACCCTCTACATAGTGCTTATTTATTTCGAGAACCGATTTTTTCAGATATGGAAGAGCGTTATGTTGTTCTCCCAGCATTTTTGAATAGCACAAGCCTATCCGGTAGTTAATATTTGAATTATCCGGATTTGCTTCAAGAGCCGATAAATAGAAAGGCAGGGCTTCGCTATACATGGCCCGCATAAGGTAATACTCGCCATAAAGAAAATCTTCTCTTGGATCACCTGTCGACTGACCAGCTATACTATAACATGAAAGAATCAAAAGGGGATATAAAAGTAATCGTAACGAGTTAAGTTTTTCTTGTTTATTAAACATGAAAGAATCGTTCTAGTCAGCAGGAGCACTGAAGTTTAATATACTATTCGACCTGATTTTGAGCAGGTATATGTCTGCATTTCCTTTCCCGTCGTCACGTATCAATGATACATATCCTGTCCGGACATCGTTTGAGGCAGGACAGTAGTTCAGATTGTCGCGCGTATCATTGATCGGATAGCCGATATTAATGGGTATATCCCATTTTTTATCATTCTTTTTACTATAGAAGATATCAAAACCTCCCATAGTATAATGACCTTGAGAACTGAAGAATAGCACATCCGGATTGCCTGTAAGATAGCCGCTGGATTCATCAAAGTCGGTATTAATATTCTTTCCAAGGTTTGTCGGTTTCTTCCAACCTCCTGTACTATTCTGCCGTGATAAATATAAATCGAATCCTCCCTTTCCTCCGGGTCTGTTGCTTGTAATTAACATACATTTGTTATCCGGACTGAAGCTGGCATGAGTTTCCTCAGAAAGAGTATTAATGTTTCCCCCCATGCGTACAGCATTGGACCATTTTTCACCATCAAAACCGGATGTATAAATGTCATAGCTATCGCCATCCCGTTTCACAAGCAGCAGGGTTTTCCCGGTATAATCCAACCCGGATGGATAGTACTCGCCATCGGAAAGAATCTCAGGATTAATATTTACAGCTTGTGTCCATACATCGTTTACTTTCCTTGAACAGAAAATGGCATCATAAAACTTCAGTTTTCTGATAAAGACAAGTGTATTTCCATCGCCTGAAATTACTGGTCTCTCCTCTGAAAAATCTGAATTTATTGCTTCACCCAGGTTAATAAGATCATAGTCTATCTTAGCATCCTGAATGATTTTAGCCCGTTCGCAGGTTTTAATTTCTTTTTCTACTACATTTTGATTATAGTTTCCATAGAAGAAAGGAGAATCGATGAATTTCAGGTAGCATTGAAGGGCTTTATCGAGCTCATTATTCATCCTGTATGCATTCCCAAGATAAAATAAAACATGCAGAGGGGCTGCCGTTTCCTCAATTGATTTTTTCTTATAGGATTTTTTCGGCACTGTATTTTTTGCTGCTAATTCAAAATATGGTATTGCCAGGTGCTCTTTCCCTGCTATATTGAGGTAACATTCACCGACTTTGTAATTGAAATTAGCATTGGTTGAATCGGCTCTTAACAATTGAAAGTAATAATACAAAGCATCCTGAAAATCACCTCTGTTAAAAAAATATTGTCCTTCGTCGAAATACTCCTGAAGCTTGTCGTGTGTCTGGCAGTATGAATTTGCTATAGCCGGACCGAATACGATTACTATAGCTAACAATAACTTTTTCATGGATAGCCAGTTTGATTACTTCAAAAATAGGAAAAAGCCGTGGAGGTTGTATAAAATGTTATCAAGATGTTATATCCCGGAATAGAGAAAAAAGGCACAGGAACCTGTGCCTCGTTTTATTTCTCGTGTATTCTTAAATCAACTGGCACGGGATCGATCCTCTTAATGATTAACAGGTTCGTGTTAATTCCGGAGATTTCGAACTCTACCCTACGGTTAAATTTCCTCCCTTCGGGATTATCAGATCCATCAGGATGCGTATTGGGCGCAATAAACTCCGTTTCCCCTTTACCAACAGCCTTGATCCTGTTTGCCTGAATACCTTTTGAAACCAGGTAATTCAGTGCTGAAGCAGCTCTCCGTTGCGAAAGGCTCAGGTTATATGTATCCGGCCCAAGTGCATCGGCAAACCCATACAGGACAAGTTTAAGATCACCATACTCCTTAAGGAATTCTGCTATCTTGTTAAGTTCCATCTTTCCTTTTTCGGAAAGCTGCGACCGGTCGAATTCAAAGAATACAGGACTTATTTCGAATGTCTTAACCTCAATTTCCTGCACAGGTTTCTCCTCTATCTGTTCAGTTTCGGCTACCACTGCTTCCTTGCTTGTGGTATCAGTTACAACAGCAGTCTCAACAGACTCTGCTACCTTTTCAACCGGCTGCTCAACGATTGGTTCTGTGGATTTTTCGGTTTCTTTTTGTTCGGCTAATACCGGAAGTTCTGTGTCCCTGGCTAGTTCAGCAATACTTTCGATGGATTCCGGAGTATAAACGATCCTGAACATATCCATTGCTCCAAATCCGGTGTCAACAACCCTGGCCATATATGCCATCGCTCCATCATTCAACGGAAAATAAAACAGATCGTCGTCGGTAGTACTCACCGGGTATCCAAGATTTTCCGGGGTTGTCCATTTACCTGACCGGCTCAATTTAGATACGAATATGTCGTATCCCCCCATGTTAGCATATCCTTGTGAACTAAAGTACAGGCATTTCCCATCGGATGTAACAAAGGGTGTATCCTCATTCAGATCGGTATTCAATTCCTTAATATTCTGTGCAGGTCCGAATATGCCAAGGGCATTTTTTTTCGACATATACAGATCCATATTGCCAGCACCTCCTGTACGATTACTTGCAAAATAAAGAGTATTACCATCTTCAGAAATTGAAGCATGCGATTCCCAGTACTTGGTGTTAATTTCCGGGCCCATCGATTCTGATGGTGTCCAACGGTTATCGACATACTTGCTTGTATAGATATCGCTGTTGAATTCGTCCTGGACGGAGAGGTACAACGTCTTTCCATCGTATGAAAGATCGGTTACAAATTGGTTCCCATCGGACATAACCTGGGGTGTGATGTTTTCGGGTTTTGACCAGTGCCCGTCTACAAATCTTGAGATATAGATAGCATCGTAAAATGGTAATTTATGCATAAAGGCAAGAGTAGAACCATCGCCGGATACAACAGGGTTATAGTCGTCGCTGCTACTGTTAAGATCATCGCCAATATCTTCAAATGTCAAACCCACGGGCCTGCTCATAAATTCCTGTGCCACTTTGCATGCTTCTATCTGTTTATCGGCATACTGATGCAGGTTTACTTCATCTTCCGGAAGTAATGTTTTGTATTTCTGGTAGGCATTTATAGCATCGGTAAGACGATTATTAACACGATATGCATTCCCGAGATACAGATATACATCAATAGGTGCATTTTTCTCATTCAGCGAGCTCTCTTTATACTTTGGAGAGGCAGATGCAGCAGCTTTCTCAAGATATGCTATGGACTTATCCTTTTGGCCAGGTATTTTCAAATAACAAATCCCTATACGATAATTTATATTGGGATTATCTTTGTAACCTCGCTTATATACCTGCATATAATCACTTAAAGCATCGATATAATATTCCTGTTCAAGAAAAAATTCGGCATCGATAAAATATTCGCGAAGAGCAATCTCACTTTCACTTCGTTGACCTGACAGAGTCAAGAAGTAAGAAAGAGTAACCGGTAATAGAAACCAGAATTTTTTCATCAGGAATACATTTTACTCAAAATTAATGAATACCCCTAAATAAAGGGCAGTTTGTTAATAAATCGCCGATTGCCCAGAGTATATCAAACAATTACTGATTGCTTGCTGCTTCTGATCGGTTTTCAGCATTAAATTAGGGTTTGCTGATTTTCTCAGCATAAATTATTAGCAAAAATTAAATT
>CAZWIU010000036.1:0-37435 GCA_964634105.1 uncultured Bacteroidales bacterium | reverse complement strand
GTGTGTTGTTTTATTAATTATATATTGTTTCATGGCACCATTGCGGATAATCATATTAAACTATTCTACTAAGTTAATAAAGTCAGATTGCAGATTGATGCAAATGTTGAAGTTAAATAGTGCAGAATTAATAAGAATTTCACACAATTAACGTAGTACCTGAAACTGATGAGCGTAGAACCTGTTTTGTATTAATTATCTCCGATCCAGGTAAGTTTATGCCAGATGTTTTCAAGCGGTCCCATGGTATGGTGTTTAAACCACCAGTAGCTGAAGAATCCCTGCAGGACTGCCAGGACAATACCGATCAGAACGCTGTAGGTAGCTCCCGTATATTGATAAAGTCCAAGCCCAAAACCAAAATAGATAAATGAACCCAGAATGGACTGAATCATATAATTTGAAAGGCTCATACGCCCCATATAGGAGAAAATATTCAGCGCCCTGTGGCCTGAGATTGTTTTAAACAGCAATACAAACCCTGATACCAGCACCAGCATGAAAGCCATATTCGACCATGAGGTTTCGATCGTTACCAGAGGCCGGCGTATAGCTTCGCTGACAATCCAGTTATTGAGATTATTTTTTATTATGAAAAGAGGGATGAAGGTTACTGCAGCAATGATCAGTGTTCTTCTCCAGAATTTTAATGATGATTCGGAGATTACAAATAATGACATGCGCCCGGCCAGCATACCGAACAGGAACAGCGAGAGGGTTTGAAATACTCTCCCCGTCTCCCATGTCCAGATAAAAACAGCTACCCTGCCATTGGTCAGGTTACCGATCCAGGCATCAATCAGTGAATTGCCGGAAGAAAGGTATTCGCCCATTTTTCCGAAGTACGACCATGAAACAGGGTCGGCCATTTTCATATCGGGATGTTGTAGCGACAGGAAGAAGTTAATCCATTCATAGGGTTGAAACATAAGGAAGAGTGCAATCCAGAAAACTGCTTTGTTGCTCAGTTTAGCAAAAGGAATTATAAAAAATCCTATCAGGGCGTAGGTTGTAAGAATATCACCTTCGTAAAAGGCTGAATTGATAAACCCGAAACATAACAGTAATAGTAAGCGCCAGGCAAACCGCAACCTGAAATCCTTACCCATTTTCTCCTGGTTATTGGATTGTATGAAGAAAGTGAGGCCGAAAAGCAGGGCGAAAATGGCATATGATTTTCCTCCAAAAAGAAAGAACAATGTATCCCAAATGCTCTTGTCCAGTTTCACCATCCAGGGAGGAAGATTTGCAGGAGTGAAATAAAAATCGAAATGCTCAATATTGTGTAGCAGCATAATTGAGACAATAGCAAAACCCCGCAGGGCATCGACTACATGAAGTCGGGATGTACTTGAAGCCATTCAGTGAGATTACTAGTTTACAGGTGGAATATAGACAAAATAGTTGAAAGCTGAATGGCAAGTTTGTTTCAAGCAAGGAATTTATTGGTTAACAACTATCGACTCAACTAAAAAAGCAAAAAAATACTATAGCTTATACCCGATTGTAAGGTTAACAGTCGCTGTATTATCCTTTACTTTCCCTCCTGTATTACCAGGTTCGGCAGGCCAGTCAGCAATGTTGACAAAATTCAGGTAGTAGTCGACACGCAAACCAGTAAAAATTGACTCAAAAATAATATTACTCAAGCTCCCTATTCACAACCGCCAGAATAGCCTCTTCGTATTGAATTGCCTTTTTCTCAATATTTTCAGCCTCTTTGATGCATTTTTCAGCAAATGCCTTATCGGTTAGTCCTTTTGCATTGATCTTAACATTCAATCCGGCGCCCAGCACGGCAGATCTGGCGGCCAGTGCGCCCACGGCAGCATCGGTGATCGAGTTAGGGTTACCCTTCTCAGCCATTTCCTTCATTACTTCCATCGACTCAAGGCTTAACCGCATCACTTTCAAAGGAACCTCTATGGCATAACGTGTTGCCTGCTGAATAGCCTCGCTACGTTGCTGTTTCTCCCTCTCACTTTCCTTGGGTAGTTTATATGCATCCATAATGGCATTAAAAGCCCTGGTATCTTCATCAATCAGGTTCATCAACTGATCAAGATAGATCTTCCCCTGTTCTGCCCGGGAGGCAAACTCTTCCCATCGATCTTCCCATCCTTTTTTATGTGCCGACAAGTTAGCCACCATAGTTCCCAATGCAGCTCCCATGGCACCCATGGACGCCGATACCGAACCTCCTCCCGGAGCGGGTGAATCGGAGGCCGTTTCCTGGATAAACTTTTTAACACTTAGCCCGGTAAGCTTCTTTTCAGACTGGTCTTCAATCAGGTATTCAATAATTTTTTTCTTCGGATCAAAAGGTGCCAGGTCATCTAATCCCATTGATCTAACAGCGATCTTAATGATCTCTTCATCGGCAATACCAGCTGATCGTTTTTGTTTATGCAAAAAATATCGTCCCGCATCGAGCATAGCCTGTAAGGGTATTACTCCTATGAGTTCGGAACCTGTAACACGGACGCCACGTACTTCGGCGCGTTGACAAGCTGCCTCAAATACCTGGTGTATTGAGGTTACTGTGATATCGGTCAGGTTGAATGAAAGCTGGGTAATGCCGTATTCTTCGATATACCAGCCGATTCCTTTTACTGCTTTTAACATCCCCGGTTCATAAATGGTATTCCCATGTTCATCTTTCAATGGTTTGCCTGTTGATATACCGCCTTCCCTCTTTACCCTCCCTTTTTCACGTATATCGAAGGCAATAGAATTAGCAGTGCGGGTAGAAGTAGTATTCAGATTCACATTATAGGCGATCAGGAAATTGCGTGCGCTCACGGCTGTTGCCCCTGTTTTAGCTACCTGTTGATTAAACTCGGCAGGGCCGTAATCGGGTTTCCATTCGGGGTCGATAAGTTTCCTGGGTAATCCTTCGTATTCACCAGCGCGACAGTTGGCCAGGTTTTTTCTTTTCTCTTCCGAGGCGGCAAATTCGTATAAGTAAACAGGAATTCCAAGCTCTTCACCAATGCGTTTACCCAGTTTCCTGGCATATTCCGTTGTTTCTTCCATGCTTATGCCTGCCACAGGAACCAATGGTAATACATCGGTAGCACCAAAACGCGGATGTTCTCCTTTATGTTTGCGCATATCGATAAGCTGGGCCGCTTTCTGAACCGCCCGAAAGGCTGCTTCGCAAACTTCTTCAGGAGAACCGACAAATGTAACCACGGTCCGGTTAGTGGCTTTTCCGGGATCTACATCGATCAGCTTCACGCCGTCTACCGATTGTACGACCGCTGTGATCTGGTTAATTACGTCGATGTTATTACCTTCGCTGAAATTGGGAACACATTCGATGATCCTTTTCATATAGTTTTCTTTTAATGTACTGATGTATTCAATTGATATTGAGCCAATAAATCTATAGTTGCATTTTTGTATACTGATTAATGTTTAAAATAACCCGTTACCAAATTAGCAGATTACTCCGTTTTTCCAGACTTTCTCAGGTCTTAATTGCCCCTGGTGATACAATATTTCTTTGTAATTATTGGTCTTGAACGCAATAATATCTGCTAAATTACCATTTTTCAATATCCCCCGGTCAGTTTTATTCAATGCCTTTGCAGCCCGGCATGTAACAGCAGCCCATGTTTCAGCCATGGACAGCTTTTGTGCTGCACCCAACACAGCAGCGCCAAGAAGCAGGTTACCCATTGGGGCAGAGCCCGGATTCCAATCGGAAGCAATTACCAGTGAAGTGCCAGCATCGAGCAATTTACGGGCAGGAGCAAATGGTTCGCCCAACCCGAGAGAAGCACAGGGAAGCGCCACAGGGATGGTATTCCCTTTTGCAAGTGCAGTTATTTCGTTGTCATCGGCAGCCTCGAGATGATCCATACTCAATGCTTCAACTTCGAGTGCCAGAGAAGCCGTACCCGATGTAAACTGGTCGCCATGAATTGCAATGCCGAAACCCAGTTCTTTCGCTTTTAACAGATAGTTGCGGGCGGCATCAATTGAAAATGCTCCCTGGTCGATGTATATATCTACCCGCTGTGCAAGTTTTTTCACGAGCACCTGGGGTAACAGCTCATTGATAATGGAACCGAGATATTCACTTTCATCACCCTGAAAATCTTTAGGGATGATATGCGCGGCCAGGCAGGTAGCAAACAGATCAGCTGACGAATTAGTATTGGCCTGGTCAATCGCTTCAAGCATCTTTAGCTCCTGGTCGACGGTCAATCCGTATCCGCTTTTCACCTCGATTGTAGTGATTCCCCGTTTAAGTAATAAATTGGCACGATGCAGTGTAAGTCCGGCTAATTCCTGTAATGTAGCAGACCTTGTTTTTAACACAGTGTCCCAGATACCCCCGCCTGCAGCAGCTATCTCAAGGTATGTTTTCCCTGAGAGCCTCATGGCATAATCGTTGGCGCGTGAGCCAGTCCAACATATATGGGTATGGACGTCGATCATTCCGGGGAATGCCACATATTCACCCTCCAGATGTTCAATAGTAGATGGATTGATCTGATTTTTCAGTTCCAGAAAATCACCGATAAGCTTGATTTTTCCTTCGCTGACCATTATTCCGGCATTGTTAATGATTTTAAGCTGATCGTCGGACAGGGGACCTTTTTCGGGCAATCCGTCCATGGAAAGCAGTTGTTTGAAAGGGCCTATCAGTTTCATGTATTAAAAATTAAGATTAAAACGCTTACGATTTTCGATGGCAACAGGATATCCTGCGTCAGCGTGACGGAATATTCCCATGGCAGGGTCGTTATGAAGCACACGTTTAAGGCACGCTGCTGCACGATCGGTCCCATCGGCTACCACCACCATACCGGCATGCTGTGAATAGCCTATCCCCACTCCTCCCCCATGATGGAATGAAACCCATGTGGCGCCTCCTCCTGTGTTCGCCATAAGGTTTAATAATGGCCAGTCCGAAACAGCATCGGTTTTATCGGGCATATCCTCTGTTTCGCGGTTGGGCGATGCCACCGATCCGCAATCGAGGTGATCACGGCCGATGACAACAGGCGCTTTGAGTTTTTTCTCCTTCACAAGCCTGTTGAACAACAACCCGGCTTTCTCTCTTTCTCCCATTCCTAACCAGCAAATGCGGCTGGGCAATCCCTGGAAAGCGACCTTCGTCTGCGCTTCGGTTAACCATTTAATGAGCTTATCGTTCTTCGGGAAGGTTTCCATAATAGCCTTGTCGGTAGTATGAATATCTTCGGGGTCTCCCGATAACGCCGCCCAGCGGAAGGGGCCTTTCCCCTCGCAGAACAGGGGGCGAATAAATTCGGGAATAAATCCCTTGTAATTGAAAGCATTTGCCTCTCCCCCCTGCCGTGCAAACTCCCGTAGATTATTGCCATAATCGAAGGTAATACTTCCCCGTTTCTGCATCTCGAGCATAAAACTCACATGACGTGCCATGCTTTTCAGGGCACGTTTCTTATATTCAATAGGGTTGTTTTTCCTTAACTTCAAAGCTTCCTGCAGGGTTATCCCATGGGGTACATACCCGTTTACCGGGTCGTGTGCCGATGTCTGGTCGGTCAATACATCCGGTACAATATTATCGTTCAATAGTTTTTCAAGGACATCACCAATATTCCCGACCAATCCTACAGAAAGGGCATTGCCCTTGTTTTTGGCTTCAAGCACCAGGCGCTTGGCTTCTTCATAACTGGTAACCATGCGGTCGATATACCGGGTCTGAAGCCGCTTTTTTATCCGTTCGGGGTCAACGTCCACACCCAGGAAAGTTGCTCCTGCCATGGTTGCTGCTAATGGCTGAGCCCCTCCCATCCCACCTAATCCGCCTGTTACGAGTAGTTTGTATCGAAGATCGCCATTAAAATATTTTCTACCGCATTCAGCAAAGGTTTCGAATGTACCCTGCAGGATCCCCTGGGTTCCTATGTAGATCCAGCTGCCCGCGGTCATCTGTCCATACATCATCAGTCCGCGCGATTTCAATTCTTCGAAATGTTCCCATGTCGCCCAGGCTGGTATCAGGTTGCTGTTTGCTATGAAGACACGCGGAGCCTGCGGATGGGTACGCACAATGCCAACAGGTTTCCCCGATTGCACCAACAGAGAATGGTCCTCATCCAAATCGAGCAATATACGGATGATTTCTTTTACTGCTTCGGGACTGCGCGCCGCCTGGCCTGTCCCTCCATATACGATCAGGTTCGACGGGTCTTCTGCAACCTCAGCATTCAGGTTATTCAGCAACATTCTTAAAGGAGCTTCCGTCTGCCACGATTTTGCATTCAGCTGGCTACCTGTAGGTGAATGATAGTCAGGATGTGTGGCGTATTTATCAATAAATTCCAAATACTTCATGTTCTTCGTTTTGAAATTTGATCGTATTCTTTTTTGCTACTTCGTTAAGATGTTGAATCAACTCTTTTGAGCGTATCAGGATAATGGCTTTTTCTATGTCATCAGCGAAAATACGGTCGCTATCGGCAAATGAAATATGATCGCGGATCAGGTTATGAGCGGCATCGACCAGGATACCCGATTTAAGGGGTTTACGAAAATCGAATCCTTGTGCTGCAGTAATCAATTCAATAGCAAGAATCTTTTCCAGGTTATCGACTATCTGCAATGTCTTCCTGGCACTTATAGAACCCATGCTAACATGATCTTCCTGGCCAATGGAGGTGGGGATGCTATCGGCACTGGCCGGAAAACATAAGCTTTTGTTTTCGCTCACAAGGGCTGCCGAAGTATATTGTAATATCATAAAACCCGAATTCAGGCCGGTATGCGCCATCAATAATTTAGGTAACCCCGGAACACTTTCGATCATAGACAGGTATATACGCCTATCGGAAATATTCCCCAGCTCGGCTGCAGCAAGCCCTGCATAGTCGATGGGCAGCGCTATTGGTTGTCCGTGAAAATGTCCGCCGCCAATGGTCTTTTCTTCAGAAAAGATGATTGGATTATCGGTCACTGAATTTATTTCAGTCAGCATGATGTCTTTCAGATGAAGCCATGCATTTCGCGAAGCTCCGTGCACCTGCGGAATGCAACGTAGAGAGTAAGGATCCTGCACCCGTGTGCAGTTACGATGCGATTCAACGATTTCGGAATTATGCAGAAGATTTCTCATCCGCTCGGCAACATAGATACTTCCGGAATACGGACGCAACGTATGCAACTCTTCATCAAAGCTTTTCACCGAACCCATCATGGCTTCGAGGCTGATCGCTGCAATGATATCGGCATGGTCGAGACAGTTCTGCATTCTTTCAAGTATCATGAGGGCATATGCACTCATGAACTGTGTGCCGTTGATCAGTGCCAGACCCTCTTTCGGTCCGAGCTCAACAGGCTGCATACTGAACTGGCTTAGTACCTCAGCAGCAGGTCTGATCTCGTTCTTATACCAGACGGTTCCCAATCCGATTAACGGGAGGAAAAGATGTGCCAGCGGGGCCAGATCGCCGGAGGCTCCCACCGAACCCTGCTCAGGAACACAGGGTATCACATCGTTCTCGATATGCCAGATAATACGTTTTATCGTATCGGGAGAGACTCCTGAATAAGCTTTCGACAAAGAATGGACTTTAAGGATCATCATCAGCCTGGCAATTTCAATGTCGACCAGCCTGCCGACTCCCACACTATGACTCTTCAATAGGTTGTATTGAAGCTTCTTGGTATCTTCTTCACTTATTAGTGTAGTGCATAAAGGGCCAAAACCCGTATTGATACCGTATACCATTTCTTTTTTATGAACAATCTTTTCTACCACATCGCGATTATTGCGGATTTTTTCCAGGGCAGAAGCAGATAATTCAGCCTGATGGTATCCCCGGACAAGATTAATAGCCTGGCCGATGGTCATAGTATCTTCACCATATCGGAATGTATGATGTGAATGCTTCTTTTGCATGACAGATTAGAATCATTTAGAATGAACAGAATGTGATTATCAGATTACAGCCAATTTAGTCGAAACTTTTGCCTTTTCAAATGATAAATGGTAGGGAAGTCAAGATAAGTCAGCCAGTAATAATTGATTTTAGTTTAGCCATGGATGAGAACTCTTCACTAAGGTTCACACAGAAAATGCAAAGAATCCCGCTATGCGGGACGCGAAGGAGGCTGAGTTAACTCTCTCATATTCCGCAAGCATCAAGCTTGCAGAAAGAGGCGTGGCATGTTTACGTTATGAGGGGTCAAACCCAATGTAATGCCTTCATCAGTGTTTTAAACGTCTTTGCATATATACCACTCACTGAATTTTCACTCGGCCCTGCTACGTTTAATACCTGTATTTTATTCACTCTGAGCCAACCGGCAATTTTTTGAGAGGCACTTTCGTCATCGAGGTCGACAATCAGGCTAAGCTTCCGGTAGCTTGCTATACATTGAATGGTCCATTCAGTTCCCTGATCTGACGGAATACTTCCTGATTTTAAAATCAGCGTTGCATCGGCATCCCTGACATTCCATTCCGTCCGTAATGAACGTGGAATATCGCCGGCTTTTTCACTCCTATCGTAAGGTGTTTCGGTTAAGGGAAACTGAACCGGTATTTTTCCGGATTCACAAACCCGTCCGGGCGGACACCAGCCTCCACATTCAATACCTGATTCAAGCGCAACGCTTAATGCAGCCTGATCGACTCCTGTTTGTCCTCCTGATATTATTTTCCGGGGCTTCATCGGATTTAAATAATTTATGACGCGATGGTGTGAACAATGGTGGTTGCGTTCACGAGCGTTGATGGATTATTCTGTTTATCTTCGCACAATTAACTATCGTTTCGAGAAACAATCGAAATTAATCAGCAATCAGCATGCTTCATGAAATTCATCCCCATCGTTTAAATAATAAGTATCTCTCAAACAAAAATATAGAAGAAAAGGATTTTGTCCTTCATTATAAAGAAAATACGTTATTACTTAAAATCTGCGGCAATGCATTAGAAATTCCAAGGAAAAGCGATTTCCCGGAAATTTCAGACAGAACAACAAATACATTTTTATTTACGCTGGATGAAGTTCCGTGTTTTCTCATCACGGATGACCTGAAGGCAGATGAATCCCGGTTTACCTACAAGGATACCGGCTTCTTCCGTAAGACCAGGCAATATGAGATAGCATGGGTAAGTATGGTTGGTTTCAATCTGATGAACTGGTATGTACACAATAAATATTGCGGGAAATGCGGATTAGAAACACAACAGAAGCCTGATGAAAGAGCGCTGATATGTCCGAAATGCAATACTATAGTCTTCCCGAAAATATCGCCGGCTGTTATAGCAGCAATAATCTGTAACGATAAAATACTACTTGCCCGTGGATTACATTACGCAGGTAACTGGTATTCACTCATCGCCGGGTATGTTGATGTCGGAGAATCGCTTGAAGATGCTATAAAGCGCGAAGTTAAAGAAGAGGTGGGACTGGAAATAAAGAACATCCGTTACTATAAAAGTCAGCCCTGGCCCCTTTCCGGTTCGATGATGGTGGGTTTTATAGCTGAAGCAGACGATAACCAGCCCATTTCCATCGATGAAAAAGAAATTGCAGAAGCCGCGTGGTTCACCCGTGGAAATCTTCCCGCTTATTCACTGAATATTAGTATTGCGGGTGAGATGATTGAAAAATTTGAGAACAATGAGTTATGACGAAAACCAATGCAGCCCGAATACTTGACAGTCGGGGTATTACGTATGAATTAATTGCCTATGAAGTGGATGAATCGGACCTGAGCGCAACAGCAGTAGCAGAGAAGTTAAAACAAGATGCCGATCAGGTTTTTAAAACATTGGTATTACGAGGTGATAGAACCGGCATTTTTATATGTATCATTCCCGGGGCAGAAGAACTCGATCTGAAAAAGGCTGCACGTATATCCGGCAATAAAAGTGTTGCCATGGTTCCCGTGAAAGAGATTTTCGATATTACAGGATACATCCGGGGAGGTTGTTCACCCATCGGGATGAAGAAGAATTATCCGACCTTCATAGATGAGTGTTGCATTCTCTTTGATTTCATATTTGTCAGTGCAGGTATCAGGGGAATGCAGTTAAAACTAGCGCCGGATGACTTAATAAAAGTTGTACCGTGTCAATTATGTGATTTACTTTTAATTGAATAAGGAAGTTAATCTGACAGCACTCTTAACTTTTCGTATAAGGATGACTTTTCCGACGATATAAGAAATACCTTTTGTTTAAAATCTATACCCCAGCTTTGCCTGTATGGAAAATACATTTGCGCAATGTTGCTGCCATGACAAGATGCTTTTGAATTCATACAGATATGACCCATTAAGTTCGGCAACAACGTGTTGTGTCAGGGCGTATTTTATGCCCGCATTTACCTCTGGCCCTATGGAGAGAAGAGCATATTCCTGTAAAAAGGTATTGTGGGATTTGTAGGTTAATTTAATTGCCGACTGAAATCCGGCAGAAAAATAAGGATCCAATTTATTTAACGAAAAGGCATAACCAAATAATATCGGAATCCGAGCAGCCATAAAAGATAGTTCAGGCCTTGTTCTTTCCTCAATCGTAATGCTGTATATATTATAAAGAATAGCTGTCTGAAATAATATCTTATGGCCTTTTAAGTTGAGATTAGATCTGCAATAACCGATTCCTACGAGTAGTGAATTCTTTTCAACAAATTCATTATTTTTAAAAAGGGAGATATCATTCAAATTTGTATTTGACCATCTTTTCCCCACCTCCAAAAAAATCTCAAATACTGCTTTTGTTTCGTATGTTTCAAAGTTATATCCTGTAATCCCTTCTTTATTCTGTTTCAACTCCTTGCTGCTCCCTTGTTTATTTTCTGACTTTAAGCTATCGTTTTCATCTGACTTTTTCGCACTTCTTAACCCAATTTCATGATTATGATTTGCTTCTCTATTGCTGCGTATTTCCGATTGATCTTTTATATAAGTGTTATTCTTCCAACAGTTATCCGGCTTATCATTACAGATGCATCGTATTAATTTATCGTCGACTGATTTAACCTGAAGACCTTGTGCATCGGCTCCCTGAGCGTCTGGAATAATAACTTTGATAAGAAATAAAATAACCAGTGTTTTCTTCATATTTACTCTATATTATTAATTTGTCCTGATTAAATATCAGGAATATTTCGCTTGTTATTGAACGAAATTATTAAAAATCGGTCCGTGACATAGCTAATCCATTTCTTTTTCGAAGATTCCAGGTGGTTAGGACGGCTTATGCATTGTCTGTTGTCTTTATTCTTTAACCAGTATTAATGTTGGGAATGCCAGATCGATATATCAATCATTCAGAGGCCGGTTAGTACAAATATCTTTTAATTTTTTGCGTAGCGGTTTTCTGAAAGGGTTCCGGTTGGATAATGAGCATTTGGATGCGTGAGATTTTGTTCACCCGGGTATTGATGTATTTATGTAGTTCTCCGGCCAGCTCTTCAATGGCGGTATCAACTTTCCGTGTGAGCTCCCCGATTTTTTCGTCCACCTTGTGGGTGAAGCCGGCCGACACTTCCCTGAGTTTTTGTTCCAGTTCCTCGCGGTTAAAGTGCACTAATGCTACCAGTTTACCGTTTTTCTGAAGTACCACCGAGTCGACAACGTTGCGAAAATTATTGATCAACGATTCAATCTCTTCAGGGTAGATATTTTCACCATTGGCACCTACTATCAGGTTTTTTAGGCGGCCCTTATGGCTCAGCCATCCACTCCTGTCGAATACTCCCAGGTCGCCGGTCCTAAACCAGCCATCGTCTGAAAATACTTCGCGGGTGGCAGTCTCATTTTTATAGTATCCCAGCATAATGTTCGGCCCTTTGGCCCATATTTCACCTTCGCCGCTAACAGGATCAGGATCGTTGATCGTAAGCTCACAATTAACGACTGCAGGCCCGATAGCCTGAAATTTTGTCTGAGAAGGATTCGAACCGGCCAGCAATGGCGATGTTTCGGTAAGCCCATACCCTATAGCATATGGAAAACGGGCGTCTCTTAAGAATTGTTCCACAACAGGGTCGAGCTTAGCCCCCCCAATACCAAAGAACTTCAACCTACCTCCAAAGGTCTTGAATAATTTCTTTCCAGCGAGCCGATGTAACAGTTTCCGGGTTAGGCGATAGTTGAATAAAAAGCGTGTAATCACTGTCTGCTGAATTTTCGGCAGTATGCTGCTTTTGTATACCTTTTCAATGATCATTGGGACGGTCAGCATCAGCTCCGGTTTCAGACTTTGCATGGCAGGTATCAATACCCCTGCGCTAGGTGGTTTGCGAAGGTAGGTAACACTCGCCCCGAAAAGCATTGGTAGAATAAGTCCCAGCGTATTTTCGTAAGTATGTGCCAGCGGCAATACAGATAGAAATTTATCCTGTGGCGAAATCGTCTGCACTCCACCACCCTGCATTGCGTTGATGATTACATTGTGTTGCGACAGCATAACTCCTTTAGGGTCTCCGGTGGTACCTGAAGTGTACAGCAATACGGCAAGACTGTGTTCATCGGTAGTGTATGTGCCGGTAATTCTTGCGTCAGGGTCGAATAAAACATCCTTGCGTCTACCTTCCAGTACCTTGAAGGTATCGATACGTATGATCGTTTCAATAAAATCTTTTTGTAATCCTACCAGCCTATGTTCCAGACTTTCGGAAATAAACAGGGCTTTTGTTTCCGAATGTTGCAACACATTTTGCAACTCGCGGGTATTGAAGTCGGGCAGTACCGGCACTACCACCGCACCCATACACTGAAGGGCAAAGTATACCAGTCCCCAGTTAGGCATATTCTGGCTATATATAACGACCCTGTCGCCCTGTTGTATGCCCAGCTTCTCAATGAATGCTTTCAACGCTTCTATGTATCTCCCCATCTGTGCATAAGTCAAGGGCTCTTCGTCGATAAAACCAAGCGCTTTCTGCTGTGCAAATCTTAACGTAATTTCAGGGATAATGGTGGAAAAAGTTAACGGGGAGGATAAATACATAATACGGAATTAGACGACAAAGATAGATATTTAAACCAGATTCGGTTCACAATTTCTAATGTACTGAAAACAGATGGTGTTTAGTACTTTCCACCTACACACTCAGCTGCAACAATCTGCATTAACATCAGCATTTTCTGTGAGAAAAAAAGTGCTCGAAAATGTGCGTAAACAGTCGGAATACTCATGACATGAGGTGAGTTATATTCCCTTTCTGCCATAAAGAGATAATCCACAATGTATTCGGGATACTAAGGATCACAATACTTCAAACAGTCTATTAGTCTTTCAGGCAACGGACAGAAAAACCATACACATTATTTTCGAGGTTGACTGCATGCAGGTATGCATTGCTGTGATTGCTGACAATTAATTTAATCCAGACATCTCCGTACCAGAGGTCGGTACTCCACCAGATACTTGACCAGCCCATTCCACCAAATATTGAATCACCTTCCCAAAAACAACGGGCTCCGGCAGGTAAAGCTGTGAACCCACTACTATTATCAGCTCCGGTATTGGGACTTAACCAGTGCGTTGTATCTTTTTCTTTGAGTTTTCCTCCTGCAGGCAACTCCCCTCCCAAATAGTCTGTCAGGGTTCTCCAATCCTCATCGTTAGGAACATGCCATCCCGGAGGAGCCAGCTTGCCGGTATTTACTGCGTACCAGTTGTAGATCCTTCCATATGTACTTATTGTATCGACATTCTTGGTATTATTATAGTTGCAATATGCTCCGGTAGTTAATGCGCACCATTCTGATTTGCCTGTTACATTGGGTATTGCTGTGCCATCGTTGTATTTTGTGGTACGCAGGTTTTCCGCCATCCATACCTGATTGCCAATAGTTATTGTTTTATAAATATTGCCATCCTGGTCGGTCAGTGTACCATACTCCAACTCATCGTTGAATAATGCAGTTGTCCTGCCGTTGGTGTTATTAACATCCTTTTCCTTGCTGCAATTGAACGCTGTAAAGAGAATAATTCCGGATATCACACTTCCTAATAAAAAGCATTCAATTCTATTCATTCCTACTGATATTACTCGGTTTGACGTGGAGGGCATAAAGATAGAAAATTCAATAAACATTTACAGGTATCATCAGGAGGCAGAAGTTGCTTAATTGTGTGGGGTATAAGAAAATCAATGGTAAAAATGTAGGGGATTAGGCTGTAGGCTGCAGACTGCTGACATTAATTCTCCTTCGTTTCACCTCGGCAGATAAAAGCTATTGGCCATAAGCCTTTTGCTAGTTTGGAATTAACTTTTAGCACTGATGTTGGCAGTAGCACGAATTATGTCTTGTCAGATCCGCAACAACTAGAAGAGTAGCTCAGATTTTGCCCCATTCAAGAAGTTACAAATGCGATACCCCGCTATTTTTTATAGAACTTCATCACCTGTATTGTTCTGCCGTCGGATATCCGGAACAAATATATTCCCTTCGGCAGCCGGGTTACGCAGATTGAATGCCGGTCAGTCCCTGATATATTATCAATACATTCAGTTAAGATGATACTGCCCATTATATCTATAATTTCTAAGTAGATAGTATTGATACCAGTTAATGCTGATGGCCATATTATAGTTAACTGATCCTCGACCGGGTTAGGAAATATATTAGCAGCGTTCAGCTCCTGCCCGGGAAGGTTGAATATTCCGGGATTGTAATCAGTGAAGCTAAGATATCCTATATCAATAAGTGCATACATCGCTGATGAACCGTCCGTTTTGCTGACAGTCATATTTCCCTCATTGAATTCCAGTTTCCTGATCTCATTTATGCTGTATTCATTCTGCGTTCCATTTTTCGCCTTAACATAAAGTGAATGTTGAGCCTGCAAACAGATAAGATGGAGATTAAGAAAGAGGACAATGTAAAAGTATATCGTTTTCATTACTTTGAGTATTAGTCTTTAATACAGCGGACCGAATTTCCCATCTCATTATAGGTAAATTCTCTGACAACATTGCTATTCACATAACCTATATAGCGAAGCCACCCTGAGTCCTCGTCGTACCTGGTAGCGCTCCACCAGCATCCGTATTGTAGTATGCAACAAAATACTCCGTTGCTGCTTCGTTGGCCAGCCGGAAGAGCTGTAAAGCCTGATTTATTTCGATATTCAGGATAATCGGTATTACCCGCAGAGCCTGTGACCGTCGACGATTGCCAGCCAGAAGATGCTGCTAAGGCTTTAGCTATTTTTGCTCTCCCACCGCCAATGGAGCCGTCATAATTATACCCGTTGCCCGCAAGGTAGTTCTCCAATTCTGTCCATTCTGCATCGCTTGGCACATGCCAGCCGGTTGGACATACCCCCTGTCCTTCCCCCGATTTATCGATACCCCCTGTTTCACTGTTCACCGCAGCGGCATAGGTATAGAAAGCTCCATAGTGAATTGCATTTGCAGCACTATCATTATTATACCAGCAGTAGGCCTTATCGTCGGGTCCTAACATATTCCAGTCGTCGCTTGTAACAACACATGGAATTGGTGTTCCGTCGGCATAATGGGTAGTCCTCAGGTTCTCTGCCATCCATGTCTGATTGCCTATTGTTACTGTAGAATATACATTGCCGTCGAAATCGGTCACGGTGATGACTTCCTCTGTTGTATCGGCATAAAAAACAATACTATCTATTGAGCTGACCGCAATTTTTACTATATCCCCTTCGACCAGATGAACATACATTGTGTCACCGGCATGCACTGCACCAGGCATGAACAGCCAGGCGATTGCAATAAAAAAGATCGTTGCTTTTGCCATTTGACTAAAATTTATAATCATTAATAATTGTTCCTGAACTAGTTTGTCCTGAGGGATTTTCTATATAAGTAAAGCATAAAACCTGAAAGTACCAATGATATCAATCCGGTTACCAGGATTCCTTGCTGTCCTTTCCGGTGCAGGTGTGTCACCAGCATTGCTTCTCCCGGGTTAGAAGACAGGTATAATACACGTACTTTATCCCCTCGTTTGAGTGAGTGATATTCCTCCTGGGTCAATGAAATATTCCCCGTCTGCAGACTTCCCGGATCTATTTTAAGTTGTTTCATTTCGAACCTGAAATCGCCTGATGCGGTGCGTGAAACCTTAAGCTTATTATCATCGCTTTCCATACTTTCTTTCGAATCTTTGTGCATATACATAACCTCGGCACAGTATTTCGGGATTGAACGTCTTCGGATATCCTTTTCATAGAACAAACGAACGATCGAGGCTTTCGTTTCTACTCCGTGTCGTGTGAACTGCCGGACCTTCGATTCTCTGTGCAGATAAAAAACAACACAGAAAATAAAGATAACCAGGAAGAAATAGAACAATACTTTCCGGGGATCGTCCTTAGCTCTCACTATATTATCATTACTGTTCATTGGATTAATAATTTTATCGTTATTACCATGCTATTCAGCAACCGCTACCTGCCAGATTGTATTCATTTCATAGGCGCTATTATTGATCTGTTCCCATGATTTACCATCGGATGAGATCCAGAAACCGGTTTTATCGCCAAAAGCAATTAATGTACCTCCCAGGGACGCAAATTCGCGGAATAAAGGTGCTTTCGCTGTGCCATTCTCAGGCCCGCCGGCAATTTCCCAATTCATACCATCGGCAGAATAATATATACCTCCATACCAGTTTGCCCCGATAATGTTACCCTGAAAAACCGTTGCTGCCTGAATCGTAACAGCGGGATTGGTTGCATATTGTTTCCAGGTAATACCATCGGTCGACCGGTAGAAAGAATTGCGAAACGCAAAATATTTCGATCCATTGTTTACTGCACACATGATCCAATCCCCAACATCTTCTGAATTTGCCGAGATATTATCGACCACCAGTTTGTCCCCTGAAATTCCCAGCGTAATTACACGGTTCCAGTTAGCAGTAACATAGAATTTGTTATTGATATATTTTACACCCCAGTAATGCGATTTAGTGAGTACCGTTCCAAAATCGTCCATCAGGGTCCATCGCGAACCATCCTTCGAATAGATTACCGTGCCTGCATCACCGACAGCCACAAAAAATCCTCCTCCGAATGTCATTGTTTTTGGAACGCTATAGAAACAAGGATTTTCCGCATCAACTTCTTCCCAGGTATCTTCGTCGCCCGTATTCGACAACAGTAGTTTTTTACCTTCCGTAAAGGCTATAAACAGCCCGTTGCCATATGCAACACAACGTACTTCATCATTAAAATCCTGGTAGACGGAAGCCCACGTTTTTCCACCATCAGTCGATTTAAGGATTTCGCCCTTTACCTGGTTAAACGATTTCCCACATGCAGCAACCAGCACATTTGATACAACGGGTGAACCGGGTTTCGTTTTAGTAGGCAGTACATCGGTTTTACCACCCATTTTCGATGTATTCTCTCCCGATTTAACATCGGGAACTGACTCCGGCTTTTCAATTTTACCGGCAGCACCAGCCGCCTTATCTTTAAGATTTTTAATGCCTCCGATCTGGGCAGGACAATAACCGATGCAGAACATTAAAGCTACGGTAACGATAAGCAATTTATTTTTCATACTCTTCATTTTTAAGTTCAACTTAGGAGGTAGCTCTCCCGTTTACCTCCGGATCAAAATTCATCAGAACCCTTGGGCTGACCAAAAAAATTGAAGGTATACAGGTTAAGAATTATAATTTTTAACCTCTTAATGCAATAGCAGAATAATATTCAGACGATAACAGGCGACGTTGCCTGTTTGATATATTCGGATGGAGTTTTGTTTTCATTTTTGCGGAACGCAGCAATAAATGTAGTCTTGTTATTGAATCCAACACTTCGCCCGACCGCTTCGATAGTAAAACGATTGAATTCAGGTGAAAGCAGGCGAAGCTTAGCCTCCTTAATCCTGAACGAATTGATATAATCGTTGAAATTCTGGCCGGTTTTCAGATTTACGGCCTGAGAAAGGTGATGTACCGAAATACCTGCTTTTTCAGCCAGGAATGGTAACGTGAGATCGTTATTCAGGTAGAGCCGTGTTTCGCTCAGGAATGACTGCAGGTGATTGATGATATTTGATAATTCATTTTCAGAAAGGTTAGATCCGGCATAGGGCCCTGGTACTTTTTTTTCAAGCTCCTTCAATTTCAGTTCAATATTCTCCTTCTGTTGTGATAAGAATTCGGCCAGGCGTTTATGCTGCTTGTACTTTTTATATAACCAGAATACAAGGAATCCCAGGCCAACAATAAACAGGAAGGATACCATTACCATTAACCATTGCAGGCGGATGACGGCCTTACTACGTTGTTGCATGGATGCAAGCTTATGAATCTCCGATGTTTTTTTATCGAGGTCGAATTTGCCCTGAAATTCTGCAAGCTGCCTGTGCTTCTTCAGATTAAATACCGAATCGTTGGCAGCATTATAGAGCTGTTTGTATTCATAGGCTTTATCATATTCTTTGAGATAATAATAGGCTGCAGAAATAGAATTCAGCACATCGACGACCTCCTCCTGAATATTCATTTTTCTTGCTAATTGCAAACTTCTAAAATAGTACAGCAATGCGCTATCGGACTTATTCATCCCCTGGAAAGCAATGCCAATATTATGATATGCGCCTGGCAGGTAATTATCATTCCCCGATTTCACGAAAAGAGGCACGGACTGCTGCAGATAGTTTAATGCTTTGCTGTAGTGTTTCAGATCATTATATACATTGCCTAATCCATTATACGCCAGCGCCTTTTCATAAATGAAATCTTTCTTCGAGCATAGTAAAACAGCTTTGTTATAATAGTTGACCGCTTCAGCATACTTATGCTGGCAGCGTAATATATAGGCGATATTATTTAAATCGCACGCTATCAGCGAGGAATCGTGCAAGCTGCTGTCGATAGTGTAGGTTTGCCTGAAGAAATCAAGGGCAAGGTCATAATTCTTCCACAGCTTATGTACATATCCGATATTATTGAGAGCCGCTGCTTCGGTGGTTTTATTTCCTTCTTTCCTGGCTATTTCCAGACTTCTTTTGTAATACTCAACCGATTTGTCGTATTGTCCCCATTCTGAATAAATGTAACCAAACTGGTTATACTGTCGCTCGAGCCGGTAATCATTATTTCTATGTGCTGCTTCCAACGACTTTTGGGTACACTCAAGCGTTTTTTCATATTCTCCTTTCCGCAGATACACTTCGCTGAGGTTCAGGTATGTGTTGATCAGTCCGTTGCTATCATTTTCTTTTTGAAATATAGAAATGGCATCGTTGAAATAATTAATTGCTTTATCGAGCTGCCCTTTATCCGAATAATAAATGCCAAGCTGGTTGTATAACTCAGCTTTACGATGTAAAGTTGCATTTCGTGCCAGGTAAGATATACTGTCGGGATAATCTGCAGTTGCCGGTATCACAAGAATTGCAAGCAATAGTATATAAATGTTCTTCCGGCGCATTATTTTTTTGATGATAGTTTGGTTAAGTAATAGCAAGATATTCTTTCTCAAATTTTTTAAAAAAAACTGAGTATTACAAGCAGTATATAGATGGATATTTGTTTAGGGGATCAGGCTGTAGGCTTTTGTTCACCTACGTTCTGAATATTCGGGACTACGGCGAATGGAAGCGGTGGGCTGTTGCCCTCCTTCGTCCCGATTACTCGGTACTACGGCGGGTGAAAGCTGTGGGCTGTGGACTCTAGGCTGTTGGCAAAACCCAGAATCCAGAACCCGGTATATCTTCACCTCATCACCTTATCGAATAATCAGTTTATCAGTTCCCCAATTCAACGATTCAACGGACTATCATTTATAGGTCGGGCAGCTATACTTATCGCGACAAATCTTATACCCAACGGCCAGTTGGTGGGTTCCGTAATGATGAAATTGTGTTCCGTTGATATCGATACAGTAATTATACGATACGCTCCAGTTATTCCATTCGTACCCGATATATACGATGGCATCCTGACCGGCAGACTGAATTGCACCGAGATATTTTCGCACTGTCAGGGCTGTCCAGCTATTATTTTTAAAATATATCCTGTTTGTCAGGTCGAATTGATAAATATCTTTTCCGATACCTCCCTGTAATGAAGTATGTATCTTAAGCGGCATTCTCCGGCTGCTGAAGAGGTAACCACCCTGTATGGAAAAGAAAAACCTTTCGCTGCCATATCCAGTGCCGAGTGTATTGTTAGCAGGAAACAAATTATATACGGCAACACCTACTGTGTACTTTTCGTTATATTGTATAACTTCACAAGATGCATTATAAGCCCATTCCCGTTCTCCGGCTCCCGTTACCAGCGGATCGTACAAAGGAGAGAAGCCGCTTTCATCAAGCCGGCGTTGTTCAATATTCCCCGAGAGCCCGAAAGCGAGCCATGAGTTGCTGTTACGCCCAACCTGCACATGAAAGGAATAGATTAATTCACCTCCCAGGCTTTTTGACGGGCCATTGGCATCGCGGAACATATTCAATCCGAGTCCGTGCTTTTTGGTCTTTGAGAACTGCCTTCCCTTTTGTATGCTGAAGGACTGTACCGAGGGTGCGTCTTCTATCCCAACCCACTGATGCATGTCGGTCGCATTGAAGATCCAACAGTCGGTGTAACCCGTAGCGGCAGGATTTGCAAAGCTGGGATTGAAAGGATATAAATTATATCGCGCCAGGGGTTGCGCATCTGTTATATTCATTAAGAAAAGAAAAACCAATAAAACGATTCCCCTCATGCTGTCACCGCTTTATGGTTACCGAACCTTTATAAGGTTTTTTTATGCCGGGGACCTCAATAATATACCAATAGGTACCGGTTGGCAGCTCCCTTCCGGCGCTGGTACCATCCCATCTGCCCTCTGAGGCCTTGTAACGGACCAATAAATTGCCAAAGCGGTCGAAAACCGATATTTCCGCTTCAGGCTCTGCATTAAGGAATGGTATCTCCCAGGAATCGTTATATCCGTCGCCGTTGGGAGTGAAGAAATTGGGAATTCCGATATCAACAATCACTTCAATGTCGTCTGTTGCCCGGCAACCATACTCATTGGTGACCGTAATTGTATATAGGCCTTCTTCATTCACATTGATCGTCGGGCCAACGGAGCCTGTCGACCAGCGATAAGTTGCATAAGTGCTGTCGGGTGATAGTTCGATTGTCGTACCTGCGGCAATAACTGTATCTTCTCCGAGGTAAACCCGGGCGCTATCCAGCACGACAATATTCCGGCAGAAGTTCTCCTGGTCGGGCTGACCTTCGTCAATCACCAGGTTGATATTGTATATTCCCGCCTCGTTGTACGTTACCGGGGGTGGATTTCTTTCGGTCGAGGAAGGAGGTGTTGCATTATCACAACCCGGAAAGTACAGCCTTGTGATGGTTGAATTATCGATATTGGCGACAAAGGCATACAAGGTATCGCCGACACGGAAAATATCGGAAATGCCCTGCGGATTATATAAGCTGCCTATTTCCCCCAGGGAAGTATATTCAGGAGGATTATCGAGGCCGTTATTAAACACCATCCTTACAATATCATTAAACCGGTTTAATATAAAGCCGTATGTATTTTCACAATCGCGAATAATGGTAAGATCGAAAGGATAATACAAGACTGTATTATCGCCAATAGAAGTTGCAGATGGACTTGCTGTAAGCGAGCTGCCAAAGTCGAGCCGGGTAATTTCATGACTCCCATAGTTGGAAACAAAAATATACCAACTGCCATTCTCCCGGATTGGTATAATACCACAAGGCTTGTTGAAATTGCCAATATTACCAAGGTTAACCACATCCGGAGTATTTGCCAGGGAACTTCCAAAATCGAACCGCACCAAGGTATTGGTATTATAATTCACGGTAAAACCTGTCCAGTTGCCCGATTCGTTGATGATATAAAGATCTTCGGGGTAATCCAGATAGTTACCGGCATTTCCAAGGTTATTAACCACCGGAGAGTTGTTGGATAAGGAAGCGCCAAAATCGAGTCGTATTAATCTTGAATCTTCGCGCTGGCCCCCTACAATGAAAACGTACCAGTTATTTCCTTCCTGCAGTACCTGTATTCCCTGTGCATGCAATGGAATTATCCCAAAATCTCCCATGTTTTCGGAATAGGGAGAATTCAGAAAATTTGTGCCATACGAATTCCTTACCAGGCTGCCATCGGTATGGTTAGTAATAAAGGCATAGTAATTATCGTTATCGTTGGCAAAATCGATGAAAGCAGGGCCGTTCAATGTCCCAGGGTATGCGAAGTTCTCTCCGCCCGGATCATAGATCAGATTTCCCGAGCAAAAATTCCAGTAGTAAGTATCTGCCTGTCGTGAAAGGTTTTCGATAACAACACTGTCGTCGATACAAATGGTGTCGGGGATAGAAAAATCAGCCTGACCATAAGATCCTTTAAAAAACATAAGGGCAACCACCACGATGATGTTTAACCGCTTAGTCTGATGCAAAATTTTAATACAGGAGGATTCCAGACGCATGAACAGAATGAAATTTTTTTATGGCGAAGGTTTTTGATAAAAATCAAATACTACGTTTTTTTTCTCGCAGAGAACACAGTGAAATCGCAAAGACCGCAAATCAGACTTAAAGAAAATATCTCTTTGCATTCTGATTGTATTCATGCGTTCTTTGCGATTTAGTAACTTGATAAATTCAACCTTATCTATTGTACAATCTTAGTTAATTGTCCGGTGAAAAGAAGTGTTTCAGTATTTCCGGTTTCTTCTCCGTAAAGTTTGTAGATATAGTTTCCGTCGGGCATACCGGTATTTCTCCATTGTACGCTATTAAGCCCTGCTTCTGCCGGCCACTCACTAAGTTCAACCCATAGTTTACCTTCCAGGTCGTAGACCCGTAATGTAATATTGTTATATTCTTTTAACAGCGTATACCTGAAGTTCACATCATCGGAAAATGGCATCGGATATATTACCAGGGAATTACCTTCGGTCATATCCATATCAATATCTTCCGGAATATAGTCGATCCGTATGATATTATTTACCTCGGTGATCTCGACATAATCGTACCCGTCATCGATGATCGCTATAAACTCAATCGATTCGTCCGTTACAGGCAATGTGTAAACGCCCGACAGCTCAATCGTCTGACCGGGAATGAATTCATCAAGTAAAACTTCTGCGATAGGGAATTCATATACTCCACCGCCAATGATCGGGTAAATCCTGAACCAGACACTATCGCCAACAATACCCCGGTTGCCAGCAGTAGCCGTAACCCTTACCTGTCCGTTGCCCAGGTAATCAAATGTAATTGAAATGGCTTCGAAATCGAGCAGGTCGAGCATCAGACGGTTGGTATCCATGAAATTAAAGGATACATTCACTAATGTTCCCTCATAATCAATTTCCGACTGTTCGATCACTGTTCGAATATCAACTCCCTGCGGAATTTCACTGGGATGTAAGATGAAAGGCAGCAGCTGATCTTTCATTTCGCCGGGAATGATATCTCCAAAATTAACCGCCAGCAAACCGTTGTTGAATGAGCAATTCGGTTCGAGACTATCGGTAACAACCTCATAATATTCGCCCGGATAAATATTTACTACGGTTTCGGATGAAATGTCGGAACCAGTATTCTTGGCCGTAAGCTGAGTGACGACATACAGATCTTCTTCAGGTTCATAAACAATAGTATCCGTTACAAGTACCCCGTTGATACTGTATACCGAATTCCTTATCTTAATTCTCGGTCCAACCGGTTTTACCGTCAGGTGTTCGCACGATACTTCCTGATCTCCTGCGGGAGTTGTATAATGCAATGCCTCCCCATTCGACAGGGTCATGATCTCGTGATCGGTAAAATAGCTGTCGACAGTACCTTCCTGCATGATCACCAGCTGTGTAGTGTCGATTGAAGGAAATGCCTTAAAGCGGCTTAGATCGATATTGCCATTGGCGTCGGCTGTAAGTGAATTTGGAATGCTTTCAAACTCGGAAATATCAAAATCGTTTACAGACCATCTGATCCTTCCTGTAGGAACAAAGTTGCTGGTTAGTGCAACATCCAGTGAGGTCAGCACAGATTGTTCCAAAATCAGCTGCTGGTACTCCGAAATATTGCCATTGGCATCCTTATCGCTGATGCAGAAAAGAGCATCAGGAACGGCATAGGAAACAGATCCGTGGTCGGCACCTGAATAATGTTTTTTCGATCCTGAAATAGTGAATGGAATTTTATATATGCCTTCGTCCAGCGAAGGATCAATCTTTATAAGAAAAACAAAATAGCCCCTTCGCGTAGGTTGCATAAGGTTCAGCGTATTCCCCAACTTGATCAGTACTTCGCCTTCTGGTTGATTAAACCGCCATCCCGTAGTGAATGTTCCCGGCTGATCGCCCGGAATAATATCACCTGTTGCGCTGTTATAGTGCGAAGGCACAAGCGGCCGGGGATAGGCTACATAACTCATTTCAACCGATGTTGCTCCCAGTTCGGAGGTTATATGCGGGGTAACAGTAGTATTGATCCAGTTATCGGAGGTACTGTTATTGACTTCCACCCTGACCTCCAGGAATGTTCCCTGTACCGATCGGGGATAACCTGTAAGGTCGGGATTTTCGGGATCGGCACCAGGAATAAGCGTAAGTGTATGGTTGTCGAAACCGGGATCAAGTATTGCAGGCATCGATACCGAAGGATCAATAAGGCTGCAGGGATCTTTGGCTCCCACATAGGTAGTAATGGTAGTTTCGCCATATCCGTATGAAATATGATACGGATCGAAGTTGGCATCGAAATTGTGCGGCTCGTTAGTATCGGCAATAGTATGCTTCAAATACACCGTATCGATTCCATAGTATACCAACTCAGGTAAAACTTCCGATTTGACAGACATATCGGTTCCGCTTGCAAACCCTGATAATACATGGGAGAATATCACCCAGGGCGAGCCTCCAAAGATCTCTTCACACACAAGCACACCCCCTTTGCTTATTTCCACCGAGCCTTCGCGGCCACGACCCATATAGTCGGCATGAATCTGAATATGGGTTTTCCCCAGGTCTTCGAAATAGTCGTCGCCATACGTATTATCTGCACCGCCGAACCATCCGGAATCAACCATACCGTAAATATCGTCCTGGAATGGCACGGCTGGATAATCAAGCCAGTCTTCCCCGTCATCAGGCATAAAAGCATCGTGCAGGAACCCTGTTGTAGATGAGAACCTGTCGCCGCGGTCATCGATCCAGTCGTCGGTGCCATCAAAATCGTTGTCATCGAGTGCAGGAGGAATCAATAGCTGCGGTATGTATATCTGGTATTCGAAAGTAGTTTCCCAGATCTCCACCTCATTGAGGGTATGCGGATTATCAATCCACTGTGAGAAAGGTTGTCCATCGATGTTGACGATAGCATCGATATTATATGAACCATCTTCATTTCGGGGCAGCGTGATGCGGTAACCTCCCATTCCCTTAGGTATTGCATATACGAAGTATCCGAACACACCGTCGCCAAGTTCTTCGATACCATCAATATTTTCGGAAGGGTCGTTAAAATCGACATCGTAGCCATAGTTTCGGATCCAGTAATAGGTATACTCAGTAGAGGCATCCATATCGAATACCAGACTGGCAGGCCCGTATTCCGGTAGCTGCTGTACCTCCTGTCCCAGCGAGTCGAGAATCTGATAGTTATTCGACAGGTATTCAAACTGCAGTGGATTAGGCAGCGGCGCCCAGTAAGTATAGACAGTCCGTATCGGCGTAACCCTCTCCTCGTCAAAAACTGTGGAGTAATCAATTCTTGAATAAAGAGAATTGTGAGGAGTATAGTGCGTCATGTCAATTTCTTCGCCACCCAGTGAGAGCACGGCAAGGAATTCGCGGTGAGGCTGCGGGCATGTACCTATAACACTATCAGTTGGCAACGGATGATAACTGGCAGCCGCCGTATCGATGAAAGTGAATCCTTCGTAATTGTTAATACGTTGATGGATGAATTGTTTCCATAGCACGTTCCCGTCTTCGCCGCGTTCCATCCAGTGCGACCAGGTTGTATCGTTCAGGTCGGCTGAATTAATATCGGGAGTATAGGGATAGAACATGCCCGGATACGGATCCTCAATGGAACCATGAGCATAGCCGACACCTGCGGCGAGGGCGACCAGGTCGGGCGGGTCGACCCATATTTCGTAGCTGCTATATGGATCGTGATATTCGTAGCCTTCGACCCTGCCAATATCCCAGGTCACTTTCCAGACTCTGATCTTATCGCCGGGTTCCTCAACATCCACAACACCATCGCCATCGTTATCGACAGCTATATTTCCATCGTGGTCGATATCTTCAAAAACAAAATCTTCTACGCCAGTACGTAAATAGTTCCATGGATTTGCCCAATATACTTCCTCTTCGGTAATGGTATACCCCTTCGGGAAAATAGATGCTGTATCGAGCCATACATCGGGGTGACCATCGGAATCCAGGTCGTAATCGGGGTCATCCTCATCGTTGCTGCCTCGTAATACATCGACATATTTCCCTCCTGGCGTCTTCAGGATGGGAATGTTAATAGTATTATCGGTCCAGTAGAAAGGAACATCCTTGGGAATGTATTGTGTATAGATTGTATTCAGCGCCGGGGAGCGCGATTTGTTCTCCATGATCATAAACACCTTAAAGGGCTGATATTCGAGGTTCAGGAAATTCTTCCAGTTGACATCGGTATCGGCAAAGATCATAGCGCTGAATAATACATCGGCATAGTCCTTATCTTTAAAATAGCTGTTGGTGAAACCGCTCTGGCCATAACTTACAGAACCTTTAGAGACAGCGATGAGCGTTCCCCGATCGATATAATCATCAACATCTTCGTGGATATCGCTTTCCGGATCGGGGGTGACTACGCGGTAAATAATGATCTTTTCAGAAAAGGGAGGCAGTGATAAACCGGAAAACGTGATCTGGTTCGCTGATTTGGTGTAGCTGTCGCCCGATGTAACGTCGAGGAAAGAAAAATAAGCTTTTATATTTTCCTGTATGCTAATACCCGAGATAGTCCCGGCAGAAAGATTGCGAACCCTAATTTCAACCGTGAGTGTATCGGCCCTGTCGAATGAAATGGCATTATCGCCGGCAGCTATATAGCCGATAAGATCGTTCCGTACTTTGCGGGTAACATCAACATCAAAAACAAATGCCGACAGGATGGAGACCATTGTCCAGCTTACCTGTATGCTTTCCTCATCGGGATTGGAAAGGCCATAAACAGTCGGAAGACCGGTATTGCAAATGATCCTGCTGCCCGAAGTATTCTCAGGTTTTACCATGAAAATACAGGGATTACTTGTTCCGGCAATGGTTGCTGCCGTGTTTATACGGGTCGAATTCACGGCAGGGAATTTCGAACCATACAGCATGCTGTTGGCAGCATCAAAACCCATGTTAAGTATTCCCACTGGAGATGCGTCATTAACTTCAACAAGCCCGTCGTCGAAACCGGCTGTTGAATAGTTAACAGCATTTGCTTCGAGGTATCCTGTTTTCTGGATAAAATACACACCGTTGCCTTCGGCATAAATAGTTCCACCCTGCGAAACGTACGACTGAATTTTTGCTGCGATTCCGGGAGATGCCGTGAACAGGCTGTCGATATAATACGTGTAATCGGAATCTTTTGCAGCAAAGGCAGGTATTATAAGCAGTTTTGTATTCGCGTCGAGACCATTATTGATCAGGGTATCTTCATTAACAACATAAAAGATATCATCCATCAGGTATCCTGAAAAAAGTTGTTCGAAATACATGGCTTCCCACGACAGGGTAATACTATTCGCTTTGTACCTGCTCTTGAAGATGGCTATCCTCCGGGGATGTTTTTTAAACTGCACGGAAGTTTGTTCCTGCGAGGCAATATTGTAGTTGTTGTATGAGCTACCTGCAAGGTGAGTATAATCGTCGGGCAATTCGCCCGGATAAACGAATTTCCCGGCATTACCGCCACTTTTTATCAGATAGATTGAATGTTCTCCAAAGGCCGGGAATAAACTATTATCCCACGAAGCGGTGGCATCGCGATAATCGTCGGCTGATTTTTCAAGGATAAGCCTGTAGGCTCTCAGAAGTTGTTTTTGGTCGCGGTTTGTGCTGATCAGAAATCCCTGCTGTGCCTGCGTAAGAACTGGCAGTAAGAAAATAAAACAAATAGCGAGGAAACGAGGTTTGGATATCGTTAACATAATACAAGAAGTTGGTTAATAGTTAGTGGTCAAAAATGTAACAATTATACGGATAAATCAAGCACTTGTTGTATAAAAGAAGCAACTTTTATTAATGTATCATACTAACGCTATGGTAACCAGTCGGAAAATATTTATAATGGAATACTAGTGTTGCTCACTGTGAACACAAAGCATAAATAAAGTATACTATGTATAAATTCTTTATACAAATACTCTGTGACCTTGGTGTTTACTTGGTGATCTTTGTGGTTAATTATCTAATAAAAAGATGCTTTATATAATTGGAATATGGATTTCGGTGACCAGGCTTTCGGGTTTGATCTTCTCGGAGTATTTGATGTATTTCTCCATAACGGGTGAATTTCGCAGCTTATACTTTCCAAGGCCAATAATCACATCGCGATAAAGCAAGTCGTATACTTCCCATAAATTATCGTATGGCCCTTTATACCGGAAGACAAGAAATTTACCTCCTTCAAATTCGCCTGTTTTAATTATGTCTGAAAGGCCTATCTCTTTATTCGTCGTAAAACAAATATCGGAGCGGCAGCTATCGGGATCCATCGTTTCCGGATCGTCGTAATATATACTGAAAGCTTCAGTATTCCAGCTGATCATCTTATTCTTGATGCAAAAATCAGTTATCCTGTTCCAGGCTTCATACACTTCACTACCACCATATCTGCCCGTAACTTCAATAAATACTATCCTGCGTGACGGAATGATTTTAACTTTCGGGCTTACATTGAGCTTTTCAATCCTGTTTCCGTGGTAATGAATATCGATTGAGCTGTTGATCACACTATCTTTGTGGGATCGATAGTCGGAAGGAGAGATACCATATTCCCGGGTGAATGATTTCGAGAATGCCTGCAGGTCGCTGTAACCGATTTTCAGCGCTATATCGCCTATTGTATCGTTTGAATATTTTATAAGTTTACCGGCAGTGTCGAGCCTCAGGCGGTTTATATATGCGCCCAGCGGTTCTCCCAGGTAGGCTCTCATAATCCGGTGAAAATGAAAGAAGGAAATGTTAGTTTGCTCAGCCAGCGTTTTAACATTCAGGTCTTTATCGAGATTATTCTGGATATACTGCATGATATCCCTCACCTTACCCTCGTAATAATTCAGCGTAACCTCTTTATGCATACCTGGTTTTTTGCACAAAGATAAGAGTATGCTCCGGAACTTTATCATTTCATTTATTCACGCCTGAATATCTTAAAGGGCTGATATCTTGCCCAGAACTTATAAAAAGTAAGCGATGTATAGGTAATCAGAAGATCGACTATTTTTATTTTTCTCGCATAATGTATCAGCCAATAGCTGATAATAAGCGCTATGAACATGATCACCGATTCCAGCACCAGTCGGGAAATACCTCCGAGTTTTGCTTCCTGCGAGAACCACAAAATATTTTTGTTCAATAACCATGTATACACATATTTCTGCATCAATGCGCTCAACACGATCAATAATCCAATAATAAAACCATGGGCTGTTTGAATCGCCCGCTCCGGACATACATTCATACAATGCATACAGCTTTCGCACTTATAGCTCCAGAAAGGTCGATTATTCACGAGGCGAATCGCCTTTACCGGGCATTGTTTTATGCATATCCCGCAATTATTGCAGGCCTTTGAAGCATAAAATGATTTGGCAAACACAAAACGTCCGATGAAAAAATAGAGCACCGAAACGGGAGAAATTATCAAATCTACCGGCAAAGCCCAAAGTGCACGATAATTTCTTTTCCCCTCGAGAATTCCGTTCGCAAACCTTACTGTGACTTTCTTGAAGATGTTGAATAGTGCCTCAATGCCCTTTTTTTTAAGACCGGGATGCAATGATATCCAGTTCGAGGGCAGGTCGATGGAACGCATACCAACGATTTTATATCCTTTAAATATAAGAACCAAGGCTGCAAGCAATAAAGCTATTCCACTCAGACCTGGCAGACTAATTTTTAAAACCCTCATTCCGGCCCTGGTATTCATTAAAAATACTTTATTACGTCTCGCTTTCGGGAAACGAAATATGAAATACATCATTACCGGGGGAAAATTGAACCCATGGGTAGGTGAACAAAATCCTATCAACGCATCTTCTGGTGGCTGCAGAATATGTTTCCTGTCGATTTTCGATATGTCAGCAAGTTCTGCTGTCAAGCCCTTTTCTCGGGCGGTCTCTGAAAACCATTCAGAAACTTTTTTGGCATTTCCGGTGCCGGAGAAGTAATATATTTTTAATGAATTGAATGAGCGCATGTTCCTGGGTTTATGTTTACTATTTAATGTTAAATATCATGCTGAATGCCTTATATCGCTTCTGATTCCGACTAAAGGTTTAAAACCAGGGGCGGTATAACGCCTGTACTTTTGGGTGTAACTGATACCAAAAAAACGCCTGGCAACAGGAATTCTCATCAGCAGTCGGAATAATGCATCAATAGGTACAGCCGTGATCCAAAGCAAAAACACGGTTGCTGCAACAATCAGAATAATCTCAATAGAAATAAGAGGTAATAAACTCAGGTCTGTCAGCCGGGGCAGATAAAAGATAATGGCCCAGATAGCCCCTATTGTAAGACCCAGATTTAATATACTCTGAATAATAAGAAGAGGAACTGAGACTTGAATTGCCTGTTCGAGACATATATTGATGCAACGGTTACAATCCTCGCAGGTAGTTGACCACTGCGGCATTTTGTGATGCATTGTAATTGTACCTGCCGGACACGATCTGGCACAGATTTCACAGCCCGTGCAGCGTTCATCGGCAACATAGAATTTTCCGAGTATCCTGCGACCGAGATGGCCGAAAAGTCCTGCGGTCAATAATGACCATATCCGGTTGAAATTCCCGCAGCGGTATAATTCCTTTTTATTTGAAAGGAATTTTTCGGTAAACATCTTCACATCTTTCTCTCCTAAGGAAATAATGATTTTATTTTCCTCTGCTCTGCATGGATTGGTTAATTGAGTCCAGTTATCAGGAAACGAGGCATTCCCTGTCAGGAAGATATCATAGTTCTTTCTTATCAGTATCTTCTCAAGCTGTTCCAACGCCTGGCCGGTATACCCTTTGATCAGTTTTCCGTTACTGAAAGTAGCTCCATTCACAGCCAATATTGCAGCCTTAATTCCTAAGCCCCGGGGCATTCTGCCGATATACTTCTTCATCATCACGGGAGCTGTCCAGGAAAGAACAGGAAATGCAACGATATGATAATCGTATTCGCCGGCAGGAGGATTGACATATTGCTGAACACATGAGACGCTGACCTTATGGCCATGGGACTGAATAATATCGGTCATTAATCTAACGCAATGAGCTGTATTTCCTGTACCTGTAAAATAATGAATAAGAATTTGTGACATATCGTATATCGTTATTCGAATTTCCAGTTACAATAATAGAAGGAATATACCAGGAGGACGTTTTCCAAACTTGCTAAAATGAATATACCGATCTGACAATTATTTTAGACTATTTTTACAGATTGGTTTTCTCTGTTGGTGATTCAATATTAACCTGCCTGTCCATGTCCAGACTAAGGATCCGTCGATTCAACCAGTTATTCCTGATTTTCCTGATGGTTGCGTGCAGCAAAGGCAGGACTGATAGAATAGACCGCTATTCTCTTGTAACCCGCCATAATATTCGCCATTCGGAGATTGATCCATTACATTCCCTGAGTGTGGGTAACGGAGAGTTTGCTTACACGGCAGATATTACAGGTATGCAAAGCTTTCCGGAATTTCATGAGCAGGGTATTCCTCTTGGAACTCAATCGCAATGGGGCTGGCATTCGTTTCCTAACCCGGAGAATTATACACCTGAAGATGTAATGACACTGTTTAGCGCTGGTTCCGATTCTGTTCCATATCCATTTCAATATATTAACGATGCCGATGAACGAAAAAATACGGCTTTGGCCTGGCTACGTGAAAATCCCCACCGCCTCCACCTGGGACTTATTGGAATGAGAATCCTGAAAGATGATTCATCACAATGTACATTATCTGACATAAAAAATCCGTTACAGCAATTAGATCTGTGGACCGGTGAATTGAGGAGTAGTTTCGAGATCGATGGTGAAAAGGTTGAAGTAATAACTTACTGCCATCAGGAACTGGATATGGTTTCTTTTCGTATTTCTTCCGGGCTGATCGCTGCAGGACAGATACAACTAACTTTCACCTTCCCCTATGCAAGGCACGAAAAATTCAGTCCGGGGTACGATCTAAACAGTCCTGAAAAGCATCAGACAGCCTTGATCAGCGAGACAAGTTCGAGCGCCACAATAAAACACACGCTCGACAGTGTTTCGTACTTCGTTAAAGCCAGATGGAGAGGAGAAGCTGTTTTGAATCGACAGGGCGAGCATAAGTTTATTCTTACTCCCTCGGTTAAAAAAAATACGTTTGAAATAAGTTGCCTCTTTTCCACTCTTGCTTACGATAAAAAACTTCCTTCTTTTACGCAGACCGGCAAGAATAACCGGAAATTATGGAAAGCTTTTTGGGAAAGCGGCGGAGCAGTGGATTTTTCGGCATGCACCGATCCCCGGGCCGCTGAGCTTGAACGCCGGGTTGTATTATCGCAGTACCTGACAAAGATACAATGCAGCGGCTCATTACCTCCCCAGGAAACCGGACTTACATACAACAGCTGGTATGGCAAATTCCACCTGGAAATGCACTGGTGGCATGCGGCGCATTTTATACTCTGGGACCGGCCGGAACTCATGGAAAAACAGTTGGCTTTTTATTCCGATATTTTCGACCAGGCAAATAACACAGCCCAACTGCAAGGATATAAAGGCGTCCGGTGGCCAAAAATGACAGACCCCGAAGGAAGGGAAAGTCCCAGCAGCATTGGCCCTTTTCTTATATGGCAGCAACCTCATATCATCTATCTTTCAGAACTTCTTTGCAACTATTATGATCAGGATCCGGAAGTACTTGACCGGTATAAAAAGCTTGTATTTGCCACCGCTGATTTTATGGCCAGCTATGCCCGCTGGGACAGTTTTGGCCATCGGTATGTTCTGGGCCCTCCCCTCATCCCTGCCCAGGAACGATTTGATCTGAATAAAACCATTAACCCTGTCTTTGAGCTGGTATACTGGCGCTGGGGATTGGTAACTGCACAGCGATGGAGAGAACGGTTGGGAATGAAGCGCGACAGCTCCTGGCAGACAGTTCTGGATCACTTATCACCGCTGCCAGTACAAGACAGTCTGTATTTATTTACTGAAAATGCAAAGGATTCATATACCAACCCGGAATATTTGTCCGACCATCCTATTGTATTGGGTATTACCGGACTACTTCCTTCTTCCACGTTAATTAATAAAGAAATTATGCTGAATACGCTGGAGAAAGTCGTCCGCGAGTGGGATTGGCAAAGTGCCTGGGGATGGGATTTCCCTCTGGCTGCTATGAATGCGGCAAGTATGGGATACCAGGATCTTGCCGCGGACCTTTTATTAATGGATTCTCCTAAGAACCGTTATTTGCTCAACGGCCATAATTACCAGGATAGAAACCTGTCGGTATATCTCCCGGGAAACGGGGCTCTATTGACTGCCATTGCAATGATGTGTACCTTCCGAAATGAAAGAAATGAGAATGGTTTCCCTTTAAATGGAAAGTGGAATATAACCTACGAGAATATTCATGATATGTATTAAACTCAACCCATTGCTATGAGAAGAACACTGATACTCCTTGCCCGCTTTATTCTGCTCTTAACCCTTATAAGCCTGACCGGTTGCCATAAAAGCAAGTGGATAAAGATTGATATCCCTATGCATGATTCATACCCTGAATTTACCATTGCTGAACGAAAAACTAATGCTCCCTTTATCCTTATAGGTGACAGCTCTGCCAACACAGGTCCGGTGTATTTCGAAACGGCAGCAGGAAAAACCTGGATCAGGGGCAACCCCGATAATATTGAACAGAATAAAAACTTTAAAGAACTAACCTGGATCATGCGCGACCGGCAGGTGTGGATCTCTTTCCGCAAAGACTCCGGTTGCTATTCTTTCACTTTTAAAGCGCAACCCGAAGAGGATATACTTGCCTGGGGCATGAGTATCGCTGCTACCCATGATGAATATTTCACCGGCCTTTTCGAACGTGTAGTAGATGGCGATCAGAAAGAATCGTGGAAGCCTGGAATTACGGAAGCAATGAACCTGCGTGGACAGAAAGTTGAAATGCTGGTAAAGCCCACCCTGTCGCTTTACACTCCATTCTATCTATCTTCCAATGGCTACGGGCTTTTTATACAAGGCACATGGCCGGGCAAGTATGATTTCTGCAACAGCAATCCCGGCAGGGTACTTGTTTCCTTTGAAGGGCCATCGCTGGAAGGTATTATCTATACAGCCAAAAACCCGTCTGATATCGTAAAAGCACATTCTCTCCATGTGGGTCCGACAATTGTTCCCCCGGAATGGGCTTTCCTTCCCTGGCGCTGGCGCGATAATCATTCCAACAATACTACCTACTACGATGGTACCCATGTGAATGCACCATATAACAGCATGGTTGTGGAAGATATACTAATGATGAAAGCTTTTGATATACCCTGCGGATTATACTGGGTAGATCGACCGTGGGCAAAAGGACCACATGGTTATGACGATTTTGACTGGGACCCGCAGCGGTTTCCCCGGGCAGAAGAAATGATTGCATGGATCCACGATAATAATATGAAATTTCTCCTCTGGATTGCTCCCTGGGTTGCCGGTAATATGCAATACGAAGCTAAACAACTGGGATACTCACAGCCTATTCCTGCTTCCGAGGGCGGCGTTGATTCTTCTGCGGTTGCTATGCTTGACTTTACCAATCCGGAAGCCTGCAGGTGGTGGCAGGAGAATGGCATAGAGAAAATGCTACGGCAGGGAGTGAATGGATTTAAACTCGACCGGGCTGAAGAACTGGTACCAGCCTCCAGGGATATTATACTCTATGATGGAAGGACTTCCAGGGAAGTAAGGAACGATTACCCGGTTCTTTATGTTAAAACAGTAAATGAATCGTGCCGGAAAATATACAACGATGATTTTATCCTGATTCCCCGGGCCGGGTATACCGGGAGTTCGAAATACAGCGGGTTCTGGGGCGGAGATATCGGCGTTCCGGCCGAAGGATTACGCGCAGCCATTATTGCAGTCCAGCGCAGCGCTGTGATAGGTTTCCCCGTATGGGGTTCGGATATCGGAGGTTACTGGCAGGGCGACCTCGACCGTGAAGTGTGTGCACGGTGGCTGGCATTCGGATGTTTCAACCCGATCATGGAATTCGGCCCCATTGATGACCGTGCGCCCTGGGACATGCCAACAGAGCCTCATTATGATACAGAATTGATCGCCATATGGAGATTGTATGCGAAAATACATGCAGCATTAGCTGATTACAGTCATGCCATGGTCGTTGAAGCGCATGAAACAGGTATGCCGGTTGTGCGGCCGTTGTTCCTTGTTGCTCCCAATGAAGAAGAAGCCTGGGCCGACTGGCCTACGTTCATGTATGGGTCCGATATTCTTGTTTCGGCCATCTGGCAGAAAGGAATGACAAGTCAGAAAGTGTACCTGCCCGAAGGTATAACATGGCACGATGCCTGGGATGATGGGAAAACCTATGAAGGAGGACAGACTATTGAAGTCCAATGCCCTCTCTACAAAATACCCATCTTTATTCGCGAGCATTCAACGATCGACCTGGGCGATCTTGATTCGTTGTATAAAGAGTCCTGTGCAATCGCACAGAAAGTGCCCAACCTGAAAGAACTTGAAAAGCAAATGTTCCGACCGAAATAGCCTGCAACGAAAGTATCTAAAGCATTCATCATTGCCCTGCTGATAATCCTTGGCAGACCCTTATTTTCGCAGCTATGGGTCCCCGACCAGGGCAATGGCAATGGCATGTAACTTCGTTGGGGGTGCATAATAAAAAGACAATCTATCGTTATCGAAACATTTTGATTTGAATTTAAAATATAGAATGTTATCTTATGGAGATAACTTTTTATCATGACCAGGCAAATAATATTTCACGGTAACTATTTTATTGATTTTTATAAAGAGTTTGATATTAAAGTAAAATAAAAGATTCAGTACGTTTTAGAACTGATTAAGCAGGTTGACAGAGTACCTGAGAAATTTTTGGCTCCAATGACTGGATACGAAGGACTTTTTGAGATTAGGGCAGAGTACCAATCAAATATATATAGGATTTTTTGTTGTTTCGATTCAGGCAAATTAGTAGTATTATTCAATGGATTTCAAAAGAAAACACAAAAGACTCCAAAAAACGAGCTTGAAAAAGCGATGCGTCTAAAGGATGAGTATTTCAATCAAAAAAGACAATGATTATGAAAGATTATAAAGGGATTAAAACATTTGACGAGCTTATTGAGAAGGAATACGGGAAAATTGGAACCGAAAGCCGTAATGATTATGAAGAAAAATCTCAAATGTTCATTGTGAGTGAGATGTTAAAGGAAGCACGACGACAGGCTAACATGACTCAAGAGCAACTTGCCGAAAAAGCTGGGACTAAAAAAAGCTATATTTCTAAGATAGAAAATGCCAAAGGGAATATTCAATTATCAACATTGATTAGGATTTTCGAAAAAGGATTAAATAGAAAAGTTGGATTGACATTTTTATAAAAAATTACGCATCCCAACATGCCATAAATGGCATTTGGCCAGCATTACAGACTTTAAAAGTATTACTTCTAATGAAAATTATTAACGGCCTGAAACGTATGTTATTCGAAATGCAAAACGGCACATATAGCCACCGAAGAAAGAATGGTATGCTCTTTTTCGGACAACCGGTACGTTAATACTCAATGCTATAAGCAGCATTATACGGTAGGAAAATTTCTGGTTCGGACCTAACCTGCTGCTACAAAAATTTCCTGCACCGGCTTTTACGTTTACAACAAAAATAGAGTCATTCATCGATGAGGAAAGGAACAAGTGCAGTCTGTTAGTCATGGTAGGAGAATGGGCTTTTATTGCACTGGAAAAAGTGAACGATCCCCTGTATATCAGAACTTATAAAGGTATCTACGAACGCTGCGATGATGCGACAAAGAGGACAGGATCATTTGCAGCAAGCTCTGATTCCTGTTATTTCTATGTAACAGTTGATACAAGTGGAAGTTGTCAGTTAAGTTAGGGTTTGCTGATTTTCTCAGCATAAATTATTAGCAAAAATTAAATTTA
>CAZWIU010000035.1:0-37469 GCA_964634105.1 uncultured Bacteroidales bacterium | reverse complement strand
GTTGTTTTATTAATTATAGATTGTTTCATGGCACCATTGCGGATAATCATATTATTAAAATATGAATGCCGGATTTGTGCGTTTGTCACATGCACAAAGCAGAAGAGAATAATACATGAAATAATTATCTTGTGATTGAATTTCATCGGATCCTACTTTTCATTGAAAAGTCAGAAAGCATGTAAAAATAACTGTTTTCAGTTTCCATGAAGCGCCCTATGCTAATTTTCTTTTATATAGTTGAAATAAGTGTCAGATTCATTTGACTAAATTCTGCTTAACTCAGACATGACGCCGCTATGATTATGCCCTCTGGCAAACAAAAGTTAACATTACAGCTGAACACAATTCTTTCTGAAATGCTTTGTTTACATAATACCGAAAAGTCATCATGGTTTAAGATGACGACATTCCTCTGCCGGCAGTTTCTCCTCCTGTTGCTTTTACTTTAATTGCTGATTTCTGTATTCTTAGGCGAAAATTTTTCCTGCACGATAATCCTCTATTATTTTTTGCCGGATAAAAAAATGTATTATATTATAATCTCAATTTTGATTATATTATAATCAATGATAGTTTAACAAAATACTTTTACGAATGAAAACAAAGATATTTATTTCAAGGATGAATGAAGGGTGGTCGGAGGTTGAGATACCCAAACAGTTTCAGCATTTTACATACGACAAATTGGTGCTTGTTGCCCATACTTTTATAAACATGAGATCATACAAGGGTATTTTAATCACTCAAAATCCTTCCCCCTTTCCTGTCAGGTAAAAACTCACTAACATGTACCTGAATTGTCATAGTTACTACAGTCTCCGGTATGGGACTTTATCGCCTGAAGAACTGGTTACTGAGGCGACTCGGTATGGTATTGAATCGCTTGCACTGACCGATATAAACAACACTACCGGCATGGTCGATTTTGTTGCCGAATGTATGATGCATGGTATAAAGCCGATCGGAGGCATTGAATTCCGTAATGAATCAAACCATCTGCTGTATATTGCCCTGGCAATCAATAACAGGGGTATTAAAGAAATCAACGATTTTCTGACGTGGCATAATTTGAATAAAGCGTCTCTCCCTCCCTGCCCTCCTGTATTTTCAAATGCGATAACAGTGTATCCTTTCAGCAGTAAAATACCGCGAAAGCTGAAAGAAAATGAATTTATCGGCATTCATCCCCATGAGCTGCGCCGGTTGATTTCGTCGCCACTGATATACCTTCAGGAGAAGCTGGTAGCTTTGTATCCGGTGACCTTTGCCGGCGATCGTGATTTCTCACTACATCAATACCTGAGGGCCATCGATAAAAATACCCTGATTACCAGGCTTACTGTTAATGACATGGCATCGCCCGACGAGAAATTTATTTCGCCCGACCTGTTTCGTATAGCCTATGATGAATATCCTGAGATCCTTGCCAACACTCAAAGAATTGCAGAACGTTGCAGTATCAGCATCGATTTTAATTCGGTAAAAAACAAAAAAGTGTTCTCAGGAAGCCGTTACGATGATAAACAACTGCTTGAAAAACTGGCCTACGATGGAATGCTGTATCGGTACGGACCCGGCAACAATGAAGCAAAACGCCGTATAAAACACGAACTGGAAGTAATTGACAAGCTGGGGTTTTCTTCCTACTTCCTGATCACCTGGGATATTATCCGGTATACCATGAGCCGGGGTTTTTACCATGTAGGCCGCGGCAGCGGAGCAAACAGCATTGTTGCCTATTGCCTGAAAATTACCGATGTTGACCCTATTGAACTCAACCTGTATTTCGAACGTTTCATTAATCCTAAACGTACCAGTCCTCCCGATTTCGACATCGACTATTCATGGAAAGACCGCAATGAAGTGCAGGATTATATTTTTAAAAGATACGGGCAGGAACACACAGCCCTGCTGGGTACTATTTCTACCTTTAAAGACCGGTCGATCCTGCGTGAACTCGGCAAAGTGCGGGGTCTGCCTAAAGAAGAGATCGATCAGTTGGTAGACCATCCAGGTGACAGTATAAATCAAAACCATATTACAGAAGAATTATTCAATATCGGGGAGATGATTGTTAATTTCCCGAATATCCGAAGTGTACATGCAGGCGGCATACTTATTTCCGAAGAACCAATAACATGCTATACTGCCCTTGATCTTCCGCCGAAAGGACTGCCTACAACACAGTGGGATATGTACACAGCTGAAAAGTTACGATTCGAAAAGCTCGATATTTTAAGTCAGCGCGGTATAGGGCACATTAATGAATGCGCAGAGATTGTGCTTCGGAACAAGAAAAAAAAGATCGATATCCACCAGGTAAATGAGTTTAAAAAAAATAAGGAAGTCAATACGAAATTATACAACGGTGAAGCGATCGGTTGTTTTTATATTGAAAGCCCTGCAATGCGGGGATTGCTGAAAAAATTGCACTGCGATAATTACCTGACGCTGGTAGCTGCGAGTTCGATTATTCGTCCCGGTGTTGCCAAATCGGGAATGATGAAAGAATATATCCATCGTTATCATCACCCCGCCGATTTTGAATACCTGCACCCGATCATGAAGGAGCAGCTTGAAGAAACCTACGGTGTTATGGTATACCAGGAAGATGTAATAAAGATCTGTCACCACTTCGCTGGTCTCGACCTCTCGGACGCTGATATACTCCGCAGGGCCATGGCGGGGAAATTCCGTTCGAGAAAAGAATTTGGAGAAATCCGTGAAAAATTCTTCTCAAATTGCCGTAACCGAGGTTACGGCGATGCATTGACCAGCGAAGTGTGGCGACAGATCGAATCATTTGCAGGATATGCTTTTTCAAAAGCACACTCTGCATCATATGCTGTTGAAAGCTATCAGAGCCTTTACCTTAAAACATACTACCCGCATGAATTCATGGTTGCCGTTATCAATAATTTCGGCGGCTTCTACCGCAGCTGGGTATATTTCAATGAGGCGCGCCGATGCGGTGCACGCATAAATCTTCCCTGTGTAAATCACAGCATGTTCACTACCACAATATATGGTACCGATGTATACATAGGATTTGTTCATGTGCAAAATCTGGAAAAAAACATCGGCCACGCCATTGTAGAAGAAAGACAAAAAAACGGATTGTACAAAGACCTTTCCGATTTCATCATGCGTGTTCCTGTCGGAGCTGAACAAATTGTAATTCTTATACGACTCGATGCATTAAGGTTTACAGGAAAATCAAAAAAAGAACTCCTGTGGGAAGCCCATATGATGCTGGGTAAAAGTTCTCTGCAAAACAGCTGCAAAAGGCTTTTTGCCGAAGCACCCAGAAAATTTAAACTTCCTCCTCTTGAACAGGATGCAATTGAAAATGCATACGATGAGATGGAATTACTAGGTTTCCCGGTAACGATGAGCATGTTTGACATGCTTGAGACTCGTTTTCGGGGTAACATAACAGCACGTCAACTGAAAGATTATCGGGGTAAAACCATACGTATACTGGGTAATCTCGTGACAGTAAAAAATGTAAGAACAGTTAAAAAAGAATGGATGCACTTCGGTTGTTTTATCGATACTGAAGGCGAGTTTTTCGATACGGTAAATTTTCCTGATTCACTAAAAAAATACCCTTACCGCGGATATGGCATCTACCTGATCCTCGGAAAGGTGGTTGAAGAGTTCGGGTTTCCGAGTATTGAAGTTAGAAAAATGGCTAAACTCCCCCTGATTAAAGATCCAAGATACGCATGATGATTTGTGTATACCACCTGAAAAGCCAATGCAAAAAGGCAGGCCGAAAGTTCCGAAGAGGATCGATAATAAAAGTGTATTGAAGTTAAAATAATTCTTTGTTTCTTTGCTGTCATATTAAACGATACATGCTAAGGTTTTCAGGATTACTTTGCTTACTTCTCACATTAACTTCAGCACTGGAGGCAAACAACTGGCAAAAGACTGCCGATAGCTTGCATACCCTTCTACTTACCGAACAAACTGATACCGGCAAAGCAGACATCTACCTGATGTTAAGTGAATTATTGCTAAGTAATCAACCAGAAAAGTCTTTGGAATATGTAATTGAGGCAACAAGAATTTCCGAGAAATTATCCGATAGTTCCAGAATTGTTTTAAGTTATCTTCATGCATGTGATTTCTATTCACAAATCGGTGAATATACTACTGCACTTGAACTAGCCTATCGTGCGTTAGGTATTGCTTCAGGAGATAACCTGAAATTAAGTCTTTGTCATAACAGAATAGCCACTGTACATGCAGGATTAAACAACTATAAGGAAACAATTTTTCACAACAAGAAATCACTTCACTATAGTTCTGCTACTGGTGATTCAACATTGATTATTGTTGATATACATAACATCGGAAGGGCCTATATCGACCTTAAAATGTACGATTCGGCGCTCTACTATCTTCGAAAAACCAATCAATATGAAATTAAACATCGTGGCCGTCCCGATCCCTATTCATTAAGCAATATTGGAAATGTATTTTTGGAATTAGGAAACTACGATTCGGCACTCCACTACCACATGACTGCCTATAAATATGATGTGGAAGATGATCAGCAGTACCTGATGGCCATCGACCAGCAGTTTATAGCAAATACATACTACAAGATGAAAAACTACAGCGAAGCCAAGAATTTCGCGTTACGCTCCATCGAATCGGCCTACCGTGTAGCGGCTTATGATGTTGCACTGGATAATTACGAGATATTATATAAAGTATACAGCGAGGAAGGGAATTATAAGAAAGCGCTTGAATATGCTTTACTTTTCAATACCACCAAAGACACACTCCGGAATAAAAGTAATCAGTCGCTGATTTACGGGCTTGAAACCAAATATAAAGTGATGGAGCAGGAAGCAAAGTTGTCTCTGCTGGAAAAACAAAAAACGCTGTACTTTATACTTGCCTTTATTAGTATACTATTTCTCATCAGCATGGTAATCATTGTGCTGTTGGTATATAAAAGACAAAGAGAATATAAGGATCTGTCCTCACAGCTTCAGTTAGCAAACAATTCAAAAGAAAGGTTATTATCCATCATCAGCCACGATCTGCGAAGTTCAGTTGGAACCCTCAGGGTTGCTGCTAAAGCCATTTCGGAAGGAATGACCAATGTTGAGGATACGCGTTCTTTGCTTGAAAGCTTTTACCCGGTTGCCGATTCCACGTATGACCTGCTTGAAAATCTTATAACATGGTCTAAGTACAGCCGGGAAAACCTTGCTCCTCAGTTCTCCATAATCAATTTAAATGAGTTGGTTGATAAATCTATTGAACACACCCATCATCTTGCAGAAAGTAAATCCATAAAGATTATTAATAATGTACCCGATCAGGTTATACATGCCGATAAGAATATGCTCCTTTCGGTGTTACGGAATATTTTGAACAATGCCATCAAATTCTCTTATTCAAAAAGCAGGGTACTTATTGATTTTAAAACGACCGATGAACACTATATAATTTCTGTGACGGATAATGGAATAGGTATGGATACCCATGTACTGAATAAGTTATTCACCTCACCCGATGAAGTTCAGTCTTCGGGTACGATGGGCGAACGTGGTTCAGGACTTGGTATAACAATCTGCAAAACTTTCCTGAAATCGCACGGAGGCGATATTTGGGCTGAAAGTGAGCCCGGGAAAGGAAGTACTTTTTATTTCAGCATTCCTATCGAAAATATTCAGGAAAGTTGATCCTTTCATGGGGTATAGGATAATTGATATTAAAATTCCAATATATACTGATCAGGCAGAACTTCAAAAAATTATAAGCAAAACACTCCGGATCAACCATTTTTCCTTTCAGATTATTAAGAAAAGTCTCGACGCCAGAAATAAGAAAAGAATTTGCTGGCAGTATAACATTGGAATATTGTCGGATGAAATAAAAGAGGGCCTTCCACCCCAGGTACAAAAACTAAGTCCGGTTTATAAAAAGAGAAACAAACATGTAGCCATTGTCGGTTCAGGTCCGGCAGGCATTTTTTCTGCATTGTACCTTGCTGATGCCGGGTTTAAGATTACGCTTGTTGAGCGGGGAAGCAATGTTGAAGTCCGAAAAGCAGCAATTGATGAATTTGAAAACACAGGTACATTCAATCCGGCAAACAATTATGCTTTTGGAGAAGGAGGCGCAGGTACTTTCTCGGATGGAAAACTAACCTCAAGAACTAAAAGTATAACTTCAGAACGGAGTTATATCTTCGATCAGTTCGTTCAGGCCGGTGCACCCGACGAGATACAATATATGGCACACCCGCACCTGGGTACTGAAAATCTGTTTAATATTGCAAAGAACATACGCCACACCCTTACCAACGCCGGCTGCACTCTTTTGTTTAATCATCAGCTTGTTGACCTGAAAATCAGGAATAACAAGGTCGAAGCCCTTGTTACGAATGCTGAACAAATTGAAGCTGATTATTTCATGCTGGCTACCGGTCATTCAGCTTTTGAAACATACAGGATGTTAATCCGTCGTGGAATTCCATTTCAGCCTAAGAACTTTGCTCTCGGTTTTCGGGCTGAACATGAGCAGGAAGTCATTAATCTGGCCCAATGGGGTGTTCTACGTTTACCTGGAATTAATGCTGCAGAATACAGGCTTACAGCACAGTTACCAGACAACACTCCCGTATATTCTTTTTGCATGTGCCCGGGAGGAATGGTAGTGCCGGCTACTGCTTATTCCCATACAAATATTGTAAACGGAATGAGTTATTACGAGCGCAATAATCGCTGGGCCAACGCAGCAGTTGTAGCTGGTTTCAATATCGGGAAGTATCTGAAACGCTCTGTTTCTGCCTTAGAAACCCTCGAATGGCTTGAAAAACTCGAATCGGATTATTTCAACTATTCAAATGGTTATGACGCGCCTGCTACCACGATAGCTGCTTTTCTTGAAAATAAAGTGAGCGGTGAGTTACCGGCATCAAGTTATCCTTTTTCGTTATACCATGCCGATTTTAATGATTTGCTGCCAGCTGAGCTTATTAAGCCATTGCGCGAGGGACTAAAACAATTCTGTAAAAAAATGAGAGGATATGAATCCGGAATAATTCTGGGCCTTGAAAGCAAAACATCATCGCCCATACAGGTAAAGCGCGATCCGGCGACGTTACATGCCGGCTACCGGAATTTATATATTGTCGGCGAGGGCAGCGGATGGGCAGGAGGTATAATAAGTTCTGCTGCTGATGGGTTAAAAGCTGCCCAGCGTATTGTTTCAGATGTGGACTAGTTGATCATCGATTCAAAATATTAAGATATTAACATCAGCCATAATTCCTTATGTTTAACCTCACGGAAACCAACGAACATTTGTTTATTATATAAATAAATTGTTGATGACATTCCATTATTTTTTTTATATATTGCAGTCATACTTTTTGTTATAGCGGATATCGCGAAATCATTCTGATGATACTGGTGAAAAATCGAATAGTGAAGTTTACTTTCAGCAATCCTGATTCAAGTTGGCTTTCTACTGATTTTTTAATTAATCTTATCCATCGATTAACAGAATCTCCACCCTCATATAATAGATTATGAAAGCGAAAAAACAAGACTCAAAAAAAGCAGCAAAGCTACCTGATGACTCCTTAAAACCATTGAAAGAGGAAAATGATGAACAACCTGAAATCTTTAAAATCAGTAAACGCGGTAAAGGTATCGACCGTAAGGATTTTATCAAATCCGCTGCAGCCATTAGCAGTCTGGCTGCCTTGGGTTCGTTACTCAGGGGGTGTGAAGAATCGGAACTCGATATCGAAAGAATCGGGCAATCCTGTACCTGCCATGCTGTATGTTCATGCGATGCCGTAAGTCTTGATGAAGAAGCTGAATGGGACAATTATTACGATTATTATTACGATAATACCACCTGTACCTGCAATGCCGTATGTACATGCGACAGGGTTTGTACCTGCAATACAGTATGTACCTGCGACTCCGATAGTAGTAGCAGTAGCAGCAGTGGCGGAACTTACTATTACACTTACTGGTATCCTAACTAATACCCTATTAAAGTTAACGCTATGAAAAGAATACTTACGGCTCTTGCCCTGTTGATCATAGTATTGTCTGCCAATTTTGGACAATATGACGAGTCGATCATTGTGATTTCTGGTGGTACTTATATTCCGATGTACCTTGGTAAAGGTGAAGGCGATAATCTGTTCTCACCACGATTGCCTGGCTTCCAATTTGAGTTTACATTCAATAATTATGAGAATTTCGAATGGGTTATCTGGGGAATAGCTCATTCAAATGCTATAAATAAGGTTGGCGAAAGTGAAGTGGATGTGAGTTTCTGGATGCCTTACTATACCGAATTTCTTTTTTATCAGCGTGAAAAGAAAAATCCGCTTTTTATGTCGTTTGGTTATGATTATGTTAGGATGAGATTCCCTGAGTTTGAAAAGCCTGACAGTCATCATAATCTTACTATAAGCGGTGGCTGGAACCTGCATGTTTTCAACAAAGCATATCTTCAGTTTAAAGTTAAGCCGTATATTATTCTGGGTAATTCCATTGGACAGTGGTTTGGTACTAATTTTATAATGAACGTCCATCTTGGAGTATCAAACTAACTTAAGTGAAGGAGGAATAAACAATGTTTTCGTTATTCCTTTTGCAGAAAATAGATTTATAGTTTATTTGCCACTTTCCGGAATTCTTTTTAAAGCCAATACCGCTGCTGTTAACCTGTTTTACAAAGCACTTGCCGGAGATTCTATGGCACAGGAGAAATTGTCGCTTTCACAAGATCTGGTTGCAAGAATAAAGAAAGAAAATACCGATCACCAGACAATCGTTCCTGGGTCAGTACAATTTACCCCAACCATGGTTAACTTATTTCTCACTACCGACTGCTCCATGCGATGTGTATATTGCTATGCCAGTGGCGGTGAATCGCGTATCAATATTAAAAAAGAGTTTGTTGAGGTTGCTATCAGTGAGATAATCAAAAATGCTAAAACTCATAAAAGCCCGGGGATCGTAGTTAATTTTCATGGCGGAGGCGACATTGCCGTTGTTTGGCCTCTGCTGGAAGAAATCACCTGCTACATAAAAGATAAGGCACGCGAAAATCATCTGAATACTGAATTCAGCGCCGGACTTAATGGTGTTCTATCAGATTACCAGCGCAAATGGATCATTGACAATATACAATCTATAACCTTGTCGCTCGACGGTGATGAAGAAATCCAAAACAGGCTCCGGCCCATGAAAAATGGACATCCATCCTTTGATATAGTAGACAAAACATTGAAGTATTTCGATACACATAATTATAATTATGCCATTCGTACAACTGTAACTGCTGATACTGTTGATCACCTGGACAGAATAATAGCATTTATCTGCAGTCACTATACGGTTAAACGAATTAAAGCTGAACCCGTTTATATACAAGGCAGAGCCAATCGTTACAACGTGTCGATGCCCGATGAAGAAAAATTCATTAAGAATTTCCTCAAGGCCAAAAAAATTGCAGCTGGGGTTGGGAAAGAGCTCCTATATTCTGGTGCACGGTTCGAAATCCTGACCAGTTCATTCTGCAAAGCAACAGGCGCTTCCTTTGGTGTTACACCCGAAGGCTACATAAGCAGCTGCTATGAAGTGCTCGATAAAAATGACCCGGCTTCGGATATTTTTTTCTATGGTAAAATAGAGGAAGGTCAGATTAAGATCGATCAGTATAAACTTGATAACCTGCAGAAATTTATTGTAACCAGTAAAGAGAAATGCAGGAATTGTTTTGCCAAATTTCATTGTGCAGGCGATTGCCCGGTTAAATCGGTACTTTCAACATCGGATAATAAAACGAGTAACTATCGGTGCATTATTAACCGGGAACTTACAAAGCAACAACTCTTAGAAGCAATTGAATACGAATAATGACATCCAGGCGAGGTTTTATTAAACATTTTATGGGGAATCCTTCAGAGGCCACTAAGGATGAAAAAAAGAACGTTAAAAAAGTACCTCTGGATCGGTTAAATGAACTGCCGGATCATTTTATTGAACGAATAGTTCCGGTACTTTTCCCGCAAGATGAGTGGAGATTAGTTGAAAATAAAATTGTTATTCTGGCTACCGATAACGAAGAAGAAAAATCAATAATTCTTAGTGAAATCCAATACGAAATAGTTGAACTCTTTAACTCGAAGTTCGAACTAAGGCAAATAGCAAAAGCCATTGCAGAAAAAAGAAAAATCGGTTCGGCATCTGCATATCGTGAGACGTGCTCCTTGTTTTTCAGGCTTGCTTCGTTAAGGGTCTGCCACCCGAGAGAAGTGTATGATATTGAAGCTATCAAAAACAGTTACAAAATACCGTTAAACAGGCTCCATGAATTGCCCGATAATATCATCGCACAAATTGTCCCTGTATTCTTTCCACAGCACGAATGGAAGCTTAAGGAACATACCATCATGATCTACGATGTGGATGATAAATTAAGCGCCAGATTAATACTGAACGATAGTGAGTTTGTCATATTCAGATACTTCGGGAAAGATCTGGCGTTAAAAGTAATTGCAGAACAAATAGCTGCTGAATGCAATATTGCTTTTCATGAAAGCTATAACAAAGTAACTTCCCTTTTCTTCAAACTTGCTTCCATGCGTGTATGCCATCCAAGAGAGGTCTATGCTTTTAATAAACTAATAAAACAGGAAAACAAACCTGAAGAATGAAAACATTCAAACTCAAAGGGAGTACAAGGTATGCTATCGATCTGAAAGGAGCTGCTGTTATTAATTCCAGGCTGAATGTATTTCGTTTTATTGAGTACCCGGAAGCCGCAATCTGGCTTGTCCTGGCAAACGGATACCACAATGAACAAGCAACCCAAATGCTCGTCTATATTCTCGGAATCAGCAGGGAAGAAGTTATTCAAGCGATGGATTGCCATTTGAGAGAATGGAAAAAGTTATCACTTATAGAATAGTATGGCCAACTTGTCAATTACCAATGTATGCAACAAACAGTGTGTGTATTGTTTTGCCAACGATACTAAAAATGAGTACGGTAAATCGTATATGGATGAACATACATTTGACATGGCTCTGGCCTATCTTAAACGTTCAGGTCTGATGCAGGTACGCCTGCTGGGAGGCGAGCCTACTCTTCATCCTCATTTCATTGAATTTGTTAAGAAAAGCCTTGATAACGACTTCAGCATCATGCTGTTTACGAATGGCCTGATGAATAATAAGGTTCTTGAATTCCTTGCAACCATTCCGACTAAAAAGATATCTATCCTGCTAAACACTATTCATCCGATAGAGAACAACCATTCCGGTATGGAGCGACAACAGCACACTATGAGAACATTGGGCAGAAAGGTAATTGCCGGAGTTAATTTATATTCTGCCAAACAGGAATTGGACTATCTGCTGAATTATATTAAGGAGTTTAACCTGAAAAAAGAAATCCGGTTGGGGATCTCACATCCTGTATTGAGCCAAAACAACACATTCCTTCATCCAAAAGATTACCCGAAAATCGGTAAGAATATTGTAGAATTCAAATACAAAGTGAAGGCGAATGGTATCAGGCTGGGATTCGATTGCGGTTTCGTACCCTGCATGTTCGGATCTGAGTACTTCGATCTTCTTTCGGAGGAGTTGAAAAAAGCGGGTACCTGCTGTCATCCTATTATTGATATGCTGAGCGATGGTTCCTTTATTTCCTGCTATCCGTTGAATAACTTAAAAAAGCTAATGATTCACGATGAACTTGACGCCAACATGCTTATCCATTCATTCGAGATCGCATTGGCACCCTATAAAGATATTGGAATATATCCCTATTGTACTTCGTGCCAGCTTTTTAAATCACGATGTAATGGCGGCTGCATTGCTTCCAGAATGCAACGTTTTTTTACGGAAAGAAATTAGTTATGCATCTGAATCGGTCAAAACCATTAAAAGCATTACCGGCGGAGGAGACGGTAGAAAATATCAGGCATATCCTGGAAGCAGCAGGATTTCATTTTTTTGAAAAACAGGTAGCGGTTAGTTCTTCATTCTTTGCGTCCAGGTTAAACATGATTAACCCGGCAACACACCAGGTAATATACAATTCGTATGGTAAAGGTACAACGGCCGGCTGGGCATCCGCCAGCGCATGGGGCGAAATGATCGAAAGAATTCAGAACATGGCCTTTTATACGACACTTTTATACCCTGCAAAACCCGAATTATGGGATAATCCTCAGGCAGGTTTTAACTATTTTCCCGACGAAAAGGTATGTTCCATAAAGGATGGTACCGATCCTACTTTCATGGCAAACTTTAACACCATGACTGGAATTAGTACCGAAGACGAGGAAGAAATGCAAAAAGCCATTAGCATACCTTTTAATGCTATTTTCAATCATACAATTGAGTATTTCCCATTCAGGGTTATGCAGGTTATCGTAGGAAGTAATGGCATGTGCAGCGGAAATACCAAAGAAGAAGCATTGATCCAGGGAATAAGCGAAGTGTATGAGCGTTATGTGATGAAATCGATGTATCTCAGCCCCTTTTGTCCTCCCGATATACCACTATCACATTTTAAAGGGACACAAATATTCTCATTCATAAACAACCTGGAAAAAGGTAGCGGCTTACGTGTACATATAAAGGATTGTTCAATGGGGAAAGGATATCCTGTTATTGGCGTATTGATAAGAAACGCTCAACAAGAATACGCCTTCCACCTGGGAGCAGATCCTAGTCCGGTTACTGCCTTGGAACGTTGTTTTACCGAGATCTTTCAGGGAGGAAATATTTGCTTCCAATCGTTAGACATACTTGAGAAATTTAAGCCTTATAAACTTGACACGGATTTCTGGAGAAGGAATTTGCTCATGACCATCAGGGCATACAGAGGTCATTGGCCCCCTGCGGTTATCAGCGATTCACCCGATTATAGTTTTTCAGGCTTCCTTAACCCCGATTCCTATTCCGACGAGGACGACCTTCTTTACCTGCTACAATTATTAAAGTCGGAAAACAGAAAACTTTTCATCCGCGATAATTCATTTTTAGGACATCCCTCTTTCCAGATTTACATTCCCGGAATGAGTGAAATAACAAATTGCATCGACCCTGAATTCTCAACCGTATTCCTGAAATTTGATCATCAACTCCCCTTGCTCACTAATCTGAAGGGTTCTTCCATTGAGCAGCGTAAACAGTTGACAGCTATTTTAAAACAGTATATCATGGCATCGCCAATAAAACAGTTTATTGCACGCGATTATTTCATGTACAATAAACTACATCCTCTGGCACAATTTACTTCAGAACAATTTATGCAACTGATGAATTCCAGTGTACATGAAAAAGAACTGTTTGACCGGTTGGATGTGCCGGAATGCTTTCGTTGTGCCGATTGTAATCGCAGGAGTACCTGCGACTTTCCCTATATTACATCAATATGGGAAGGTGTGAAGGAAAAGATGACGAAGTACTCTTTCGATCAGGTAGACTTATTGAATTATACAGATGCATCTGTATAGCTGATGTATGAAAGTTGCTGAAGAAATGGCGGGTCTTATTCGCCTGAAATATAAATTGAATACTAGATGAACACATTGATGGAAAACTTATTCATTCTGCCTGTCGTCAAAGAGTACCTGGTATATAGTCCGATGAACGGAGTTTCGGCCATACTGAATAAGGCAGGGGTGATTGAATTGAATAAACAGATCAGCTCATTGAAAAAAGACCGGGATAAAGGAAATTCGCCATTTCAGGAACTTGCTTACGATATAGTTTACTCCCGTCAGCAACTGCCACGAAGAAAAAGCGGCAGCCTCAACCCCGATTTTCTTGGCATCATTCCAACGAGGGAATGTAACGGAGCCTGCAACTATTGCGATTTTTCTGCTTCAACAGCATCGAAGGAGAAAATGTCCTATGAACTGGCCTCACATGTTGTTGACTGGTATATAGGAATATGCCAGAAACAAAAGAAGAAAACAGTAGAAATACATTTTTTCGGAGGAGAGCCTATGGTAGCAGCCGATGTTGTGGAAGTAGTAATTCATCGTGCCCGCCTTTTAACAGCAGAAAAAGGATTATTGCCCTACTTCGAAATTTCAACCAACGGTCAGTACCCTGAAAGAACAGCTCAATGGTTAGGTAACTATTTTAACAAGGTAGTGCTTTCCTTCGACGGGCCTGAGGATGTCCATAACCAGCACCGACCGCTTCCCGGAAACAGGAGCAGCTATGAGAATGCCCTGGCAACAGCCCGTATTATCAGCAATTCGCATGCTGAACTCTGCATCCGATGTTGTATCAGCACGCTCAATGTATCGAGGATGGAAGAAATCACGTCCTGGTGTTGTGAGAATTTGCGCCTGTCGGCCATTAATTTTGAAATACTTTGTGAAACCGATATAACCCGGAATAATGGCCTATATCCTCCCGATCCGGTTCAATTTGCTATTCATTTCCAGCACTCAAGGGAAATTGCATCAGCACATGGAATTGAGGCTGTATATGCTTCGGATATTTCCGAATTTCCCCAGGTAACCTCCTGTCCGGTGGGAAAGGATACAATCATAGTTTCACCCGATGGCCGGTTAAGCAGTTGTTATCTCCTTCCCGAGCGCTGGCAACAGGTTGGCCTGGATCTCGATGTCGGAAAAGCTGATTCATTGTTGAAACCAATTATTGAAAGCAATAAACTGGAAGCCATCCGAACACTGGCCGAAGACAAACCACGTTGCCGCAATTGCTTCTGCAAATGGTCGTGTGCCGGAGGTTGCCACGTTGGAAATACTTTTCCGGGTTGCACAACAGCTTACGACGATTTCTGCAGACAAACACGACTGATTTCAGCCTTTACACTCCTGTCTGAGCTTGATATGAAAGACAAGCTTAATGAACTCATGCATTCGGAAGATGCGCTTAACAAGCTAATTAATCAGAAATCAGATAAATTTGAAGGATTTAATGTGTAAACCGGTGGATAAGGATAAGAAAATATTATTCTCTTTACCATATATAGATCAACATCTACTATTCTGGGAAAATCTGGCAAAACAGCACTCCTCTCATATCAGTGAAATCTATTTTCCTCTTATGGACGATCAGATAGGCAGTGGCAGACCACAACAACCGCAGGATCATCTGGTTGATTTTTTGTCCTCCAAAATACTTCCCGTTTCCCTGCTGATCAACCCGGTGGTTTTGCCACAACAGGTTGGAAAGCTGGCCGGACAGATCATGAAAAAGATTGAGCAATATCTGAAAACTTATAACCTGCAAGGCATAACCCTTACCAGTCTACCCCTGGCGAAATTAATCAGGCAACATTTCCCGGAGCTGAAATTGACCGCATCAACCCTCATGGAAATATGTAACCGGCAACAACTATCCATGATTGAAGATGTGTTTGATATTATCGTTCCATCAAACAGATTGCTCAGAGACCTGGCCGGACTTGAAAAACTGAGAAATGCATTCTACGGAAGAATACGCTTACTGGTAAACGAATCGTGCCTTCCTTCCTGCGTCTTTCGCACCCAACATTTTTATGAAATGTCGAATCCTGCAATTGAATATCCATGCTCACTATGTAACGACCTGCTCAATCATAAACCATGGTTGCGATTAATTGGTAATTGGGTATTGCCGCAACATGTTTATTTATTCGATGGCCTTTATGACGAGCTCAAGTTATCAGGACGGATATCACTTCAGAATCCCAAACGGTATTTAGAGGTTGTGAGAGCTTATATCAACAGAAACGACGTATTACCACATACAATTGGAGGTGGACCAGCTGCTGTTCATATGCCAATTGAAATCGATCTTGAATTTTACAAACACACATTGCATTGTGATAAAAACTGCAATACGTGTACATTCTGTTCTGATTACTGGCAGCAAAAGGTAATGACAAATGGCTGAATTCACAAAAGTCCACGATACGCTGCCTGTATTCAGCATTGATCACAATGGCATGTCAATTTTATATACTCCCGGTTATTTCATGCCGTTGAGGAAAGTTCAGGATATGGAAATCAGGAAGATGCTCATGCTGCCTGAAAGCATTCCGGATCGCAACCTAAAAAAACAGATCATCAATATCATTCAATATGCCAGTGAAGCTTGTGATGCCTGGCTACATCTTCAACAAAAAACTTTTGTACCGGAATGCCTGATAATTCATAGCGGAAACGAATGTAATTTCAACTGCAGCTATTGCTATTCAAAAAGAAAAGACACCGTAAATCGCTTTATAATTGGTTTTCCTTCAACAGAATCGACTATAAGAGTTTTCAATTCAATGATCGAAGAATATCGTGGAACGAACCAAAAAATAACCGTCGCATTCCATGGTGCAGGAGAGCCAACAATACACTGGAAGGAATTAACAGAAACACACAAACAGATAGCAGCGCTGGCGAAAAAGAATTCCATTCCGATCTTCAGCTATATTGCTACAAATGGCTGTCTGAATAGGACCCAGATCGATTGGCTCGCAACACATATGGATCTTATCGGGATTTCCTGCGATGGCCCTCCGGATATTCAGCAACAGCAAAGAGAGTTATCAAAAAAATCGTATCTGCCAATACCTGAAGTGTGCAACATAATTCATGCAAGAGGTGGACAATTCGATATCCGGGTGACCATAACAAAAAATTCTATAGCAAAGCAATTAGAAATTACACACTATTTAATTCATGAATGCTGTGCGAAAAAAATCCGGATCGAGCCGGTATACCTGGCCGGAGAAAATGCGCTAACCGACTATGATGCCGGATCCTTCGTGGAGCATTTTATGATGGCGCTGGCGTATGCCGATCAACATAACGTAGAATTATCCTATTCAGGTGTGCGGCTGGAAGAGATCCATGGCAGCTATTGCGATGTGTTACGCAATACACTTAGGCTGACATCCGATGGAATGACAAGGAATTGCTTTTGTTTTATGCATCTTTCCGACCCTTTCATTACAGGCCGGTATAACCAGGATACCAAATCCTTTTCGTTAAGCCCTAATCTTGCTGATATGAACAGGATAGCTTCTGCGATTCCCCCGGCATGCAGCGATTGTATCAACGTCTTGCATTGTTCACGGGGTTGTCCTGACTTTTGTATATTCACAGAAAGTGATCGGAATACAATGTTGCTTAATCCATTTCGATGCAACCTGCATCAACGCCTTACAGTCGAAAGAATAAAACGGCTGGTTGACAAAAATAAAGCAAGGCATGGGAAACAAGATTGAGAAACGAAGCATGGATAAGTTTTCTAAAGGTTGCCAGTTATGTCAGCAGGGCAAATGGCTGTGCATTTTTCTCACCTATAAGTGTCAGGGTAACTGTCATTTTTGTCCGGCGCCCTCGAAGAGCGATATGATTCATTCTGCATTTGGCGACAGCAAGGAAACTATCCTTTCATACCTTAAAAAAAATGATTTTAAAGGAATAAGTTACTCGGGCGGCGATCCCATGCTGGTCTTTGACAGGTTGATTCAATGGCAAACATATTTTAAACGACATTTGCCCGATTATTACTACTGGGTATATACCAACGGTCTGAATTCCGATAAAAGAAAACTAAAATTACTGGCAAAAGCTGGTATCGATGAGATCCGTTTCAATATTGCAGCCAGTGGGTATATATCGGAAAAAGTATGGGAAAATATAACGATTGCCCGGGAGTGTTTTCCATTTGTGGCTGTCGAAATACCCTCCATTCATAAAGATAAGGAACTGTTACTGCAAGCACTCAGGTTAATTGAATCGGCCGGGATAGATTACCTGAACCTGCATGACTATATTAAAGTAGATACCGATCCGGAATTTCCACCGGAAAATGCAGAACAATTTGTTCTCAATCAGACAATACCCGTTATATACAGCAAAACAAGCAGGGAAAATACCCAATCGATCATGAGTCAGAAGCAGCGCTTCAGTTTTCAGATCAACCATTGCAGTATTGAGCAAAAAGAATTACAGATGACAGAGCGCAGGAAAAGGATGGCAGGCATTTTTTGTGATCCGGAATATGATACGCTTACCCACGAAGGGTTTATCATCAACTATTACAGGATACCTTCTTCCATTCCTGTAGATGAATTCAGAGAATCGATACGAAATACAGGAAAGCTGAAACAATTTGACCATTGCAGGTTGAAGCGGCAAGATCTTCACCGTGATAAAATAACCGACAAGAAACTGTTCAGATTAGCGTTTATCCCGCCTATGGAAGTCGGGCAGGAGAAACTGCTGATTAAATTTTATGAACTTTAACCGGGTGATATCATTGAATGAAACCAATGCGGTTAAGATCATGTGTGAATAGCGGAATGAAAATTGTATTGTTTTTGTATTAACTTTAATACTAATCAACATTGATTTTACTATGAAAACGGGACTTATAATTTCAATCGTATTCCTTTCGTTATCATTAGCAGCATTCGCACAGCAAACAGGATGTGTTTCGGGTTCGTGCACAGATGGTACTGGTAAATACATTTATGATAACGGATATATCTATGAGGGAAACTTTGTTGCCGGTGAACGTTCTGGCCTGGGGAAGCTAACCAGTCCGAACGGTGATGTTTATGAAGGAATGTGGGCATCTGACAGATTTAATGGCCAGGGAACCTATACATGGGCCGATGGTTCTAAGTATACAGGAGAATGGAAAGATGATGTTCAGGATGGCTACGGTATTTTCTTTTACACAAATGGAGACAGGTACACAGGATATTTTAAAAACAACCAGTTTCATGGGAAAGGAAAATATACATGGGCCGATGGCACAATTCAGGAGGGTATCTATGAAAACGGTGTGTTTAAAAAATAATGTCAAAAAACTCAACTGAAAGAATATAACTATTTACAGATTATTCTTCCTTTAAGTACCTGAATTTAAACATACCAGCGCTAGGCTTTTAATAATCTATTAAATATTTCTATTTTCGGGGATGAAAATTATTCTAAAAAATGATCCCTGGAATCAATCATAATCAATCAACAAATCATCTGCTTTTTAGAGTTGGCTACTTTGTGGTTTTTGGCCTGTTATTCTTTATTACACTGGAATTTGTATTTGATGCAAAACTGGTGTACTATACACTCCAGCCCTTTTTTGCTTTCGACTCCTCTTACCTTAATTATTATCTTGATCAGCATAATGGAATTCTTGTAATTCTTTCCCAATTCTTCCTTCAGTTCCTTTCAAAACCGGTTTTCGGTTCAGTTCTTATTGTAATACTGTTATTGTTTCTGGCTTTTATTATATACCATATTGCCCATATAAAAAAAGCAAAGCTGGCAAGCGGCCTGGAGTTTATTCCTTCAATAATGCTGCATGGTTCTATGAAGAACTATACCCAAGGAATTGAAACTCTGCTCCTTCTTATTATCGCCGGGTCATTTGTGCTTCTGATTTCAGTTATTCCTTACAGATATTACATATTCCGGATACTGTATCATGTTGCAGCTGTTATTATCATTTATTTTATATTCGGAATGATGACCTCGATTGCATTTACTGCTCTCGGGATAGTTACAGAATTCTTTTATTGCAGCAAACCAATAAAGTATATTTCGATACTTGTATCGGTGGCGGCTTTGTTTTTCCTGATATATACGCATACAGGATTTACATTGGCCAAGATCATACTTAAAGCTGCTCATGCCTCGAGTTATCATGCCATTATGCCCTTATACTGGCATTGCGTTATTATTATTGGTGTAACAATAATTGCGGCCAACCTTCTGTCAAGGGCAGAATTTATTGACCGGATTTTCATAAGGCTCCCGTTGATGTTTACCCAATCGATATCACTTATTGTTTTATTAATTCTTATCTCGGTTTTCTATAAGCATTATTTCATCAATCCAAAAAAATACAATGCCCAGGTTGAATATTATGCTGGAAAGCAACAATGGAGAAAAGTACTGGCCCTCAAAAATAAAGTGGCCCTTAACGACCGTATATCAATTTTTGAACTTAATAGAGCTCTTTACCATGAAGGATTGATGATGGAAAAGCTGTTTATCGTTCCGCAAAACTGGGGTAGTAATACGCTCTTTTTAACTATTGAATTTAACAGGGAATGTGCCATCAATTCAAGCGACCTGTATTACGATATGGGTTATATTAAAGGCGCGCAATACTGGGCCCTTGAAGCACAAACGTATAGTCCTTATGCTCCCAGAATTTTACAGCGCTTTGTACAATGTGCAATATTGCTGGGTGACAATACCATTGCCCGCAAGTACCTGGCTGTTCTCGGACGTTCACCTGTTTATCGCAAATGGTCCGAAAAGATGTCCGACATGATTAAAGAGAAAAAGACAGATCAGATCAGGAATGAATGGTTCGGCGATGTAGAAGTCGACTATGATATTGTTTTTATCAACAGCAAAGAACCTCAGATGGACCTGTTACAGATGCTTCAAAAAGATAGTACCAACCGGATGGCTGTAGAATATCTGTTGTCATATTTCATGCTTGAATGCCGAGTAAACCAGGTAGAATATTATATCCTCCGTTATGGTGGATACGATCCCGGGAAACTTCCTTCAATTTATCAGGAAGCATTACTGTTTAAACAACTTATGAAAAACATACCCGATGAAGAACTACCCTATACAATCAGTAATGAAATAAAGAATAAGATGGCTAAATTCAACAAAGTCATCATTGAATATAATTTCGACGATCAGAAAGCGAAAAAGTACCTGTACAGGTTGTATGGCGATACTTTCTGGTATTATTTCAGGTATATCAGCCCCTTAACAACAGGATCTAGCATTAAAAAGATAGATAAATGAAACGGAGAACAATTATCCTTTTATTGTATTTTATTGGTATTTTAATCGATATTTCCTGCAGTAGCAAAATACCATCGGTATATAAAGAAACAGGAAAGGATGCTGTCATTACTCCCGATTATTCCGGTGTAACTATACCGGTTAATATTGCTCCGTTAAATTTCCTGATCCGGGAAAAGGGAACTGAATTCAGGGTTGAATTTTCAAATGAAAAGAAAGACAGATTCATTATCGAATCAGGTTCAGGATCTATCAAAATACCAATAAAAATATGGAAACAATTTCTGGAGAACAATACAGATGAGAACTACACAATGACCATTTATGTTAAAAATGAGTCAGGATCGTGGGAAAAATTTAACTCAATTACCAACCACATAAGCAGCGATAAAATTGATCCATGGATTGTATATCGGCGAATAAATGCGGGAATGATTTTTTGGGAAAATATGGATATAGTTCAACGAAGCCTTGAGGACTTTACCGAAAAAGACATTATATCAAATAAAAACACAGACCAGAACTGCATGAATTGTCACAGCTTCCTGAACAGAGATCCCGAAAGTTTCATGCTACATATGCGGCGGGCCCCAAGCGGGACTATACTATTTACAGGTAACAAGAAATTATGGTTGAATACAAAGACTTCCTATACCCTGTCACCATTTGTCTATCCGGCATGGCATCCAAACGGAAACCTGATCGCATTTTCAACGAATAAAATCCATCAGAATTTTTTCGGAACGGGCGACAGATTAAATCATGTGCGTGATGAGGCTTCAGATATTGTCATTTACGACATAAATAAAAACATGACTTTCACATCACCCAAGATAGCTACGCTTGATTTTGAAAATATGCCATCCTGGTCGCCCGATGGAAAATATTTATACTATATCAAGAGTCCCTATGCAGATAAATTCCTTCATGATACATTGGAACAGTACGATCTGATGCGCATTTCATTCGATGAGAACGCGATCCGATGGGGCGATCCGGAGACGTTACTCGCGGCTGATCAAACCGGATTAAGTATATCATTTCCACAGGTTTCTCCCGATGGTAAATATCTCGTGTTCTGTATGGCCGACTATGGATATTTCAATATTAATAATACTTCAAGTAATCTATATCTCTTTGATCTCAGCAACAATATATACCATGAATTGCCTGTGAACAGTAATGTTACCGAGAGTTTTCCAACCTGGTCAGATAACAGCCGATGGATCATGTTTACTACAAAACGTATCGATGGAAGATATACTGTTCCGTACTTTACACATATTGATTCTTCAGGTAACGCCCAAAAACCATTTGCTTTGCCTTTTGAAACTCCGGAAGCTTTTGACACCCGGTTAGTGAATTATAATCGTCCTGTTTTTGTCAAGGGAAAAATAACTATTCCTGAAAAGACGATTGTTGAGACTGTATATACCACACCCTCAAAAATATATTTTGATTCGATCCATGTTGACCTGGATGCACTTACCGGTGAAACAATTAACAAATTAGAAGCACCTAAAACCAGCGCACCTTACATGCAGAATTGAAATGATGAATAAAACGGCAGTAAAACCCGGAGTAAGCCATGTACCTTTTTTTCAGGGTTAAGCCATGGAGAATTAAACCATTCTGACTCATCCGCTGAAGCGAACCTGGTGGTGGATTAATATCCCGGAAGAGGAACATATCCGGCTGCAGGAATCAGACCATCAGATTTGTAGTATCCGTTCTGCATATTCATATGAATACCAAATGAGAACGATTTGGATACCCGATACTGAAATCCGACACTCATACCCTGGTAGTTATAACCGACTACACCTGAGTTCCTGGTCCACTCAGGAATATTTGAAATACTCTTATAGACTGTTCCGCTGACTATCAGACGAGGTGAAATAAAATATGATCCGCGAGTAAAAAGAAATGCCCTGGTCATGGGCAACATATCACGTTCAGGTTCGGATGACTGATAAAGAGGGTAGAATGTTGAATATTGCAGACCTGCACCTGTGGTTAACATGAAACGAGGTGATGCAAGATAAGATATGGATGGTGCAATATAGTAGGACGGGCCATAGAAATTGCCCGGAGAATATGAAAAAGAAGTACCCACCTCAAATTCAGTATCGATCCTGTCTTTTATGGATTGTTTAGAAGTCGCTTCATCATTATTGTTTTCAGATGTCGAAATTTGATCGCGGTCGAATTGTATTTCTTCCTCCTGAGAAAATACACAGGTTGGCAACAGACAAACCAGAAACAGAATAAAAAAATCCTTTTTCATATGGCTGTATTTTAAAACAAAAATAGCATTTTATCCAATTATTAGGGTTTCCAGAGAATATCCTTCAGTTTCGATCAATTACTATCCAGCCTGCTTACTTTATAGATTCCCTTCAGGGTAGAAATTCGTGTAATAAGACTATCAAGATGCTCCAGGTCCCGTACCATCAGGTTTATCCTGCAGCTGGTCATTCCATCGGTCGTATCCATTGTAATAGAACGAACATAAATTTTCAGATCTTTGGCAATGGCTTCGGAGATATTTTTTAGCAGTCCTGCATAATCCTCTCCTATAACCCTGATATTAACCGGAAATACCGATTCGGGTCCCTTACGTGTCCATTTTGCTTTTACTACCCGATACCCGTACTTCCCAATTAGTTGGGCTGCATTTGGACAGTTCGTCCTGTGAATTTTTATACCTTCACTAACCGTGACAAAACCAAATATATGATCTCCCATGATAGGGGTACAGCATTTAGCCAGTTTATAATCGATGTTATCAATCTTCTCATCGATGACCAGGAAATCCTCTATCCTTTCGCCCGGTTTCTGATCTTTTATTGATTTCTCAATCTCCTCCACGGGTTTTGTCTCAACACTTTCCTCTACCAGTTCCGAGGATAAAAATTCTTTAATTTCACCGAGGTCAACTTTTTCGTTGGCAACCAGATAATATAATTCCTGTGAATTTGGGTATTTAAACTTTTTAAGCAGTTTCCTTATACTCTCATCCGAGAATTCAATCTTCCAGTTTTTAAAGCGACGTTTTAAAATTTCTTTCCCATTTTCAGCCTCTTTTGCCTGTTCCTCATTTATTTTTTGACGTATTTTTTTTTGCGCCTTTGAGGTAACAACGTAGTTCAGCCAGTCGAGGTTAGGTTTTTGTGTTTTCGAGGAAAGAATTTCGATTTTATCGCCATTCTTCATCGCATACCTGATGGGTACTGTTCTTCCATTTACCCTGGCACCTGTGCAGCTAGATCCTAAATCAGTATGAATGTCATATGCAAAATCAAGTATTGTTGCACCCTCAGGAAATTTTCGAAGATCGCCTTTTGGAGTAAAAACGAAGATCTCTTTTGAGTAAAGGCTCAGTTTAAAATCATCTATAAAATTGCTGGCATCGGGTTCAGGAGATTCGATGATTTCGCGAACCCGGTTCAGCCAGTTATCAATTCCATTATGACCCTCAATGCCTTTATATTTCCAGTGAGCGGCAACCCCCTTCTCGGCTATCTCGTTCATCCGTTCGGTCCTGATCTGAACCTCAACCCATCGGCCTCCCGGTCCGATAACAGTAGTATGAAGCGACTCGTAGCCATTAGACTTAGGAATGGAAATCCAGTCGCGCAGCCGTTGCGGATTAGGTTGATAAATATCGGTCACTGCAGAATATACCTGCCAGCAATCAGCTTTTTCGTTCTTCAATTCACTTTTCAGAATAATACGGATGGCAAAAAGATCATAGATATCTTCAAATTCGACATCCTTTTTCTGCATCTTATTCCATATTGAAAATATTGACTTTGGCCTCCCTTTAATATCGAACTCAAATCCTTGTTTTTCGAGTTCATCACTAATAGGCTTAATAAACTCTTCAATAAAGGTTTTTCTGGCTCTCATTGTTTCCGACAGCTTTCTGGCGATCAGATCATAGTTTTCGCGATCGGTATACTTAAGCGCAAGGTCCTCCATTTCAGATTTAATAAGATATAAACCTAATCGATGAGCCAGAGGCGCATACAGGAACATAGCTTCCGATGCCAGTCGGATCTGGTTCTCTTCCGAAAAATGACGCATCTCGCGCATCAGCTCAGTTTGTTCAGCCAGGCGAATCAGTATTACGCGAACATCGCGGGCAAGATTAAGCAGAAAACTCCTGAAATTTTCGGCCTGCGATGAAGTAGTTTTTTCATCGATTTGTCCGATTTTAAGAAGGCCTTCCGTGATAAGAGCAACGGTATCGTTATATTGTGAGGCGATGAGCTTTAAATCGGGTTGTTTTTCTGATAAAGAATGGTATATGAATAAACTGATCACCGAAGTTCTTCCCAGGCCTATCTCATTTACAGCAATACGGGCAGAATTAAGTGTAGTCAGAATAATATCCCTGTTGTATACCGACGATTTATCCGGGCAGGATTCGCAAAGTAACAGGAAAGCTTTATCGACCAGTTCGTTCGATTCTTTGTTCCTTATACGTTCCAGATCACTTATCAACTGGTTATAAGGATCAAGATATTTTCGAGGTATTACCAATTCGTTACTCTCCATTGTGCTTCAACATTCAGATGAATGCAAAAGTAGTATAATTGGACAGGATTAAAATGGATTTACTCGTTGAAATAGGATGCAATCAGCTCCTGGAAAAAATCGGGAACACGTATCGGCTTGCGCGTTTCAGCGCTTACAAATACGAGAGTTGTTGCAGCTTCTGCGATCAGATCACCTGCAACACTATGCATTGTATATTCAAATTCAAGCCTGATGGAAGGTTTCTTAATAAGGCTTGTCCTGATAATTACTTCGTCATCATATAAGGCAGGAGCATAATAACGAATTGAAATATTCCTGACAGGCAGAAGAACACCCCTGTCTTCCATTTCACGATATGAAAGGCCCAGCTTACGAATAAGATCTGTCCGTCCTATTTCAAAATAAGCAGGATAGTTGCCATGGTGCAGATAGCCCATCCGATCGACCTCGCTATACCTTACCCTCACATGGGTTTCTGCAGTTAACATTGAAAAATCATTTTAGGGGTGAATTTCGTTCGCGCGCAAATTTACGATAAATAACCCAGTCGGTCAATGCTGGTATAATGCGTTGAAACAGTACCATTAACTGACCTTCGAGAGACATAATCCGGGTTCTCTTTTTTTTGCGGATTGCACGAAGCAGGTTTTTTGCAACACGTTCAGGCGATGTAAGCTTCTCCTCCCTGAAAGGCGTTTCTCCCTGAGGATTTCCGTGAGCATCGAGGGCATTTTTCCGGATATTTGAAGCCGTAAAGCTGGCAGCCAATACACAAACATGTACCCCTTTTTTATGATTTTCAGTGCGCACACTTTCAAGAAAACCATGTACAGCAAATTTCGAAGCCGAATAGGCACAACGCCCCGGAAGCCCGTGGAAGCCGGCAATCGAACTCATACCGACAATCGATCCTTTTGACTTACGGATATGAGGCAGGGCGTATTTGGTACAATAGACTGTTCCCCAGAAATTCACATCCATAACTCGCTTAAGAACATCGGTTTCAACATCATCAAGAAGAGCTCTCATTGAAATTCCTGCATTATTCACAAGAATATCGAGCCGCCCATAACGTTCAATTGTTTTCTCAATGAGATTTTTACAATCCTGTTCGATCGTGACATCTGTCCTGACGACCATACAGCGTTCATGTAAAGGATCGATTTCATCAAGAATTGCATTTAGTTTTTCCACCGAACGTGATGCCAATACAACGCTTGATTTACGCGCTGCAAATACCCTGGCACATGCCAAACCTATTCCTGATGAAGAACCGGTGATAATAACCACGTTGTCTTTCATTCGAGTAGAGATTGGATTTATGCGTAAATATAACCAGATATCTCCTGAAGAAAGCGTTAAAAAAAATTAAATGTAATTGCGGAAGTACTTAATCCTTATCTCCAGCAGATTCCATACAATATTTTCAATCGAACATTTATAAGATACTAAGATGGCTGGTTCTCTATATCATTCTGCTTAATTTTATCATTCAATGAAACACGTAATGTCACTTTTTCATCTGAATATTTGTTCTTATGTTTACCGGCAAAATATTCGTTGGATGTTAAGCAATCAACCTCTTGCAGACAGAATGCGACCTGTTATCCTTGACGATTTTATAGGGCAGGAACATCTTGTAGGTAAAGGAGCTGTAATACGAAAAATGATCGAGTCAGGGAAAATAGCATCGTTCATACTCTGGGGCCCTCCGGGGGTAGGCAAGACTACCCTCGCACGAATCATAGCCAATACTCTTAAACGTCCTTTTTACATGCTGAGCGCCGTTAATTCGGGTGTCAAAGAGGTGAGAGAGACCATTGAAAAATCGAGAAAGCAACAATTCTTTAATGCTCCAAACCCTATCCTATTCATCGATGAAATCCATCGTTTCAGCAAGTCACAACAGGATAGCCTGCTTGGAGCTGTCGAAGAAGGGATCATTACACTTATAGGCGCTACCACTGAAAATCCATCGTTTGAAGTTATTTCGCCTCTTCTATCACGTTGCCAGGTATATATTCTTAAACCTCTTGGGAAAGAAGAATTACTGAAAATGCTAAACCATGCACTTAAGAACGATAACTATCTTAAAAATCTCAACATAAAAATTGAAGAAGAAGAAGCCTTACTGAGATTCTCAGGTGGTGATGGAAGGAAGCTGCTGAATATTCTTGAATTGGTAGTATCATCAGAAATAACTGAATCTGCTAAAAAGATAATAATTACAGACAAGCTGGTAACAGATCGCTTGCAGGAAAATATTGCCCTGTACGATAAGAACGGAGAACTGCATTATGATATCATATCAGCCTTTATTAAATCGGTGCGAGGCAGCGATCCGAATGCTGCGGTCTATTGGCTTGCAAGAATGGTAGAAGGAGGAGAAGACCCGAAATTTATTGCACGACGCTTGCTTATTCTTGCATCGGAAGATATCGGACTGGCAAACCCCAATGCATTGCTGCTGGCAAATGCATGTTTCGATGCCATACATAAAATCGGATGGCCTGAATCAAGGATCATCCTGTCGGAAACAACAATATACCTGGCCAATTCAGCAAAAAGTAATTCGGCTTATATGGCAATTAATCGTGCCCAGGAACTGGTGCAATCGAAAGGCGATCTGCCTGTACCATTGCACCTCAGGAATGCACCGACAAAACTCATGAAGGACATCGGTTATGGGAAAGAATACAAATATGCCCATGAATACGATGAACATTTTATCGATGAAAATTATCTTCCCGAAGCAATCAGCGGAACAAAACTCTATACCCCACAAGAAAATCCTCAGGAAGAGAAGTTTCTTGAAATACTTAAAAAGCACTGGGGTAAGAGGTATGGGTATTGATTGTTAAATGGTGTCATTGGCAGTTGCCCGCCTTCGTCCCGAATACCCGGGACTACGCCGGGTGAAAGCTGTTAGTTGGGGGTTATTAGGCTTAAGGCTTTTGCTGTTAACGATTAATAAAAATGCTGGCAGTAGCAGCATGGATTATGCTTCGCTAAATCCACGCTGGCTGGGGGTAAAATAAGTTAACTATCATTACCTTAACTTTTCGACTAATTAATTCATTAATCAACCATTAATCCGGTTTGATCTTACTGCCTGATCACTTTTCGTGTTATGATGGTCTTGTTATTAATCAGTAAGCGGACAATATAGATACCTGTTGGCAAGCCAGACAGAGTTGCATTATCAATATGTATTTCAGAAACGCCTGTTTCATATCGCCCTTGTCCCAGGTATCTGATACGGCCGTCCATATCAATTAATTCAGTCCGTATATCGAGTTCATCGGATGAAAGAAACGCTATAGTAAGTTCATCAGCAAACGGGTTAGGATAAACCTGCAAGGTGAAATAACTGTTTTTATTATCAACTGGTACGCCAGGAAAAGAGTCAACTTCATAATAGATGTCATCAATATGGTCATCCATCCATGCCAGTCGTTCGTTCAGCCATTGCTTAATGTACCTGATTTCATCGTCATACGATTGTGAAACGTAGGTAAAATGAAAAATATTCTTATCAATTACCGGCCAGGTGTAATAATTCCGTTCTAACGCATCATGCAGATAGCTGACAGCAGAGTCGATATAATTCATGATCGAATCGGTATGCAGGAAACTCCCGCGTGCTTCCCAATAGCGGTTCTGAAACAGGTGGACAAGCGCTGTATCCTGCAACAGGCGTGTTATATTCATATAGTCCCTTCTGCCAAGATCATATTCGAAATGCCATCCATCGCTGAATGCACCATCCTGAAATACTGTATTGCCAAAAACCAGGTCGTTATCCCACAAGGGACCGTAATGAATTCTGTCATCAATATCGGCACGATCTTTATAGAAGTATGTGCTATACAAATATCCATCGCAATTTTTTGTAAGTTCCGTCATAATCATATAATCAACAAGCGAGGTATCGCATATATACTTCCGATATCCGTTGACGGGATCCCTGAAATTGTTGCTGAATTTAGAATCGCGCATGGCTACCAGGTAATTATGAATATAATCAATCTGTTCCTGCCGAATATCGTCTTTCTTAGGATACATGATCTCTGTGCCTGTCATGTCCTTATCGTAACGCATGATATATCCTCCGGTCACATCAATCCCGGATAGCTCGTCCGGTTGAAGTCTTTTTATGTCGATCCGGTCCTTTCCGCGTTTAATTGTTTCCAGCAGCGAATATAAGCCTACATACTCCCCGTTAAGTATAAGCTCGCAATAAACTGATCGTGGTTCATAGTGTCCGAATTTTCGCGCGAGGTCGAACACCATGGGATTACGGAACTGTGCTTTATCAGCAAAAGGCCCCATAAGTATCCAGTCGTTATCTTTTGGCATACCAAGCAATGCGACATTCGAATCGCTTTCAACCGAATCGATCAATTCAAAGCGGTACGTTCTTTTGGTATACTCTGCAGAAGATTGGCCTTTAACCTCAATCGACACATCTCCATAGTATACATTGCATGAATCATCGGGTGTATTATATTTTCCTTTTCCATTATCTATTATGCCCATAAAAGCTTTTACCCTGATATTCTTATAAGGAATACCAAATTCGTCGGTATTTAGTATTACCAGTGGAAAGTTGAATGAATCCGGCATGTATAACCTTTTACAACGGAAGGAAGAGGCATACATATCATAATATGCCGTTGTCAGATTGTACATTCTTACACAACCAAACAAATCCGATCCTTTCAAAGTGTCATTCAAAATATGTACAGCCAGCGTATTTTCTCCTGTAACCAGAAGGGTATCCAGCATAGTAGAATCAAAGTAATAGCCCAGGACCGGCAGATAAGTCATCTGTTCATTTTCATGGGAACGGAATGTAATATCATCGAAGGCTGGTCTTTCAATACCTGCATCAATATTTCGCCTGAGTAGTTCCTTACCGTTAAGGTATGCAATAAACCCATCGTCATAATCAATTACCAGACTTATTTCCTTAACCGACTTCGGGTTACTCAGGCTGAATTTATACCTTAAATAGAGCGATGTTGTCGAATCCGGAATAGTAACTTCCTCAACCAAGTTTCCATACCCGATCCTCATCGTATCCTCAATCCATATTGCATCATCAAACCCGGGAGTATACCAATCATTATCCGGTTCCGATTGAGCCGCGAAATACCTGAATGGAGTCCGGAATCCTATTAATTCATACTGACTGTATGTATTCCGGGAAACAGTTAATAATACACCATAAAAGGAAAACAAAAGTATATATTTCTTCATCCTGTCATATTTTAACACAATACAAGTATACAAACAATACGATGATATTCCCTAAGGTTTCAGCATGAGGAATGAAAATCACAATATTTTATATCGTTTGTAATGCAGATCTAATTTGATTAAATTCACCCTGTTAATCTATGTTTTGCTATATGGCAGATAAAGAGACGAATCAATTTTTCCTGATAGCCGGACCCTGTGTCGTCGAAAGCAGGGAAATATGCTTTGAAATCGCAAACAGGCTTAAAGAAATTACGGATGCACTGGGAATAGATTATATTTTCAAAGCATCGTACAGAAAAGCAAACCGGTCGCGTCTCGATTCCTTTTCAGGTATTGGCGATGAAAAAGCTCTTGCTATCCTGGCAGAAATACGCGAGCAGCTTAACATACCGGTATTGACTGATATACACTCCGCCGAGGAGGCTTCCATTGCTGCAAGGTATGTCGATGTAATACAAATCCCCGCATTCTTATGTCGTCAGACCGATATTCTTGTAGCTGCAGCATTAACGGGGAAAACGGTCAATATTAAAAAAGGCCAGTTCTTATCACCCTCGTCCATGGAATTTGCCGCCAGGAAAATTGCTGAATCGGGGAATATCAACATTATCCTTACAGACCGCGGTACCATGTTCGGCTATAACGATATAATTGTCGATTACCGGGGAATTACAGAAATGAGAAAGTTGGGATATCCGGTGGTACTGGATATCACCCATTCGCTTCAACAGCCGAATCAGTCCAGCGGGATATCGGGAGGAAGACCCGATATGATAGAAACAATAGCAAGAGCCGGAGTCGCAGTCGGAGTTGATGGAATTTTTATGGAGACCCATCCAAACCCGGCAAAGGCTTTATCGGATGGAGCTAATATGCTGAAGCTTGACAAAGCTGAATTATTATTGCAGAACCTGTATGCTATAAGATTAACAATTAACAAGTTGAGAAATATTCCACAGGATTGACATGATACAGGATAATATTTTTTATCATTTTTTGAAGGAAGTCTCTTGCAGAATTAAACTAAATAACTAAATTAGTGCCCAATTAGCCCTAACGATTTGACCCATATTAGCAGAAAGCTTGCACTGTAATGCAGGCTTTCTTTCTTTATATAAGTGCCTATTCGATTAGATTCACTTCCTCTTTCGGACATCAAACCGCCTGGCATAAAAAACATTGATTTTCCCGTAGTTATTAGATAACTCATTTACACTGCGGTTGCGGATAATATAACTATCGAGAACTGCTGAAAGTCCAAACGTTTGCTTTTCACTATTAAACCCGATTGCGAAGCGAAAGTGAGTCTTGGTTGATAAATTATTCTCGAAGATCCGGGTAACCCCTTCCCCATCGCTGGCCAGGAAAGTCTGGCTTGCTACTCCAAACATCAATGTACCGTTGATAAAAAACTTCCTGTGCCAGACATAGTTATAAGCGTATCCGATTGAGCCGCCAAAATTTAATGCATCTATTTTACAAATGCTGTCATACACAGGAAAACTGGATAATGCTATAACAGGAGCAATAATTGAATCGGCATTTAATTCATACAGTGAAAGAAAACCTCCTGCAAGCCAGGAACCTGCCCTCTTCTTTTGCCACCCAGTGCGGGTAAAAGCCGATTTAAAAGAGAACCGTTCATGATTAAAAGCATACACAATATTTGTCCCCACCTGGAATGTTTCAATGTCGGGCCTTATAATAAAGGAATCAATTTTATTCCATACAGGATAATACTCTCCGGGATTCTGCCAGTAGAATCCTTTATACGACTGAATATTTCCTGAAAGGATCATTCGCCGGGTAAAAAGGTCCGATTGAATATCAAAACTGGTGGTCTCACCATAAATATCGTTATCGTTATTAAGGAACTTAAAATTAAACGTTGTGCTCAGGTCGACCCATCGATAGCTGAAACCCAGCCCTATATTAAACTTTGTATTTGGTAAATAGGTGAGCGCTTTATCGTTTTCATTATTACTTACTTCAAACTGGTTGAATTTGCTTACGCCATATGTATATATGGTTAGTTTTTCATTGAGTGAAACATAAAATGACGTATCGTTCCGGGGAATGGTGTCATTTTTTTTCCCTTCCATGGATATCCATATTGAAAATAAGAGCAGTATTACAATTACTGAACGCATAATTTGCGTCGACTTTCAACAGTATACTGCTTCGTACAACTGCAGGTTACAAATATTTATAACCTGATTACATAATAACAGAATATGTATGTTTTGAAATCTATACATGAGATGATGATTTTCCGGCTTCGCACTTCTTGCTTTCACCTGTGTCGGAAACAACACCAGACCTTTTTAGCATAGCTATCTCGACTCAGGGGGTTCAGCCTATAAGCATGCCGGATGAAGGATGAAGGATGAAGGATGAAGGATGAAGGATGAAGGATGAATGGATTATTAGCTATTACCAAGTGCTTGGCGCTATACTCAGAATCCAGCACTCAAAACCCTGTGCCCGGAACCTAGTATCAAGTTGAAAAATACTCCATAAAATAACGTGGATTTCAGCATATCATTCTTATCTTGTAACCAAATACCTTAGTTAATTGTATAGTATAAAAAAGTTAATTCCAAATCTCAAATTATGTTGTATGAAGAAAATCTTTCTTTTACCAGTTATGCTGTGTTTTTTTATGCATATGAACTATGCACAGAAAGCTCCAATCAAATATGGGAAGGTTGAAATGGCCGATCTTGAAATGACTGCCTATCCGTTGGATACCAGTGCGGCTGCTGCCGTTCTATGCGACTATGGTGTATTCGATCAGAATTCGTTTCAGTTCAGGCGTTTATTGCGTGTAAAGATTTTCAAGAAAGAAGGATTATCCTGGGCTGATAAAGTCTTCTCCGGTTCCGATAAGACTGCCATAAAAGGCGTGACCTATAACCTCGAAAACGGAGAAATCGTTGAGACAAAACTAAAGAATGAATCCATCTTTAAGGAAAGAGTTCAGGAAGATTACTACCGCTTGAGAGTTGCGATGCCCAATTGTAAAGTAGGATCTATCTACGACATCGAGTTTTATTATCCCGGGATACCTTCATCATGGTATTTTCAGCAGGATATACCCGTGCGGTGGAGCGAACTGATTATTAATCAATCGCCTTATATCGACTTCAGAAAAAATTTCTATGGGTATGAAGCGCTATCTGTTAACACAGACTGGCGCTGGGTAGGAAAAGATATGCCGGCATTTAAGGAGGAAGCGTATACGAATTCTATAGAGAATTACATCACCAAGTTTGAATTCGATATACTGTCGGTACATTTTCCCGGTTATTTTAAAGCCTATACAACTTCGTGGGATGCTGTATGAGATCTGCTCAACAACAGCGATTATTTCGGGCAAGCCATACAGGGTAATTTATTTTTGAATCCGATAGCAAAATATATCCAGGAAAAATATACCTCGGATGTCGATAAGTTAAATGCTGCTTTCGAAACTATTAAAACAGTAAAATGGAATGAGTACGAAACCATATTCTCTACAAATCCAAATCTGAGCTCTGCTTTTAATGATAAAGTTGGTAATTCTGCGGATATTAACCTGATGCTGGTTTCCCTGCTGAAGAAATTAAATATACTCAGCTACCCGGTGGTGATGAGTACCCGTGACAACGGTATGCTCAGTTATTATCCAAGCCTTGAAAAACTGAATTATGTGCTCGCCTATGCAAAAATCGGAGATAAAGTCTATGTGATGGATGCCACGGAAGAATATCTCCCGTACAATTTGCTTCCTGAACGGGCACTGAATTACCAGGGCAGGATGATCACCGATAAAAATCCTCCCATCGTGGATCTCACGCCAAAAGCAAAAGACAATCAGAAGGTGATTTACAACCTGAGCTTTAACGAAGACCTCAGCCTGAAAGGAACTGCTGAATATTCACGTTTTGATTACAACGCCCTTGATTTTCGTCAGACCTATCATGAATTCAGCAGCCAGGAAGAGTTTATTGAAGACCGCGAAAATACCTATCAGGGCCTGATCATTAATAATTTCAGCGTTGAAAACCTCGACAGCCTACTTTTGCCTGTTAAAGATAAGTATGAAGTAGAGATTAAAAATGCAACAACTGTTGTTAACGATATGGTATATTTAAATCCTATGCTTATCCATCAGCTAACAGAAAATCCTTTTAAACTGGATATCAGAAAATATCCTGTCGATTATGGATATATGCTGGAAAGAACCTACAGTATTACGTATACCATTCCGGAAGGCTATGAAGTGGTCGAAATTCCCAAACAAGCTGTAGTAAAACTTCCCGAGAATACTGCTTCATTTATGTACAGCATTACCAGACTGAATAACGTGCTTACTGTCACATATCGTTTTAACATCAATAAAATACTGTTTCAGCCGTTTGAATATTATAACCTGAAGGAATTATACAACCAGATCATTAAGAAACATGCCGAACCTATCGTATTAAAGAAAGTCTAATATGCGAAAACATTCATACGTCATAGCCCTTCTCTTCATTGAAGGGCTGTTTTTGTCTTTATATGGTAAAGATATGTTTTACCCGGTTTCAACAATCCCGGAGGAACTGAAGTCGAATGCACGCTCGGTGATCCGGAAAAATGATGTTGTATTTGAGGTATTTTCTATATCTCAGGCTAAAATGACGGTCGATTATGTGATCACCATTATGAATAAGAACGGTATCGATGATTCATATCTTATGCAGGGTTATGATCGGTTTACGCGCGTTTCAGGTATTCAGGCAACTGTATATGATGCCGGCGGATTAAGAATAAAGCGAATCCCAAACGATGATATCATTGACCATAGCGCTATTTCGGGCTTTTCAATGTATGAAGATAACCGTGTAAAAGCAATCGACCCGGAATACAGGACCGTCCCGTTTACCGTCGAATACCATTATGAGGTGGAATTTAACGGAATCCTTGAATATCCCGAGTTCATACCCTACGAAGATTATGAGATTGCCGTTGAAAATTGTTCATTTAAAGCAATTGTCCCGGCTTCTATGCCCCTTCGTTACCAGGAACAAAATATCACGAAAGGAACTGTTTCAAACATCGGTAATCAGATCATTTACCAGTGGCAGGAGAAAAATCTGAAAGCGCTTAAACGTGAACCTTTTGCTTTGCCTGTGAGTGAATATGAGCCCAAGGTATATCTGGCGCCATCAGATTTTGAGATCGATGGATATAAGGGCAATGCCGAATCATGGGAAAATCTTGGTCAGTGGAATTTAAAATTACTAGAAGGTCGTGATATCTTTTCCGATGAAATTACACAAGAAATTCTACATCTATGCGATGGTATTGAAGATGAATACGAAAAAATAAAATTATTATACAGGTATCTGCAAGATAATTCACGATACATAAGTATACAGGAAGGTATTGGAGGATGGCAGCCCTTCCCGGCGGAAACTGTCCATCGTCTGAAATATGGAGATTGTAAAGCATTAACAAACTATATGAAATCGTTGTTGAAAGTTATTGGTATTAATTCTTTTTATACCCGAGTAAGAGCAGGTGACAATGCAGCTCGTATGAAATACGATTTTGCCTCTAATCAGTTCAACCACGTTTTTCTTTGTGTGCCGCTTGAACACGATACGCTTTGGCTGGAATGTACCGATCAACATAATCCGTTTGGATACCTGGGCACATTTACCGACGATCGTGATGCACTGATTATTACCAACGATGGCGGTAAAGTGGTGCATACTCCTGTCTATACGGCAAAAGAAAACCTTCAGGTCAGGACGGCCTCTATTCAATTGGTTGCAGACGGCGGGGGAAAAGCTAAGCTGGATAATACCTACTATGGTTTGTTCTACGAAGAAATACAACCTATCCTTCTGCATGACGATGCGGATAAAAAGGAAATGATGTCGGAATGGCTGGAAATCCCGAATTATCAGCTCAACAGTTTTTCACATAAAGAAGTGAGGGAAAGGATTCCTTCCATTCATGAAACTATCGACCTGCAATTAAACCATTACGCCACAGTGATGGGAGCGCGTCTTTTGCTGCCCCTGAACCTGATGACAAAAAGAGATTTGTTGCCTAGAAAAAAGGAAGAAAGGCGATCCGATATTTTTATCCGCAGGGAATATGCTACAGTCGATACAATTATTTACCAGATCCCTGAATTTTACAGGATCGAAGGAGTTCCGGCCAACGATGGCATTTCTTCCGACTTCGGCGAATACTGGTACAAGATCGAACAGAACGGGAAAGAAATAAAATATATACGTTACTTCCGGATGAATAAAGGCCAGTTCGATAAATCGCGCTATGATGAGTTCTATGCTTTTATCGAAAAAATAAGCGTGATGGATAATATCAAGGCCGTACTTGTGCGAGGTTAAGTAGAAGCACGCTTTGCAAAACTCCGTTGAGGTGCGGCCAGCGATTGGCTGTTATCGGTTAGCGGTCGGCGGCTGCTGATAAATCTGTGATCACCTTGTCTGCCACTCCATCTGCAGGTGAACCGGCAGGCAGGTCTGCGAGCATTTGTTTATCAATTTTTCTCACAGATAGACGCTGATGTGAGCACAGATTATCGACGATGAGTATAACCTACATAAGGTGATAAGAATTAGTTAATCCGATGACCTTGATACACAGGACTGCGAACAACTCCTGTTAAGGGGCGTACTGTATTTTAATGGGTTTGCGCATTCACACTTCATTCTTGTGCCTGTGCTGACCGCGTTCACATAAAGCTTTAGCCAGAGAAAGAGTCAATTATTTAGGCAACCCTTAAAAAGTCGTTGTTTTTAGAAAATGATAATTTAAACAGGGAT
>CAZWIU010000034.1:12568-37561 GCA_964634105.1 uncultured Bacteroidales bacterium | reverse complement strand
ATCCAATATCCAATAGCCAATATCCAATAGCCAATATCCAATAGCTAATAGCCAACATCCAATATCCAATAGCTAATAGCCAATAGCCAATATCCAATATTTAGTATCCAATCACTACTGTCTGATTAAATATTTCAAAACCGATGAATTTAAAGAGAATAAGGATATATCGCCAACTACGGGGCTCAGATTTTCGCATGTGACTTTTTCTGCAGATAATTAGCCTCTGACCAGGCTAAAGGAAAGTACTGTAGGTACTAAATATTTGTAGAAGAGGCAATTATAATTAGTTTAAAAGTGCTGTAGGTACGAAATATTAAAAACATTGAATTTAACCGGACAATAGTGAAAAATTATGTAATTTTCATCAATAAATCCGCTGAAGAAACGACAATTATTAAGATAACCATTATCTGCTGCGGTGAACAATGATAGGTTGCATTTGTTAAATAAAAAAAAGAAGAATATGGCAAATTTGAAAACCCGTTACATGGGGCTTGAATTGAAAAATCCGATAATTGTCGGAGCCAGTAACCTGGTGAACAATCTCGAAAATATTAAAAAAGTAGAAGAAGCCGGTGCTGCGGCAGTGGTTTATAAATCGCTGTTTGAAGAGCAAATACAACTTGAGAATGCCCAACTCGATGATAAGTTGTCGGAGTACAGCGAGCGCAATGCAGAAATGGTGAACCTGTTTCCGAATATCCGGCATGCCGGTCCCGAGGAGCATTTATTCAACCTGGCACGGGTAAAAAAATCAGTTAAAATACCTGTGATAGCCAGTCTGAACGCTATCTATAAAGAATCGTGGGTCGACTATGCCAAACGAATTGCCGAGATGGGAGTCGATGCACTCGAACTTAACTTTTACTATGTTCCGCGTGAGATTGACTACGATGGACACAATCTTATCCATGAACAGGTTGATATCCTGCAAGCTGTGAAGAAAGCAGTCAATATACCGGTAAGTGTTAAGCTAAGTCCCTTCTATGCCAATCCGCTGCATGTGGTTTCACAACTTGATAAAGCGGGAACGGATGGGTTTGTGCTCTTTAACCGGCTGTTCCAGCCTGAAATTGACATGGACAAGATGGAACATTATTCACCCTTCAATCTGAGTTCGCCCGAAGATCATCGTTTACCATTGCGCTTTGCAGGTTTATTATATGGAAATATTAAAGGAAGTATATGCAGCAATACGGGAATATTTACGGGAAAGGATGTTGCCAAAATGATCCTTGCAGGTGCTGATGCCGTTCAGATTGTGAGCACAATCTATCTGAATAAAATTGATTATATCGGCACCATGCTGAAAGAACTTGAAGCATGGATGGAAAGCAAGGGATTTAAATCGCTCGACGATTTCAGAGGCAGGCTGTCCGACAAGAACATTCACAATCCATTTGTCTATAAGAGGGCGCAATATATCGACCTGTTGTTAAAATCGGATGAAATATTGGTAAAACACCCTGTACGATGACCTGATTTATCAGTATAAGGAATAAAAGGGGCTCTTCGTGGCTCCTTTTTCATGAATAAACGAGGAGTTAAACCATCGGCTGGCGGATTAAATAATCGCACTTCAACAATTGACTACTTTAAAACTTTCGCCTTATACGCTATCTTCGCCTTGCCTTTCATAATGTCGTTCAGCTTGCCTTTCAGCATTTTCCGCTTGAGGGGGTTGATGTGGTCGATCAGGAGGATTCCTTCAAGATGGTCATATTCGTGTTGGATAATCCTTGCTTTAATTCCTGAGAATACTTCATCGTGAAAGTTTAACTCTTCATCGTAGTATCGTATCCTTATCGTACCCGGGCGGGTAATTTCTTCCCGTATATTCGGCAGACTGAGACAGCCTTCGGTAAAGGTAAATTTATCGCCGGTTTCCTCCACTATTATCGGGTTGATCAGCGCAGTCCGGAAGTTTTCCAGGGATGGATCATCCTCTGCCATGGGTTTGCCATCGATTACAATAATCCGTAACGATTTACCAATCTGGGGTGCAGCTAATCCCACCCCATCGCTTACATACATGGTTTCAAACATATCGCTGATAAGGTTTTTCAATTCCGGATTGTCCTTATCAACTTCTTTTGCCACCTTTCTTAGTACGGGCGATCCATATAGTATTATCGGGTAAATCATTCAGCTTATAAATGTAAATTTTTTTTCAATTCCATGTACGATTGCAGAATAATCGTAGCGCTCACTTTATCAATTAGCCCTTTATCACGCCGTTGTTGTTTTTTAACACCTGCGTCGATCATTGTCTGAAAAGCCATTTTGGAAGTAAACCGCTCGTCCATGAGGTAATACTTCATGTCAGGAAATTTTGTTTCAAAATTTTTAATGAAATCGTTGACAAATATAACAGCTTCTGAAGCTGTATTGTTCATTTGCTTAGGGTATCCGATCACTACAAGTTCAACATTCTCATGGTTAAAATAATCCTGAAGATAGGGAATAAGATCAGCCGATGCTACAGTGTCGAGTCCATTGGCGATAAGCTGAAGCGGATCGGTAACAGCCAGACCGGTACGCTTCTTCCCATAATCGATAGCCAGGATTCTTCCCATAGAATGTTAAAAAAATCATGCGAGTATACTAATAACTGTGCTCTTTAGCAAAAAGGGGATGGAAAAATCTCCATCCCCCGTCGATATCATATTCCAATATCTGTTATTTCTGTGAAAAATCCATGGCAGCAAGGCGCTTATAGCTGTTGTAGCGCCACTTTGCATTCTCCTCGGCAGCAATAAATAATTCAGCAGCCTCTTTTGGGAAAGCTTTCTTAAGTGAAGTATAACGGACTTCACCACCAAGGAAGTTTTGGAATTCGGACCAGTTTGGTTCTTTCGAATCAAGTTGGAACGGATTCTTCCCTTCTTTCTCAAGCAATGGATTATACCTGTAAAGATGCCAGTAACCGGCTTCCACTGCACGTTTCTCTTCATTCTGCGATTTCGACATACCGGCTCTGAGCCCATGATTTATACAAGGTGCATAGGCAATTATCAGTGAAGGACCCGGGTATTCCTCTGCTTCCCTAAGCGTTTTTAAATATTGTGCCATATTGGCTCCCATGGCAACCTGGGCAACATAAACATACCCATAGGTCATGGCCATTGCGCCGAGGTCTTTCTTCCTGATTTTCTTACCCGAGGCAGCAAATTTTGCCACAGCACCAACCGGAGTTGATTTGGATGCCTGGCCTCCGGTATTTGAATACACTTCTGTATCGAGAACAAGAATATTAACATCTTCGCCGGAAGCAATCACATGATCCAACCCGCCGTAACCAATATCATACGCCCAACCGTCGCCGCCTATAATCCAAACCGATTTCTTAATAAGGTATTGCTGAAGGTCCAGTATTTCCTTTGCTACAGGATCCTTCTCTTTTTTCAATGCATCCAATACTTTCGTTGTAGCAGCCTTCGACAGGTCGGCATTATCTTTCGACTGTATCCATTCATTGAAAGCCTCTTTTGTTTCTTCGGCAATTTTACCTTCCGCAACAGCATTGCTCATTTTACGTGTGATCCTGTCGCGAAACTTACGGATACCGGTAGCAACGCCAAATCCATATTCAGCATTATCTTCGAATAAAGAGTTTGCCCATGCCGGACCCCGCCCTTCCGCATTTACGGTATAAGGGGTTGAAGGTGCCGATCCGCCAAAGATCGAAGAACAACCAGTGGCATTGGTTACAATCATACGATCGCCGAAAAGTTGTGTAATCAGTTTTATATAGGGGGTTTCACCGCATCCGGCACAAGCGCCTGAAAATTCAAACAAGGGCTGTGCAAACTGACTGTTTTTGATGGATGCCTTGATATCTATCCTGCCGGCCTTATTGGTTACATTGTTGACCATAAAATTCCAGTTGTTACTTTCGGCCAGCTGCGTTTCGAGAGGTTTCATAATGAGCGATTTCTCTTTCGACAGGCAAACATCCTCACATACACCGCATCCGGTGCAATCGAGCGGACTTACCTGTATACGGTACCGAAGCCCTTCATACCCTTTGCCTTTCATCTCGAGGGTAACTACATCCTGAGGCAATTTGGCCACTTCGGATTCATCGAGCAGGAATGGGCGTATACAGGCATGAGGACAAACATAAGCACACTGATTACACTGAATACATTTATCAGGTTGCCATTCAGGAACATCGACTGCAATTCCACGTTTCTCATATTGTGTTGTTCCGGCGGGAAATGTACCGTCTTCACGACCTTTAAACGCACTCACAGGCAGGTCATCTCCCTTAAGCAAGTTAATCGGGTTAACAACATTTTTAATAAAATCGGGATAATTAACGGAGGTATCTTCTTTAACTTTTCCATCGAGTTTAGCCCATTCTGCAGGAATGGGTACTTTCTCTACATCACCTCCCCGGTCGACCGCCAGGTTATTCATTCTAACAATCTCTTCACCCTTATTACCGAAGCTCTTTTTGATCGCTTTCTTCATTTCTTCAACAGCTTGTTCATAAGGAATAACGTTGGCTATTTTGAAGAATGCCGATTGCATGATGGTATTGGTGCGGTTTCCCAACCCTATTTCAGCAGCAATTCTGGTAGCATTAATAATATAGAAGTTAACAGCATTTGTTGCTAAAACCTTCTTCATTGAATCAGGAAGCCTTTTCTTTGTTTCTTCAGCATCCCATATGCTGTTGAGGAGGAATGTTCCGCCTTTCTTTATGCCTTTGAGCATATCGTACTTATCGAGGTACGATGGAACATGGCAGGCAACAAAATCAGGTGTATTCACCAGGTATGATGAGCGGATCGGCTCATCGCCAAAACGAAGATGTGAAGTTGTGATGCCACCCGATTTTTTACTGTCGTAGGCAAAATAAGCCTGGCAATATTTATCGGTAGTTTCGCCGATGATCTTAATAGAATTTTTATTTGCTCCTACTGTACCATCAGATCCCAATCCATAGAACTTGGCTTCGAAAGTACCCTTGTTCTCCAGGCTTATCTCCTCTTTCATAGGGAGCGATGTAAATGTTACATCGTCGACAATACCAACGGTAAATTGATTTTTAGGCTCCTTCTGGGCCATGTTCTCAAATACAGTGATAATCTGAACAGGAGTAGTATCCTTAGAACTCAGGCCATACCGTCCGCCAACTATTAACGGGGCATTTTGTTTTCCATAAAATACTTCGCAAACATCGAGGTAAAGGGGATCGCCATTGGCGCCGGGTTCTTTTGTACGGTCCAATACAGTGATCCGTTTTACCGATTTAGGCAATACATTAAGTAAATATTTTGCCGAGAAAGGACGGTACAGGTGTACCGATATCATTCCAAGTTTTTTCCCTTGTTTTCTGAGGTAATCAATAGTTTCTTTGATGGTACTTGTTACAGACCCCATCGCAATGATAATCTCTTCCGCAGCGGGATCGCCATAATATGTGAAAGGATGATATTCCCTTCCGGTAATTTTGGTGAGTTCCTTCATATAGGATTCTACCATATCAGGTACAACCTGGTAGAATGGATTTGCTGCCTCGCGCGACTGGAAATAAATATCAGGGTTTTGTGCTGTACCACGGGTAACAGGGTGTTCCGGATTTAGCGCTCTCAGTCGAAATTCCTGTAATGCGCTATAATCGATCAGTTGGGCCATTTGTTCGGTGGTGGGAGCTTCGACTTTTTGAATTTCGTGTGAAGTCCTGAAACCATCAAAAAAATGCAGGAATGGAACCCGCGATTTAATTGCTGTAAGATGAGCAACACCTGCGATATCCATAATTTCCTGGACGCTGCCTGTAGCCAGCATAGCAAAACCGGTATGCCGTGTACTCATTACGTCGCTGTGATCGCCAAAAATTGACAATGCCTGTGCCGCCAGACTTCGGGCCGATACATGAAAAACAGCAGGAAGTAATTCACCTGAGATTTTATACATATTCGGGATCATCAGCAATAAGCCCTGAGATGCGGTATATGTTGTTGTTAGTGCGCCCGATTGCAACGAACCATGAACTGCCCCGGCAGCCCCAGCTTCCGATTGCATTTCGGTTACTTTAACAACTTCGCCAAAAACATTTTTCTTCCCGTTAGCCGACCATTCATCGATATATTCAGCCATGGTCGATGAAGGTGTAATAGGATAAATCGCAGCTACTTCACTAAACATATAAGCGATATAGGAGGCCGCATAATTTCCATCGCATGTTATAAAATTCTTTTTATCAGACATAATACTCTAATTATTAACACTTTATATTGATTTCTGAAAAATAGTTCACAAAATTAGTATAAATTGAAATTTATCCGGATATAATAACGAATTTCACATGTAATTCAGAATGATTACAATTAAGTTACTCATAGATGAACGAATTATTCAATACAGATGAGATAAAACATCGTTTCACCCGGATCTTATTATTCACCATTCATTGAGATCAGGAATTCCTCGTTACTATCAGTCTTAGCGAGTCGCTCGCGCAGAAACTCCATAGCTTCAACAGAATTCATATCGGTCAGGTACTTTCTAAGGATCCAGATCTTATTCAGCATCGTTTTATCGAGAAGCAGATCTTCACGCCTGGTACTTGAAGCGGTAATATCAACCGCAGGATATATTCTGCGGTTCGATAATTTGCGATCGAGCTGCAGTTCCATATTACCGGTACCCTTGAATTCCTCAAAAATAACATCGTCCATTTTTGAACCTGTTTCAGTAAGAGCAGTTGCAATAATGGTTAAGGAACCTCCATTTTCAATATTCCGGGCAGCCCCAAAGAAGCGCTTTGGTTTGTGTAATGCATTGGCATCGACGCCACCGGAGAGCACTTTACCGGAAGCCGGCGCAACCGTATTATATGCTCTGGCAAGGCGTGTTATGGAGTCAAGAAGTATTACTACATCGTGCCCGCACTCAACAAGTCTTTTAGCTTTTTCAAGAACAATGTTGGATACACGTACGTGACGTTCAGCCGGCTCATCGAATGTCGAGGATATTACTTCGCCTTTAACATTTCGGGCCATATCGGTAACTTCTTCGGGTCGCTCATCGATCAGCAGAATAATAAGATAGGCTTCCGGATGATTCGCTGCGATCGCATTAGCGATATCCTGCAGGAGAATTGTCTTACCTGTTTTCGGCTGGGCTACAATCAGGCCGCGTTGTCCTTTCCCAATGGGAGAGAACATATCAATAACCCTCACAGACAGATTTCCGGGTTCGCCGGGTTTAATCAGTGTAAACTTCTCATTTGGGAACAGAGGAGTCAGGTAATCAAACGGAACGCGGTCGCGGATATATCCGGGATCACGTCCGTTGATCTCTTCTACCTTAATTAATGGAAAATATTTTTCACCCTCTTTTGGAGGTCTGATTGTACCTTTAATAGTATCTCCGGTTTTAAGCCCGAATAGTTTTATCTGAGATTGTGAGACATAGATGTCATCGGGTGAATTCAGGTAGTTATAATCGGCCGAGCGGAGAAATCCATACCCGTCAGGCATGATTTCAAGAACTCCTGAATTACTGATGATACCATCGAAATCAGAACCCCTGTCAGGTTTTCTTTCGTCGGCAAAACGTATTTTAATTTCGCTCTCGGTGGTAATAGTACGTGATTCTTCTGCCTGGGGTTTACTGAAATCTTGTGAGTCGTCAAAACGAGGTTTCTCAAAATCTTTATTGTCATCAAAACGTGGCCTTTCAAAATCCTTTGTGTCGTCAATCCGTGGTCCTTTAATATCCATTGCATCTTCCATCTGCCGCCTTTCAAAATCCCTTGCATCATCGATACCGGGTTTTTCAATGTCAACTGTGTTTTCAATGCGGGGGATATCATAATCACCCGTTTCTTCAGAAGGTAAATTTGTATATTCATTTATTCCGTTAGGAACAGGTTCATCCGTCTCCGGATCATTATATATATCGGCAAGAAAGTCATCATTCTTCAGGCTGGCTTCAACTTCTTTAACAGCTGCATCGAGCTTTTCAGGCCTATCTTTAGGAGGGTAGCCAAAAGTATTCGGCATCGAAAATTTTTCTATTCTCCTGCGCCGTATACGCTGCTTTCGGTCAGCATTTTCGGTATTACGCTGCTGGAATTGCATCGGCACCTGATCAGGTTTCTGATCAGAAGAAATAACCCGGTTGTCTTTTTCAGTTTTTCGGTTTTCGGTGGCAGTGATTGCCTGCTGATCAAGAATCTTATAGATCAGATCCTGTTTGCGTAACGATTCAGCTTTCTTAATTTTCAACTCTTTAGCAATCTCACGCAATTCTGAGACCAGCTTCTTATTCAGTTCAAGAATGTCGTACATAAATAATATAGGAAATTAAATTAAATCAAATTCAAATGATAACTAACGGTAAAGAAATTTTCAAAAGGAGTTTTGTATTTAGAACAAGGACTTTCTTCTGTGGGAAAATCAATGCAATAATAAGTATTTACTTATTAATCCCAAAATATTCTGGAAATTTATTTTCGACTAATTTAATGATCAGGAAAAATTGCTAATTTTATAAGCGATTAAAGGGTAAAAAAAAGACCTGTATATTATTATGATTATGTGAGTGTTATATTGATACAAGCCCTATAATCCATAACATCGAGTGTTTTCTACCTGAAACATCTCTATAATGCGACAACTCAAGATCATCAAGCAGGTCACTAACCGTGATACACCTTCTCTTGACAAATACCTTCATGAGATCGGAAAGGAAGAATTAATAAATGCCGAAGAGGAAGTAGAACTTGCACGTCGCATAAAAAAAGGCGATCAAACTGCCTTGAATAAATTGATAAAAGCCAATCTGCGTTTTGTTGTATCTGTATCGAAACAATACCAGAATCAGGGGTTAAGCCTGCAGGATCTGATTAATGAAGGAAATCTTGGACTTATAAAAGCTGCCCAGCGTTTCGACGAAACCCGGGGGTTTAAATTTATTTCATATGCTGTCTGGTGGATCCGTCAATCAATACTACAGGCGCTGGCAGAACAGGCAAGAATAGTGCGCCTGCCCTTGAATAAAATAGGTTCAATCAATAAGATCAACCGGACATTTGCAGACCTTGAACAGAAATTCGAGCGCGAACCTTCGGTTCAGGAAATAGCACAGGCGCTGGAAATAGCCCCAGAAGAAGTGAAAGATTCTCTGAAGAGCTCAATCAGGCATGTATCGATGGATGCCCCGATCGCCCAGGAAGAAGAAGGTACACTTTACGATGTCATAGTTAGCAAAGATTCGCCCTTACCGGATAAAGGACTACTTACCGATTCGCTGCGGAAAGAAATTGAACGAGCCCTTTCTACCCTTACCTATCGCGAGGCAAATGTTATCCGGTATTATTTTGGATTAAGCGGTAAACATGCCCTTACACTAGAAGAAATCGGTGAAGAATTTAATCTTACCCGTGAACGGGTCCGCCAGATAAAAGAAAAAGCAATTAAAAGGCTTAAGAATGCAACACGTTGCAGGAACCTCAAAACTTACCTGGGATAGTTAAAATTGGTTGTTTTTCTCCAGCATTATTAAAAATACACAACATTAATATTCAATAAAAATTTATTGTAATAGGCTGTAGGTGCATAGGCTATAGGTATTCAGTCTATTTGCGAATTGATGAAACATCGATATCCGGTAAAAGCTAAAAAGTATGTATGCTGCCAAATAACTATGGCTCAAAGAAAGCACAAAGAAGTATAGTTCTGGCCTGTTGCATATTCGCAAAACCATTGTTTCGCAGTGTCCTTGCGGCATAAATACTAATTAATTCTTTAAGCCCACAAAATCAACAATCCTAATAATTCTTGTTGTAACTAAACGTTAGGGTTATTCATCCTTTTTAACCGGATAGCAATGACAGATCAAACAAATCATCTTCTGCCTGAAATCTGAAGTCCCTATGCCTTAAATCTATCAATATATAACCTGACAGCCTACAGTCTAAACACCTACGGCCTAAATAGCTACAGCCTATTAAACAACAGCCTTTAAAGACAGGTTTGACACTTTATAAAATTTCCACGTATTGTTTAAAAGAATAAAACTATTTTTGCAAAAAAAATTGATGCCACGACATATTTCACCCTCCATCCTTGCTGCTGATTTTGGAAATCTTGAGAGAGATATCAGGCTGATAAACCGAAGCAATGCAAGCTCTATACATTGCGATATTATGGATGGAGTTTTCGTACCTAACATTTCATTTGGGATTCCTGTAGTTGAAATGGCCGGCCGGATTTCCGAGAAGCCTCTCGACGTTCATCTCATGATAATTGAACCCGATAAATATATCGACCGGTTCTGCGAACTGGGAATTGCGGCTCTTACCATTCATCTTGAAGCTTGCAGGCATTTAAACCGCGGGATCGCCCAGATTAAGGAAAAAGGTATCAAAGCAGGAGTTTCATTAAATCCTCATACCCCTGTGGAAGGGCTTTCTGAAGTTCTCGCCGAGATCGACCAGGTTCTGATTATGAGTGTAAATCCTGGATTTGGCGGACAAAAATTTATTGAAAACACCTATCATAAAGTCGCTGCGGTTAAGGAAATGATCGGCAAATTCAATTCCCATGCACTCATCCAGGTCGATGGCGGTGTTGATTTCAGCAATGCGCGTAAATTATTCGACTGCGGAGTTGACGTTCTTGTAACAGGCACAACGGTTTTTCACTCCAAGGATCCGATCAAAACGATTGATGATTTGCTAAGTGTATAGAGCAAGGTTATCGCATTTAATTAGCCCATATTTATCATTCGGCCTAAAGAATTTGTAACTTTGCACCTGCTTACGGGGCTGATTTTGGTTTTGACAACAAGATCAATTGGTAAGTAAGCATGCCGGGCAACGCATACTAACCCGTAAAACTATTGTGCAATAAATTTAGTTGGCGAATCTAATTACGCGCTCGCTGCCTAATCGAAGTATAGTAGGTTAAGGCATCATTCCGGCTCAAGGAGCCGGGACGGGCTGTCTCTCCGGAACCTTTCCCTGCGGTTTTGGATTAAGAGGCACACGTGAGTCGGGGATGGTCAGACTGATTCTCCTAAGGTCTGGCGAGAAAACAGGAGATAAGCTCAGGTTCGGCTGTCTGTTGCCAGGCCTGTTCCGAAAACCAATAACAGAATAAGCATGTAGAAAGCTTATGGGTTGCTTGTCTGGACCCGGGTTCGACTCCCGGCAGCTCCACGAAGTGGAGATGAAAGCCTGCATATGCAGGCTTTTTTTGTTTACAAAACCGGGAGGAGAAGTTTATCCCGATAGGTGAAACGATATCGGTAATTCGCTGCCTGACCGGCAGGCAGGCCGGCAGCTCCACGAAGTGGAGATAAACCTGATTCCGAATACTCAGGATCAGGTTTTTTTTGACACAAAGCAAAGAGGGAGGAGAAATTCATTTTTCAGGCCTGCCTAATCCTTTACTGGGATTGCGTTGACATTAAAATTTTACTGACAAAAGAATATTTACCCCTACCATAATACCCGACAGGTTATATTTTAGGTCAGGATTTTCCGATGGCGACGGTAAAAAAACAGACCGACCCTTTTCCAATATTCAATCGTGTGATTTTCATTAAAGAGAGCTTTTAACCGAGGTTACTTCTTAATTATTAAGGAATCCAATTTATTAATGAGACTCAATTTTCATGAATATCATGATATGACCCCGATAGTCATCGGGGGTAAGTCGAATTCCTGCCCATCCGGCAGGTGGGAATCCCGACAGCCCCGCCTGCCGAGCCTTGGCGGGCAGGGAAGCTAGTCGGGATGCTCTTGGCACAGGGTAAAATTCTTTTTAGGGTCTTGGGTCTTGTCGCCGACGTGCCAGAGCTACTATGGCGACGGCACGCCCAAGGGGTAAACGCCATTTACAAAAAACAAAATTCCGGAAACAGCTCATTCCGGCATATTCGGGTTTATTATTTATATGGCGTCAGGTTTGCGAGTCTTTTAATTATTTTTTTGTTATTTTAGGGCGCTCAAAGAATGGCTAGTACTTGAACCCTATTTCAAAACAGGAAGAAAAAGAACTACTCATCAGGTTGATAGAAGGTGATAGTGAAGCTTTCGAAAGGATCTATTATATCTACGTCGAAAGAGTATACTATTTTGCACTCCGCTATCTGAGAAATTCAGCCGACGCTGAAGAAATGACCCAGGAAGTATTTACAAAGATTTGGGAAAGCAGAAAAAATATCGATGTCGATTTATCCTTCAGCGGTTATTTGCTTACCACCACAAAAAATACGATTTTTAACGATCATAGGAAAAAAGTAAATCACCAGGCGTATTGTGAGTATATTCTCAGGTATCTGCAAAAAACTTCTAAGAATGTTGAAGATGAAGTTATTTATAACGATCTGATGAATTTATTGAATAAAACAATCGATGAGCTTCCACAAAAACGACAGGAAATATTTAAAATGAGCCGCTTTAACGGCATGGCATATAAAGAAATTTCTGAAAAGCTCTCAATTTCGGAAAAAACAATTGAAACGCATATTCGCCTGGCAATACGCGATATCAAAAGCGTTATTGAACCTCTTCTCGAAAAAATTGTCACGTAAAGCTGATTATTCAATATTACAATTCAGGGACAAAGTGATTTCAATAGTAACTATAGCTGATATTTAACTTTAAAAATAAGTAAGAAGATGAAATTTGGATATTTTGATGATGGGAGAAAGGAATATGTTATTACAAATCCGGTAACACCATTTCCATGGATAAATTACCTCGGAAATGAAGATTTTTTCTCACTGATCTCAAACACGGCCGGCGGATACAGCTTTTACAAAGATGCCAAATTCCGTCGATTGAACAGGTACCGGTATAATAACGTGCCGATGGACAATGGAGGCAGGTATTTTTATATCAATGATAACGGCACCATCTGGTCGCCCGGATGGAAACCTGTAAAAACTGAACTCGAACGTTATACTTGCCGGCACGGATTAAGTTATACTATAATCAACGGTGAAAAGAACGGCATCAAAGCCGAGATTCTCTTCTTTGTTCCTCTCAAATCGTGGTGCGAAGTACAGAAGATGTCACTGACAAACACGTCGGACAAGGCTAAAAAGATAAAACTGTTTTCATTCATTGAATGGTGCCTCTGGAACGCCGAAGACGACATGAACAATCTGCAGCGTAACCTTTCCACCGGCGAAGTGGAAATCGAAGGCTCTACGCTCTATCATAAAACTGAATATAAAGAACGCAGGAACCACTATGCATTCTATCATGTTAATGTTCCCGTTCAGGGTTATGATACGGACCGTGAAACGTTCGTGGGTTTATATAACGAACTATCGGAACCCAACGCTGTTGTGAACGGCAAACCCGGTAATTCGGTAGCCCACGGATGGTCGCCCATTGCGTCGCATTACCTGGAAATAGAGTTAAAAGCAGGAGAAACGAAAGAGTTAGTATTCATCCTCGGGTATATTGAAAATGACGATAACGAAAAGTGGGAGAAAAAGGGAGTCATTAATAAGAAGAAAGCGCACGAGCTGATCAATGCATTTAATACTTCTGCAAAGGTTGATGCTGCTTTCAATAAGCTGGCCGCCTATTGGGACGATCTGTTAAGTATAATCTCAGTAACGAGTGGCGATGAAAAACTCGATCGTATGGTTAACATCTGGAACCAGTACCAGTGCATGGTTACTTTTAATATGTCGCGTTCAGCGTCGTTCTTTGAAGTGGGAATAGGCAGGGGTATGGGGTTCCGCGATTCAAACCAGGACCTGATCGGATTTGTTCATCAGATCCCTGAACGCGCCAGGGAAAGAATTATTGATATCGCCTCAACGCAATTCGAAGACGGGGGAGCATATCACCAGTACCAGCCACTTACCAAGCGGGGGAATAATGCCATCGGGGGTAACTTTAACGACGATCCGCTATGGTTGATCCTCTCTACTACCGCGTATATTAAAGAAACAGGCGATTACTCTATTCTGGACGAGAAAGTTCCTTTCGATAATGATGAAAGCAAAGCAAAATCGCACTTTGAGCACCTGAAACTTTCATTATACCATGTGGTCAACAACCTGGGCCCACATAAACTTCCGCTTATAGGACGTGCCGACTGGAATGACTGCCTCAACCTGAATTGTTTCTCAATGAATCCGAATGAATCGTTTCAGACCTCCGAGAATAAAACAGGAGGTACGGCAGAATCGGTTATGATAGCCGGATTGTTTGTCGTTTACGGACGCGATTTTATCGAACTGTGCCGGAAAATAGGGAAAAATGCCGAGGCTGATGAAGCACAGCAACATGTCGATGCCATGATTGAGGCCATCAAAAAACATGGCTGGGATGGTGAATGGTTCCTCAGAGCATACGACTATTTTGGAAAGAAAGTAGGCAGCAAAGAAAATGAAGAAGGAAAAATCTTCATCGAGTCGCAAGGCTGGTGCACTATGGCCGGCATAGGAAAAGAAGAAGGATTGTGCAGGAAGGCTCTTGATTCAGTAAAGGAGCGGCTTGATTGCAAATATGGAATTGTGCTTAACAATCCTGCATTCACGAAATATGTAATTGAATACGGTGAAATTTCTACCTATCCTGCCGGTTATAAGGAAAATGCCGGTGTCTTTTGCCATAACAATCCCTGGATCATGATAGGAGAAACAGAGATTGGCCGTGGAGACCAGGCGTGGGAATACTATGAAAAAATATGTCCCTCGTATCTCGAAGATATAAGTGAACTGCATAAAACCGAACCGTATGTGTATGCCCAAATGATTGCAGGTAAAGATGCTTTTAAACCGGGAGAAGCTAAAAACAGCTGGCTCTCCGGAACAGCAGCCTGGAACTTTTATGCCATCACACAATATATTCTTGGAATCAAACCACAATACGACGGATTGGAGATTTCGCCCTGTATCCCTAAAAAGTGGAAAAAATATCATATCACACGAAAATTCAGGGGTGCTGTTTATGAGATAGAGATTGAAAACCCGGACGGGGTGAATAAAGGCGTTAAAGAAGTATTCTTAAACGGGAACAAACACAGCAATAATATTATCCCCATTCAAAAACCCGGAAGTACAAATAAAATTATTGTGAAGCTTGGTTAACCAGGCTTCTTCTTTTTTAATATTCATTAAGGGATATTTATCTTACAAGTGTATTGTGTGACGAGTAATGGAATATAGAATGATGCAAAAAAGACTGACGAAAGAACTCTTAAGCGATCTGGTTACTGGTAATACTGCAACACAGATGAATACGGATATTTTAAATACGTTGGAGGTACAACAACTTATGCTGGAACAATGGGAAAATCCCGGAGAAGTCAGAACTACCTCTCAACCCGATTATAAAAAAATCTACAATAATATAAAAACCGGAAATCGCGAGGTAAAAAGGATTTCATCCGATATATCAATTATTAAGAATGAAGTCGATGATCTGAGAAACAGGTATGTTTCACTTCGTCGCAGGTTTAGAACAGCTATTGGAATTGCTGCATCAATTATCCTGCTGTTCGGCATCGCAACCTTATTCTTCATTAAAACAAACCAGGTATTTCGTAAGACCTATACTGAGAATATTGCTCCGCAAGGTCAAAAATCGAGTGTTATCCTGCCCGATGGAACCAAAGCCTATTTAAACAGTGGTTCAGCAATACGCTATGATAATTTCTTCGGAAAAAAATACAGAAATGTCCAGCTTGTTGGTGAGGCCTATTTTGAAGTTAGCCATAACGAAAAGCTGCCTTTTATTATAAATACCGATGTAGTACAGATAGAAGTACTCGGTACAAAATTTAATGTGATGGCCTATCCCGACGAAAATATTGTTGAGACTATTGTTACAGAAGGGAAAGTGTCGGTAACAGAAATTAACGGCCAGTCAACTACGCTGTTAAATGCCAATCAGAAAGCCACTTTCCACAAGAAAACAAAGAAACTTGTCATAAATGAGGTAGATCCTGAACTTTATACAAGCTGGAAAGAAAACCTGCTTACTTTTGATAACGAGAATTTTGCCAACGTTATCAAAAAGCTGGAACGTTGGTACGATGTTTCTATAACCGTAGAGGGCACCGATACCATAAAAGACCGGTTTACACTGACCATTAAGAGTGAAAGCCTTCGCGAAGTTCTTGAACTGATCAGCCTGACAACAAATATCGAATATAAAATTGATGGCAACAAGGTAACCATAACATATAAATAGTCATACCAAAAAACAAAAACCAATGAAAATATACAGAAAAACATCATCCGGTAAAACATAAGGAAATCGATTTCTGATTTATTCCTGGAAAAACTGACACTGACTTTAAATTATAATTAACTCACTACTAAGAATTACTAATACTCATCATGTATGAAGAAACATCTTACTAACCCAAAGAAGCCAATGCATGAGAATCGTTCATGGTCGATCATCAGATCGATGGGAATAGCAGTGCTGTTCCTTGCAATTAACTTCTCGGCATTCGCATCAAGTGTATCTCTTTTGAGCGAAAGAGTTCGGCTCAAAGTAGATAATGTAACCCTGAAAGATGCATTGAAAGAAATCGAACGCCAAAGCGAATTCACGTTTCTATACAACGATGCATCCATTGATGTTAACCAGGTAATTACCGTAAACACAAAAGAACTTACGGTAAAAGAAGTTCTGGATGCCATTTTGCAGGATAAGGGGATCAATTACACAATAATTGATAACCAGATCGTATTAACAAAAGCGTCTTTGAACAAAATGCAGGATAAGAAGACCATCACCGGGAAAATCTCCGATGCTGAAACAGGTGAAGGTTTACCTGGTGTAAGTGTACTTGAAAAAGGAACAAGCAACGGTAGCATCACTGACCTGGAAGGTAATTTCACTCTGTCAGTAGCCAACGACGCTGTGCTGGTTATTACCTACGTCGGTTATGTTACCGAAGAGGTTTCTGTTGCAGGCAAAACCGAGATCATTATTGGACTGGTACCTGATATTATAAGTCTTGAAGACGTAGTAGTAATCGGTTATGGAACTGTGAAGAAAAGTGACATCACAGGTGCCGTTGCTTCGGTTTCTGCCGAACAGCTTCAGCAATCTGCAGTATCTGGTGTCGACCAGGCCTTGCAGGGACGTACTGCCGGAGTAACTGTAACTGCTAATTCCGGTTCGCCCGGTACAGCGCCAACAGTACGTATCCGTGGAGTCGGTACAGTAAATAATCCTGATCCCTTCTTTGTTGTTGATGGAATGCCCATGACAGCCAGCGAAGTCGGATCGCTAAATCCCGGAGATATTGAACGTACGGAAATCCTGAAGGATGCTTCGGCAGCTGCTATCTATGGCGCCAGGGCTGCAAACGGGGTTGTTCTTATTACTACCAAAAGAGGTAAAGCAGGTACTTCAAATATAAATTTCGATTCCTATGTCGGGGTTCAATCGCTGGCAAAAAAATACGAGCTGCTCAATGCAAGGGATTACGTGACTGTCCGAAACGCAGCCGGAATCGAATGGGAAGATAGTTCGCAGGTAATCAATACCGACTGGCAGGATGAAGTCTTCCAGACTGCAAAAATCGAAAATTACCAGTTATCATTTACCGGGGGAACCGATTTGATGCAATATGCCTTAATAGGGAACTACTATAATCAGGAGGGAATTCTCAGAGGTACAGATTATGAGCGGTATTCTTTACGCCTTAATACTTCAACCAATCTTAAAAAATGGCTCACAGTAAGTGAAAATATTTCTTACAATATCAGCAACCGGAATATTGTTCCTGAACAGGATGAATATCTATCAACCATTGTAAGTGCTATTACTATTGATCCGACCACTCCGGTTTATATTGATGATCAGACCGGCGTTGACAGGTACAGTATTTATCATATGGCAGTACACAGTAATGTAAGTAATCCGGTTGGTATAATCGAACGCAATTACAACAAGCTGAAGACTTCAAAACTCCTGGGGAATATTTCTGCAGACATTAAACCTTTTGAGTGGCTGACTTTCCGCAGTACAATGGGAACTGAAATTACACGCTATAAGCAGCTGATCTATATTCCCGAATATTATGAAGGTCCTGCACTTAACACGGCTATTAATCAGCTGATCGATGCTAATTATGATCTTAGAACAAATATTCTTGAAAATACCTTAACATTTAATAAAAAGATCGCCGAAAAACATAACCTGACGGTTATGGCAGGATATACACGACAATCTGATCAGTTACGCTTTCTGGTTACTTCAGTCGATGGTGTGCCTGATGACGAAAATCTTTGGTATATTGCTAATGTTTCTATCGATTCGGCATCGGTTTATGACCTTTATTTACCCGATATTACTGCCTTGAATAATAATATAACCAGAAGGTTCCAATATCCCTATGAAGCATCTTTGATATCTTATATCGGCAGGATTTTATATACCTACGATGAGTGGTTCGACGTAAACGCTTCGATCCGCCGCGATGGCTCCAGCCGGTTCGGTGCAAATAAAAAATGGGGTTACTTCCCCTCATACGCATTAGGGTTAAAGCTAAGTGAATTTGATTTTATGAAAAACGTAACGCTGATCAGTTTCCTGAAATTACGCTATGGATGGGGCCGTTTGGGCAACCAGGAGGTAGGAGACTACAGGACATTTACTAATATCAGCTATGGGTTCAACTATCCGACAGGAATTGGTAACTCAATGGGTCTGAATAACGGTGGCGCTCCCACTTCTGTGAAAAATGAAGATGTCCAGTGGGAAACCGTAACAATGTCGAACATCGGGTTAGACGTAAACCTACTTCAGAATAAAGTCACACTGAACCTTGATTTATTTAAACGAACAACCTCGGATATGTTAGTTGAAGCGCCTATCCCGACTGTAACAGGTGTTCAGACTCCACCGTTACAAAACAAGGGAAAAATTGAAAACAAGGGAATTGAGCTGAATGCAAATTATAAGAACAAAGTCGGCGAATTTTCCTATGAGGTTGGCGCCAACATTGGTTTTATCAAGAACGAGGTTCTCGAACTAGGCGAAGAAGATGATTATATACTTTCCGGACAATTCAGAGCCTCTGACTATGCAAGCCGTACAGAGGTCGGGCACCCGATCGCAAGTTATTATGGCTATGTAACCGATGGTTACTGGCAGACACAGGAAGAAATTGATGCAGCCAATGCAAATGCATTTGCAATCACCGAAGGAGACCGCCGGTATTTTGATACCCGTAATATTAAACCGGGTGATATAAAAATGAAGGATCTCGACGGGAATGGTTTGATTGACGTCGAGGACCGTACCTTTATCGGTAATCCAAATCCCGATATGACTTATGGTGTTAATATCGTACTTAAATACAAGATATTTGATTTATCTGTTTTTGGACAGGGTGTATATGGAAATGAAATTTTCCAGGGCCTTATCTATTATAATGAGAGCCCGGTTGGTGACTACAGTATGAGCACCACCATGCTTGACTACTGGACACCTGATAATCCGGATGCTGCCACACCAAGGCTTGGTAACCTGGATGACAACGCAAGATTTTCCGACAGGTATATCAAAGACGGTAGCTTCTTCAGAATTAAGAATGTTCAACTAGGTGTTAACATTCCTGAAAGCATCTGTCGAAAGATAAAAGTTGAAAAAATCAGGATTTATCTTGCCGGACAAAACCTCAAAACGTTCAGTAAGTATTCAGGTTTTGATCCTGAAATCGGCACTGGTACTTCGACACTCGATATCGGAATCGATCGTGGTTTTTACCCGATTGCAAAAAGCTATATGGTGGGTTTAAACTTCACTTTTTAATTCTCTAAAACATTAAAATTACAACTATGAAAAAAATAGTTATATCAATAATGATGGGGTTTTTGGTCTTAACCGCCTGTAACGATGATGAATTCCTTCAGAAATATCCCCATTCACCCACAGATCAATCTTTCTATACCACTGTCGATGGTGCTACCCAGGGATTGATGGCAGCATATGATGTGCTTCAACTGGGTGAGCGCGTTGAACGAATCGAATTCTTAGGTACAGTATGCTCAGGTGACGCAATGGCTGGTGGACAACCCGGCGGAAGCGATCAACCTGCAATGCAGGCCTATATGAAATTTCAGGCTGCACCAAGCGGTATACCTGCCACTTATCTGGCCGCCTATTGGTCTGCAATGTACATGGGAATTTACCGATGCAATATCCTTATCCAATATATGGAAGATGTCTCATCGCTTATTGATTTTCCTGAAGAAACCCGTCTGCAATTAATTGCAGAAGCAACATTCCTCAGGGGGTTGTTCCATTTCAAATTACAAACCAAATACGGAGGCTATCCTCAACTTCAGCAGAATTTCAATAACCAGTTGATGGGAGTTCCATTTATTGACCACGTGCTTGCATCATCAGAATGGGCACAAACCAGACCTTCTCTGGATGAAACATGGACAAAAATCGAGGAAGATTTTCAGGCTGCTGCTGATGGATTAAAGAACCGTGATGACTATCCTGCTAATTATCGCGGCAGAGCTACAAAGGGCGCTGCCCAGGCAATGCTTGCAAAAACGCACCTATACCAGAACGAATTTGAAGAGGCATACCAGATTATCGATGCCCTGATCGCCACCAATCAGTATCGACTCATGGGGGAGGATGGCACCTATTTCACTGTTGAACGTTTGACAAAAGAGGGTATCGTAGAGGTTGCAATGCCAGGTTATAAATGGATATGGCAACCCGAAGCAAATAATTGCGATGAATCTATTTTCGATGTTCAGCATATGGCTGACCATACAACACTCTGGCCCGAAGGCGAGGAAGGAAGTTTGGTTGCTACCTACTATCGTCCGCGTAACGTGATGGTTTATGGCAGCGACGGAAATCTGGTTTCTCAGAATATAGGCTGGGGCTTCATTTTACCCACCACCTACTTCCTTGAAACCGCTTATAGTGATGTTGGATGCGAGCCAAGAGAACGCGATCCGAGGTATAAGCTGAGTGTTATTGAACCTACAGATTCTGTCCCGTTTTACTATTCAGATGCAACTCTGAGGGCAACTTATCCTGATTCTGTGGCATACGATGCCTGGTTTAACTGGCCAACTACCGGTCATTGTACTTGGAAATATTTTGAAGATCCTATTTTCAATGTCAATAATACCCAACTCGGCGACAATCCGTTGAACACAAAGTACTTCCGTTTTGCCGACCTGTTATTAATGGGAGCTGAAGCTGCCCTGCACACAGGTCATGCTGATAAAGCTACCGAGTGGATCAACAGGGTACGTACCCGCGCGCGTAATTCGGGTAACACCGGTTATCCGCAGGATTACAGCCAGGCTGAAGTTACATTGGAAGCTGTTTATGCCGAGCGGCGTGTTGAGTTGGCCTTTGAAGGACATCAATTCTTCGATCTCGTGCGTACCAACCGGGCTGAACAGGTACTTACAGTAGATGCTCTTTCGCAACCGGAATATATTACAATCACCAATCCGGTTGACGGAAGAACCGCACCCCAACAGTTCGGCGATCAGTTTCAAAGCGGGAAAAATGAGATATTCCCAATTCCGCAAAGTGAAATTGACTTAAGTGGCGGGGCACTTACACAAAACCCGGGGTATTAATACAACTAGTTTTGTAAATAATATAAATTGAGATACCTTGTTATCAAACAACAATCTTAAACTCAACATTATTTATTGAACTCAAAACCCTGCAAAAAAATGCAGGGTTTTGTTTTTTATGGTGCGCCCTTTTTTGAAAAAACCCAAAAAAAAATCCTCATGATATTTTTATAAAAACACCATTTTTCTACGATTTACAAAAAAATTGTTATCCGGTCTTAATAAGCTGATTTAATGTTAATTAACCTCATACATAGCTCCCTTACCAGTATATGAAACCGAATTGCTTAACAGCATTAATCCCTACTCCCGACAAAAAAAATAGAGGTCGTACGATTTTTTTTTATTTCTGCATGTTGCGATATTTAAAGAAAATGACTATCATTGTACCTGTCATAATTAATCGTATTACTAAATACTTAACTTAAACTATCAGTATTATGAAAAAACAATTACTAAACCTTAGCCTGGTTGCTATGCTTCTCGCAATTACAGGTGTTATTATGGCTGCGCCAATGACTGCGCCTGTAAGGTCACTTGAAATTCCTGGTGTTCCCGTTGGTACTGTTATGACAATGGATGGAGTTGCAGACGAGGCTTGCTATTCAGCTGAGCAATCAACCACTGCTTTCAACGTCACAGGCAGCACCGGCGCTGATGCTGATTTCACAGGTACTTTCAAGGTTTGCTACAATTTGGAAAGACTTTACATCTGCTGGACAATCCTCGATGACTATGCCTGCGAAATTCCTTCCACCGGAACAGCAAATCCGTGGACATGGGACAACGTTGAAGTATTCCTCAGCCTCGACACTGTTGGAACAACTGTTGCCTATGACACAAACACCATTCAGCTTCGTTTCAACCGTGGTATCCTTGACTCAGCTCAAACCCCCGGCCGTGCCGACCAAAGCGAATATGCCGGCAATGTATACTATGAAAACACCGCCAATGGCTGGATTTTAGAAGTTGGTATTCCCTGGACTGCTGTTCTTAGCGATGCACAGCTACCGGAAGATTTTGAAGCATATGTTACAACTGTTTCCGGATTTGATATAAGTTGCGCTGACAACGACACTGACGGACCAGATCAAAGAGACTGCCAGACTGCATGGGACGATGACGATCCTGCCATGCCCGATGCAACAGAAGACCTTGCATGGAACAACAGAACCATGTTTGGAATCATGACTTTTGGCCCAATTGGAATTCATGACAATCCAGTTGAAACTATCGGCCTGCGTCCAAACCCGGCTGCTGATATTATTACTCTCGACCTGAATGAAATGACCAATGTTGAGATTTATAATATCGCAGGTGTAAAGGTTAGCGAAACCTTTACAAAAGATATTGTTAATGTAAGCGACCTTGCTTCTGGTATGTACATGATCAGAACAAACAAAGGAATTGCTAAATTCATGAAACAGTAATCTGAATTTAATTCCATAATACAAAAGACGCTTCCCTGGGAGGCGTCTTTTTTTTGTTTCCATATTCAATACCGTAATAGAGTTGAGATACGGCATGATTAATAGTATTGAGATATGGAATGATTAATGGTATTGAAATACGGCATGATTAATAGTATTGAGATATGGAATGATTAATATTGTTGTGACACGGCATGCCGTGTCACAACAGGGTAAATATGTAAATATGAATTTTAAATTTTACTCTAGATTATCTCTCTTTCATTATTGGCTTTTATCGCCGGTTCCTTTTTATAATCATTTTTCATAACAAGCGCGAAGTAACTGTCGTTTAACTGTAAATAACCCTGTTCATAACAGAAATAATAGGTATTGCCGGTTTTGGTGCGGTAGATGCTCGTGAAGTACCTGAAATCGAAACCCCTGTTCAGAAGTTTCATTTTCGATACCCTTATCTTCCCCTCGGGATTCAATGCCTCAAGAATACGCCTGTTTTTACGCAGCGTGTTATTAATGCGGCGAACATAGCTGTTTGAATCCTGGTTTTGTTTGTTGTTGAACTCGTTCCTGCACTGGTCGGAACAAAATTTTTTGTCGATACGCCCGATAATGGCTTCACCACATACCGGACACTTTTTTTTTCTTTCCATAACGGTAATGTGTAAGTTTCTGTAAATATAAAATATATCCATTTACAATCAATTATAAACGATTATAAACGACAACAAATATTTATTAACCGGCTTTGTTCATTCAGTGGTTGTTACTTTGGTGCATCGTTAAATGTAATGTTAAACTCAATAATCAAACAAGTCATGAAAGATTTAAGGAACAGAGTACAGTTAATTGGTAATCTCGGAATGGACCCTGAAGTTAAGGACCTCGACGGGGGGAACAAGCTGGCAAAGTTTTCGGTAGCTACTTCGCAGAGCTATACGAACAACAAGGGCGAGAAAGTGAAGGATACGCAATGGCATAACATTATTGCGTGGGGAAAGCTGGCTGAGACCGCTGAGAAGTATCTTAAGAAGGGGAGCGAAGTGGCGCTGGAAGGCAAAATCGTGTACCGGAATTACGAAAAAGACGGACAGACCAGGTACATTACTGAAATCGTGCTGAGCGATTTTATGATGTTCTGGAAGAAGAATTAGCCTTAACCCGTTCAATCGCTCTGTAATTTTCGAGTTACAGTAGTGCTGAAAGACCCGCAAACAATTGCGGGTTTTTCTTTAACAGGCACTATCAATAAGTCGGGTTGTATAGTATTACACTATAATACACCTATTATGTAACTTGTGAAGGACATATTTACTATATTAGTAAACAATACAATAGCTTTATTCAATTTTTCTTACTTCTGTTTTCATTGTACTTTAATTCCGGAAAATCAGAATTCAATTATTCTCTTGCCCTATGAAAAAGATGGTTCATGTATGTTCAGGAATATTTATTCTCTTCCATTTAATCACGGAACCCATAAACGGAATAAAGATTGCATCCGAACTAAACAATGAAGGCTGTATTGAATTATTCTATATCAACAATAGTGGAATTCTTTATCATCGTTTGCAGATTGAACCTAACGGTAGCTGGTCAAACGAAGAATTAATTTCCAATTCGGTAAAGAGTGTATTATTGGCAAGAGGACCTGATGATTTATTAGAACTTTTCTATATCAGCAGCAACAATGATCTTTATCACCGCAAACAACTAGCTGCCAGCCTTGATTGGCCTACAGTGGGTCTTTTCAGGGAAGGAGTACAATACATTGATTTAACAACAAACAATTCGGGATACCTTCAACTATTTATAATATCGGAAGATAACTCTGTAAGCTATCGAAAACAGATAAATTCTTCAGGTACATGGTCTACAGAAGAAGATTTGATCCCCTATGCTGAAGTAATTGCTTCGGGATGTAATGCTGATGGCCGGTTGGAGGTATTTTTTATTACTGACGATAATCAGTTGCACC
>CAZWIU010000034.1:0-12468 GCA_964634105.1 uncultured Bacteroidales bacterium | reverse complement strand
AATGCTGATGGCCGGTTGGAGGTATTTTTTATTACTGACGATAATCAGTTGCACCACAAGTGGCAGACAGCGCCAAGCAGCGGCTGGGCTGATAATGCAGTCTTCTATAATAATGCACAATTGGTAACGACCGGTTATAATAATGATGGCCGCATTGAACTTCTCTTTACCAATAATGATAATATACTAATGCATAACTGGCAAATAGCTCCCAGCAGCAGTTGGGGCGATACTGAACAATTTGGGTGGTATGCAACTGAGATAAATAGCATACAGAATCAGGATCAGCGGCTGGAGGTATTCTATCTGGGCACCGATGGTATCCTCTATCACAGGTATCAGCTTCAGCCAGGGAGGTTCTGGTCGAGTGAATATCCATTCCTGGAAGAAAGCGGACCTCCATTTTCATTTGGAGAATATGAAGATCAGCCTTCATTTTCGCATGACCCGAAATGGCATATCAACGATCATTGTTTTATTAAAACTGATGATGGCACCTGGCATATGTATGGGATTATGTATCCTGATCCTGATTCGGGAGACCCCTCGTATGTGAATTATTTTGGACATGCTTCGGCAACCGAAATGATGCAAATTCCATGGAATGAAGAAGAACCTCCGTTTTATGAGACACTCTCAGCAGGCGATGTGCTCTGGGCGCCCCATATCATATTCCACGCAGGAATCTATTACATGTTTTATTGCGGAGGAGGCGATCTGAACAATTATAAGATGTGCCTGAGAACTTCGTCTGATCTTGTTACATGGTCGACACGACAAATACTTTTCCAGGACGGTTTTCAGGGCCGTGACCCAATGGTTTTATATGTCGATGAAATTGGCCAATGGGTTATATACTATTGCGCAACAGAATATCCAAGCGGAGGAAATCATGTGGTTGTCTGCAGAACCAGTCCCGATCTGATCAACTGGAGTGCAAGGCAGATTGTATATAGCGACCTTCATACAGGTACCGATTACGGGCCGACTGAATCGCCGTTTGTTGTGCAGAGAGGTAATTATTATTATCTGTTCATCGGCCCGCGACCTTATGATTACCCGAGCGAAAGTGTTCCTAACTGGGAACACCCCGGGTATTCCGGGACAGATGTTTTCATGTCCGATACCTGGAATCATTGGACGAACGCTGATTTTGTCGGTTGGATAGACGCACACGCACCGGAAATTATAAAGGATAACGATGGATTGTGGTATATAAGTCATTGCGGGGTTAAGCAGGGGGGGCTTTATATTCGCCGGATGTATTGGCATGACGGGTTATCATCTGATAAAATAAAACCTGACTATTCCGGATCCTTTTCATCGAGGGTTCAAAATGCCCCAAATCCATTTATATCCGGTACGGAGATCTTTTTCACACTCGCTAATAATTGTCCTGTAGAAATTATAATAACGGATCAAACCGGAAGGATGATAAAAAGACTTGCAGATGAATACCTGTTTGCAGGAGAGCATAAGATATTCTGGGACGGAACAGACGATTCAGGGAACTATCTCCCAAAAGGAATCTATTTTGGAGTTATTACAAGCAATCAAGAGCGTTCTGTAGTTAAAATGACACTCATTTAGAAACTAAACAGGTCGAAAAAGGGCAACCGTTTTGGCTGCCCTTCAAATTTACTAACGCAATTGTCTAACCCATAATCACTCTTACTTGATTATGCTTATCCAATATACTCACAGGGATGCTATTCCCCTTAATGGTTTTTCCATTTATTTCAATTTGTTGTATTCCTTTCTGGACCCCGTGCGGATTTTCAACCGTAATATTTATTTTTTTCTCACGGAAGATCCTTTCAACGCTAAACCCTTTCCATGAAGAAGGTATGCATGGGTCGATTATGAGCGCCTCATAGTCGGGCCTGATACCCAGAATATACTGCGTAGCTGCATAAAATGACCATGTAGCCGAGCCGCTTAGCCAGGGCAAACGGGAGTTCCCAAATCTTGGACTATATTTTCCGTGTGTGGACTGGTTATAAACATAAGGTTCTATCTCGCGAACCTCGGCGCGTGTGTTGTATGCTGCCGGCATATATGCACGCCAGTATTCCCATGCCCGGTCGCCGTGGCCGAGCATGGTTTCGGCAATCACAGCCCAACCCTGTGTATGGGTGAAAATCGAACCATTCTCTTTCATGCTGGGATTAAATAATGCAGAACGAATAATATGAAAGTCGGTATCATAGGTATACGGCGGATTGCAAAGAGCAATTCCATATTCAGTTGCCAGGTGTTGTTTGACGCTGTCCATAATAATTTCAGCCTGGTTTTTGTTTGCAGCACCACTTATTACTGCCCAGCTTTGAGGGTTCAAATAGATTTTACCTTCCTTGTTTTTTTCGGAACCAAACACGGTGCCATCGGCTTTAAAACCACGGCGGAACCACTTTCCGTCCCATGCATGCTTCTGTATGTTAGCATCTAGCTGGTTAAGAATCGGTTCAGCCCAGTATACTTCTTCATGCATTTTTAGCATAGTACATACTTCGATATATACATTAAGTGCCAGTCTTAATTGCATAGCAACGAAGACTGTTTCCCCGTCGTAACCGAACCGTAAACAATCGTTCCAGTCGGCTGAAAGCCCGCATGGCAGTCCATGGTTTCCACTCCGGTCGAGGTTAAATTGTATAGCCCGCCGCATGTGGCCCAACACCGAATCTTCTCCCTGATCAGCATAAGGTAGAATTTTAGAATAAAAATCGATATCGCCGGTTTCCTTCACATAAGCCGGGATTGTATTAAAGAGCCACAGACAATCATCAGACCGATACTGTTCTTCCTTAGGCGGGATTTCCTTTCCGGGTTTATGATTTATTTTATTCACCACGGGCATGGCTCCTCCTGTTGAAACCTGTCCGGTAATCATCAACTCGAGACGCTTCCGGGCCTCATCGGGAATATTTGGTATCACTCCCAGTAAATCCTGAACACTATCGCGATACCCGAGTCCATCGCGTTCCGAGGAAGTATATACAAGACTTGCAGCACGTGACCAGGCGTATGTTATCTGACAATTATACGGGCTCCACATATTCAGCATACTGTTAAATTCTGCATCGGGAGATTCCACTTTAAAAGCACCAATGCGATTATGCCAGAAATCTTTTAGTTTTTGAAGTTCCCTATCAAGCTGTACAGCATTTCCAAATTTCTTCACAACTTCTTTCCCTTCTTTTCCTGCTTCGCCAATACCCATCAGAACAATAAGATCTTTTGATTCGCCGGGAAAAATGTCGGTATCTATTTGAAGGGTTCCGCAAACATTATCACCAGCAGCAAGAAAGTTGGAGCATTTACCTGTTTCAACAGCAAGCGGGTTTGCATAGGTACGATAACGACCGAGGAATTTTTCCAGGTCGGTTTCATAGCCTTTTATTTCACCACCCAGAAAAGCCAGGAAAGTATGCCTTCCCTGGTCATTTTCGGCAAAATTATCGGGCATAGGGGGTATATGAATGTTGGTACCATGATCGATAATACCATCAACAAAATTCATGCTGGCAATGTACTGAACGTACTGCAGGTTAAGCATATCCTGCAAAGCATTCCAGCAATTGGCAAATTCAACAAATGTGAAAAGGCTCAACGATCTGGCCTTATCGCCAGTATTTGTAACCTTAATTTTCCAGGCTTCAAAAATCTGTCCGAGGGGAACAAAATAGGTGGTTTCCGTTTTAATTTTTTGATATTCTGAAGTTATTATTGTATAAGCACTCCCATGCCTGCACTCCGATTTATACTTATCCAACGGTTTTCCGACAGGCTGCCAGGATGCCGACCAGTAGTCTCCACTCTCATTATCACGAATATAAACGAATCTACCAGGCTGATCAAGCGGAATAGAATTAAACCGTATCCTTGTGAAACGTCCCATACCACCCGATTTATAGAAGCTGTATCCTCCGGCATTATTTGTTATAATAGCACCATACTCAGTACTTCCCAGATAATTGCTCCATGAACGGGGCGTATCGGGCTGTGTTATCACATATTCTTTTCGCTGGTCATCAAAATATCCGTATTGCATGTTGTTAGTTTTAAAGGTTGATTAATTGAGTAGATGTTGAGTTTTAGTGTTGTAGGGTTATAGGGTTTTAGGGTTTTAGGGTTTTAGGGTTTTAGGGTTTTAGAGTTTTAGAGTTTTAGAGTTTTAGAGTTTTAGAGTTATAGGGTTTTAGGGTTTTTCTCATTTTAGGAGACAAATATAAGTTTTAATCCTGAGCTCCGGTTTATTTTTAGAGATATCGCATTGATTAATTGTAATGTCGATGAATGACAAAAAATGACAGGATTTTACAATAATTTAACAGGGAAAATCATCTCATCTTTTACATTTAAGCCACTTTACATAAACATTATAAGGATGAACGCTGCCGTCAGAACCTTTATCAACAATTATTGGATCCTGATGATCCTGATTGTTGTGAAAATTATCCTCCAATATTTTGTAGTCAACCCTGTATATGAGATGCACCGTGACGAATTCCTCTACCTCGATCAGGCATTTCATCCACAAGCCGGTTATATATCTGTTCCTCCTTTTACATCTTGGGTCTCACAACTAATATTTCTGCTTGGCGGAGGACTTTTCTGGATACGTTTTTTTACTGCCTTATCCGGCGCTATTACCATTATTTTTGCATGGTTGATTGTCGAAGAGCTTGGTGGCGAAATTACTGCTAAAATTCTGGTTTCCTGCCTGCTGATTTTTTCAGTACTCACACGCTTAAATATACTATTGCAGCCGAATACATTCGAAGTACTCGCCTGGATTGCTGTTTTTTACTTCCTGATCAAATATATTCATTCAAACAGGCCGATTTGGCTATTTATGACTGCGGCCATGATTGCCGTTGGTTTTTATGTGAAATACAATACTATATTTCTTCTTATTGGCTTACTTCTGGGGCTTATTTTAACTACTCAAAGAACAATCTTCACGCGGAGAACCTTTTATCCAGCAGCTTTATTATGCCTCGCTCTTCTCCTGCCCAACATCATTTGGCAGATACAGCATCAGTTTCCTGTTATCGAGCATATGAAAGCACTCCATGCAAAACAACTGGTGTATGTTAACCGGGTAGACTTCCTGGTTGACCAAATAAAATTTGGATTGATCGGAATACCAACCCTATTAGCCTTTTGGGCATTGATATTTTATAAGCCTTTTCGTCCTTACCGGTTTATCGGATGGACATATATTGTTGCCATGCTTCTTTATGTATTATGCAGGGCAAAGAATTACTATGCAGTTGGTTTATACCCTGTTCTTTTTGCCCTGGGAAGTTTATATATCGAAGCCATCTCAAAACGCTGGAGAGTTCTGGTGGTTTCAGCATTAATTGTTATCAGCATAGCTATCTTCGTCACAATAGCGAAATTTATCATGCCAATTCCCTCTCCTGAAGAAATAAATGCCAACCATAAAACATTCGAGCAGATGGGTTTACTGCGTTGGGAGGATGGTAAGAATCATCAACTGCCACAGGATTTTGCCGATATGTTGGGTTGGAAAGAAATGGCCGATATCGCCTATCAAGCATGGGTAACATTACCCGATGATGAAAAAAGTAAAACATTAATCTTTACTGATAATTACGGACAAGTTGGAGCGCTTAATTATTATAACCGAAAACGTACGCCTAAGGCATATTCATTCAATACGGATTATCTATTCTGGTTCCCCGAGAATATTGAAATTCAAAATATGATTTTTGTTGGTAGTATGAATGATTTTATATGCGGGCATTTCAATAAATGTATACTTGTAGGCCAGGTTGAAAATCAGTATGCAAGGGAAAGAGGAACAGCAGTATATCAACTCTTAGGAGCAAAAGATTCAACGAATTACTCTATACATCAATTAGTCAGTAAACGCAAAACTACTCAAGATTGCTTCTAATGGTTATTCATATTATGAAACAATCCGTAGTCGATCCCGATTATACTTAGATATTACATCACAGACGCTAATCTTAACTTTTGGTACTCATTGCAGTACAGTCTAAAAACAGAATAAAGCTTATCTTTAGCGTGTTCAACTTCAATTGATATGACAAAAAAAGTGTTTGTTTCCGGGTGTTATGATATGTTACACAGCGGACATGTAGCCTTCTTTAAAGAAGCCTCTCAATATGGCGATTTGTATGTAGGAATTGGAAGCGATTCAACTATTGATTCGTTAAAAGGAAGAAAAACGATTAACAGCGAATCGGAACGTTTGTTCATGGTTAAGGCTGTGCGTTATGTCGCCGACGCGTTCATCAATACGGGGACCGGCATACTCGATTTTGAAACAGATATCAAACGCCTTAAACCCGATATTTTTATTGTAAATGAAGACGGTCACAGTCCGCTGAAGGAAGACCTGTGCAAGTCGCTGGGTATTGATTATAAAATATTGGAACGGGTACCTGAGGCAGGCCTTCCTCCACGTTCAACAACTGCATTACGCGCAGAGCACAGAAACCTGCTTCCCTATCGTATCGACCTGGCAGGTACATGGATTGATCAACCCTATGTAAATAAAGTGCTGCCCGGTTCATGTATAACAGTATCGATTGAGCCTACTATTGAATTTAATGAACGAAGCGGTATGGCAACGTCTACCCGTAAAAAAGCATACGAATTGTGGGGGCCGTCATTGCCCTTAGGACATCCTGAAAAGCTGGCCAGAATTCTTTTTCGTTACGATAACGAACCCGGCAAGCAGGAAATATCAGGTTCACAGGATGCAATCGGGTTAATGGTTCCCGGGGTATGCCATTTTTATTTCGACAGAAATACTTATTGGCCTTCGAAACTCACTATAATTGATGATGAAGATATTTTAACCTGGCTTGAACAACACATCTATATGATAACCCTTTGGCCCCGCAGGGATGAATATGACGCTACGGGAGGCGCAAAAATCACACAAGATAATGTATTGAAACTTACAACTGCAGCTTTAAATTGTTATGAGGCACTTTTAAGAAAGGATATTAAGGGCTTTGGGAAATATGTAATTGAATCGTTCGATGCACAAACCACCTTATTCCCAAATACCCTAAACGATGAGATCCGGAAGATTATTGATCAGTACCGCGACAAAGCCCTGGGATGGAAACTGTCAGGAGCCGGCGGCGGTGGATACCTGATCCTCATAGCCGACCGGCCGATCGATAATGCAATACAGATAAAGGTCAGGAGAAGGGCAGGATACTGATTCGTGTAATTGTTGAACTGTGTAATCACTGTTGTCCGGTTAAAAAAGTCAATATTTCTTTTATCTCTTGCTGCATAAACTTTTATCGGATAGTTGATAAATCGAGGCTTACAAATTCTAAAAACGATATCCGACCCTTCAGTTTCAGGGATGACTTTTGGTCTTTAAGTCGATTAGATTTTACCACAGAGGGAAAGGAGTTGAAAACGGAGGGACACAGAGAGCTATGACTTTATACTCTGTGTCCTCCTTTTTTTTTCTGTGTACCGAGAATTCGGTACTCAGTGGTTAATAAAATCAAGAAAAATGCATTGTACAATTCATGCAGTAAATAAAAAGTTTTCCCGGACAATAGTGACTGCGTAATTGTTGAACTGATAATCGTGATTAAAAGGGGGTTAGGCTATTGGCTATAGGCTGTGGGCTGTGGGCTGCAGCAGACCTTTATTCTATATCGGCGGTTGAAGATGCCAGATGGAGAAAATGACCTGCAGGATGGAGAAGTTTCATTTCTTCAAAATTGCTGTTACCTTTGCACATTCAAGATAACGATCATGGGAAAAGAATATACCGATGAATTACTCCTGAGTTTTGGTGAAGATGGTAATGAGCTGATACCGGTGGTAACACAGGATTATAAAACGAAAGAAGTATTAATTCTGGCCTTCGTCAATAAAGCTGCCTTCGAAGAGACTGTCAACAGCGGTTATGCAACCTACTGGAGCCGGAGCAGGAATGAGCTCTGGAAAAAGGGACTTACCTCAGGCGATCTGTTGAAAGTGGAAGAAATCCGGATCAACTGCGAGCAAAATTCGTTACTGTATTTGGTAACTCCCGAAGGGAAAGGCGCATGTCATGCAAAAAAGGAAGATGGTAATCCGCATACTTCCTGCTATTACCGAAGGATTGAAGGGGGTAAACTGAAGTTTGTTGAGAAATGATATTTCTTTTGCTAAAATTCCAAAACTCAAATCCCAAAACTTAAATAAATCATAATGATAGAAAAATCAAATTCAAAACCGGTTTTCGACCTGGAAATTTTGATTTGTTTATTATTTATATTTTGGCGCCTGAATGATGGAATTTGATAATGCAAAGCGTCGCAAAGAAATTCTTTGTGTTGCTTGTTGCCTTCTTTACGGTCATTGTGGTTAAAATTATAATTTACTATACTAAAAATGTCCAAACAACAACTCATCATAGGAATGCCGGCAGGTTCGCTCGCCGATAGCAAACGAGGTGGCAACCTGATCGAACTGCTTGAAAAGGCAGGATTTAAAACCAAAGGTTATGATACAGGGGGGCCCAGCAGTATTACATCCGTTAACTTTCTATTCGGATGGGATGGCCGCCCGCAGGAATTTGGTTCTCAACTTGGACTCGGGGAACTTGATGTAGCCATTGCCGGTGACGACTGGATACAGGAACGGATCCTCGAACTGCAGCTTGAGTATAAGACCAAGATTACCTTAGAGAAAGTACTCTCCCTGAAACGGGGTAATGTCCGGCTTGTCGGTATCACGAATGCTCCGGAATTTAAAACGACGGAGGAATTTCTTGCCGATCTGACAAGCAAACAAAAGATCATAACGGTTGTCACCGAAATGCCATACCTTGCCCTGGACTGGATACATTCTACCCTGAAGAAAATTGGCAGGTATCATGATTTCTCTGCTTTCACAGTACAAAAGTATAAAACACCTCCCCGCATTGATAAGGGTGTAATTATCTATGAAACCTGGGGAAAAACAGAAGCTAAAATTAAAAACGGAGGGGCCGATATCGGCCTTGAGATTACCCAAAGCGGGAGTGCCATACGAAATTACGGGCTTACCATAACAGAGACTGTGCTGGAGTCAGAAACAGGCATCTACATAAATCCGACTTTAAAGATGAATACAGAAAAGACAGAACTATTAAAGATGTTCCTGTTAAATCTATACGGAGTTGTAAATGCCGAAAATAAAGTGATGATACTTTTTAATGTATCTAACGATAAAGTTGCTGAGATAGAACACTTTCTGAGTGATAATGAATTATTTGCCGACGAGCCTACAAAAAATGTAGGTAAAAGCTTTACTGAGTTCAGTATTCAGGTCGATAAAAGCAACAAAAAACAATCGCTGGCAATGGTAAGATATGAATTGGCCAAACGGGGAGCTGCTAATATCGATACAATACCTATCGACTCATCAATTCAGAATATTGATGTCCTTAAAATTTAGGGACAACAACAAGGAATATTCCTAGTGAAAATTGAGTATTGCTTTCAGATCCTCAATTACATTAAAAACAATCGGGCAAATCGCGTAATTTTCAAATACTCCGTATAACCTGTCGGTTAAATCGTTCTTATAAAGATGAGGATATGACTGACAGTCATGGGGACGTGATTCATAAATAGAACATTTTTTATCCTTCAGGAATTTGCAGGGCAAGTGCCGGAAGAGCATATCTCCGTCATTATCGATTACAATATAGTTGCGCCTGAATTTTTCACGTGATAGTTTCAATCGTTTTGTCAGCACATCGATATCAAGCTCGACCATTACGGGGCGTAATACCGTACAGCAATATCCACAACGTGTGCAATCAATTTCCCTGGAATAGTGATCGTTCAACTCATGAACAAGGCGATCGATCTTAGATGTATTCTGACTCTTGAGGAATGACCGGAATCTAAGATTTTCTTTTTCCTTAACAAGACTTACATGTTGTATTTCCTGAATATCTGTAATCATAACCAGAACAATTCAGATCAACAGAGATTATTGATTACTCCCCTCTCCGACTCCCCAGAAAGCGCTGGATGGAGTCACAACAGCAAAATGTTTTTCGATTTTTTCGGTATTAAGGATACCGGGGCGCCTTAATCCGGGGAGTATTTTTACATCGTATATCTCATCAACACTCGAGGAATACTTAATTTGCCCAACTACTTTGCCATAGGGTAAATATACCACTGAAACACCTGCAAACGATGTATCAAAAATAGGCAAGTTTTTAAAAGCATCCGTCGTATGCCTCATTTTCGACATCCCGATAAAAAGATAATCACCATAACGTGCCATGCCACGGGCAAATCCGCCCAATTTAGTAATCACTTCGCTGGTGCCTGCTACCGGATCACAGACCCGTAATTCACCCTGGGCAGAATTCAGAAAGTAGAGCTTGCCGTCATAAAGTCTGGGCGAATGAGGCATGGATAAATTGCTTAAAATAATTTCGTTCGATGGGACATGGATCAGCACGCCCCCTGATAATTTGGTGTCGCGCCAGCCTTGTTTTGTATCAGTTGCTCCGAGTGCCGTAGCATATTCAATGCCTTCCTTTCCAACGGCAACACCGTTTAAATGACATCTGTCTTCGGGCATGAGCCCGGTAATGAAGGAGGGTTTCCAGACAGGAACGAAACTGAATTCATCGTTTATCTCCGAAAGACAGGAAAAAAGTGTGTTAACAGCGATCAGTTTGTTATCGATGAAATTAAGATCGTGAAGATCGAGAGCGCCGGTGTAATAGCGACATACCGGTATAAAGAGCGAATCGTATATACCCGGTTTGGGCGGGTAATTTTTAGCCAGTTCCGGAAAGTTCTTCAACACAACCAGGTCACTACGGCATGCTACAGCCAGTTTCGATCCGCATGTTGCAACGCCCATAGCAGTATCGAAGGTCCGGGGAAGCTGGATCAGCTTATCGCGGCTGGTAGCGCTCAGAAATATCGTCTTCCCGACCTGGTAAGTACTTAAGACTATGGTAAAACCCAAATCGTATATAATTTCCGGAATATTGGGAGTGTGCGTGACTGTAAACGGAGGAAGAGTTTTCGACATCGCTTGTTGGTCTATTAAGTTAATAATTATTAGCTGTGAATCCGGTCAACATGACCCGATCCCAGAATTACGGCTATGCGTTATAAAATCTATGTACATTCTGCGAATTCAAATATAGATCATCGCCTTTCAAATATTTCATGCGTAGCGTGTAATTTTTTTTCGTGTGCAGATGAGTTGATAAAGAAAGATTTCATCATTTTTCCAACCCTGAATCCTAAAAACTATTCACTATTTTTACGTTGCTGCAATAATTATAATGAATTTAACATGGAGTTGAACTTCCAGTATTCCGCAAACATTACCTTTAAGCATGTTGTTGACAAAATTGAACCTTATACCTTCCCGAGTATACTGAAAAAGACTCAGACCATGTCCATCTATGAGCCCTATACGGGAGTATGGGCGATAAGGGACAATAAGATGACAGGTTTAATTCTTGCCGATAAAAATCCGAGGGGTTATGCTGAGATTTTCTCCTTTTTCGTTATTCCGGAGGAAAGAAATAAAGGAATTGGCAACCAATTGCTGGCCATGCTTACAAGTTTGCTTCAAAAGCAAGGTATAAAGCAAATCCAGACACGCTACAGAAGCGATTGGGGAAGCTTGAAAGTGATTGAAAAAATGCTGAAATCACACGGTTGGTCTGCTCCACAGCTTATTCGTATTATTGCAGAAATAGATATTGGACAATATGTACATGTACCGTGGCCTAAAATAATACTTCCACCGGAATGCATCCTGTTCAGCTGGAATGAACTATCAGATAAGGATCGGCAACAGATTGAAAGGATGATGGAAGCGGGAGAAATCCCTCCGGAGTTTAATCCATACCAGCATGAAGATAAAATTTGTTTCCCCGTTAGTGTTGGTATGCGTCATAAAGGGATATTAGCCGGGTGGAATATTGTATATAGCTTATCGGAAAATAAGCTGGAATATAATAATCTTTATTTGTGCCCTGACTATCGAATGTCGGGATATGCCATTACAATGTTGCACCGTTCATTTGGTGAGCAGTACAAGATGAAAATTCCGACTGCTACCTGGGTCATTAATGCTGATAATAAACCCATCATGAAAATTGCCCAACGAATTGCATCAGGTCATGTAAATAAGCTTGTTGAAGTTAAGGCAAGTCGTAAATTATTTAAATAATATGGGTTCGAATTAGGCAACTCTATTATTAAATGTAAATGAATGTCCGTTTTGATACCTAATTACCAGGAATACACACCCCTAAATCTCCTCTCAGGAGGGGACTTACTACCCGCAAATCCTTCCCCCTCTTGAAGAGGGTAATTGCATAGATAAAGGCAGGGAATCGATATAGTTCCTCTTTTTTCCCGAGTTTGACACTTAAAATTTTTAACATGCAGATATTCAATGCAAAAGCAT
>CAZWIU010000033.1:0-40142 GCA_964634105.1 uncultured Bacteroidales bacterium | reverse complement strand
TAAAGTTGCCGCAATAAAATTGCGGGGATTTAACCATTCTTGAAACATTAAATGAAACAATTCTGAATTGGATGGGTATAAATGAACAGGTGGATGATATGTTGGTAATTGGAATACGAATTTGAAACGTATAATATTCAACTGATCAACATTCTATTTTATTCTTAAGAAAACCCTGCAACATGAAAACAACAATATCCCCAATCATCATCATTCTTGTCATGTTTTGGAGTATTTGTATGCTTCAATCAGCATTTTCACAAGAATCGGATCCGATCTGGAAATTTGCACGTAGTACTTCAAATGCAACCATAAAATCGATGCTGACCGATTCGGTTGGTAATTGTTACATGGCCGGAACATTTATGTCGTCACAGTTCCGTTATGGCAACGATTCTGTTCCCGGTACGGCAAACGAAAGTACAAATACCTTCGTGCTAAAAACCGATCCGACAGGAAAGCTAATCTGGCTGCACTCATTTTATCCCCTTTCTACAAGTTCTGAGGTGAATATTACGAAGCTGGCAATCAATCAGCGCGGGGAGGCTGCTATTGCATTCACCGTAAATGGTTCGGATTCAATTATCGTGGGCAACCAGGTAATATCGACACAAACACCCGGTATCGCTACTTATATTGTGAAATTGCTAAAAAATAAGACCATAGGATGGATTCATCAGATCAATAGCACACCTTATTATTCAAATAACGGAATGATTACAGCTTCCGATATGTTTATGGATGAAACAGGCGACTTGTATGTTACGGGGTACTTTAATGGTTCTTCAGCATTCATTGACATGCATAATATACCCGGTAACAGGGAATATGCTTCCATTTTTATTACGCGTATTGAACCTTCGGGAAATGTTGCCTGGCTGCGGGGGTGTGTTATTGATACAACCATGGGCAGATCAAATATATGGAGCACCACCATCAAAAACTCTCCCGGTAATAGTTTTTATATTAGCGGATACCACGATGGAAACCAGTATTTTCATTTTGGCAACGATACGCTGAGGTGGGCTTTGGGCCAGGATGCATATGTAGCGAGGTACTCTAAAGATGGCAATTCTTTTTGGGCACAATCGTTTCGTGGCGACGGGATCGATCTGCCAGATAATATAGCTGTTCTGGAAAATGGAGATGCAGTCTTCATGGGATTTAGTAACAGCAATGTATTAAATATAGGAGGGAACTATTTTTATCCATCAGGACTATTTAATTTGTACCTTGTAAAGTACCATTCCAACGCTACAATTGCCAATATTGCTGAAGTTGCAATTCAACGATCAGCTGTAGGAAGTCCTGGTACCAATGCATTTTTAAGTAAAGACCGCGATGATAACCTGATTGTCTGTGGAGAATTCCAATCGCCTGTATTGTTTTCTGATGTATTCAGCATGTCGAATCCGGATCCGGGTACAGATGAAATGTTTATTGTCAAAATGAACAATTCAACACTCACTCCCCTGTGGACATATCATATAACGGCACCGGGATACAACGATTTTGAATCGGTAAGTGCTGACCAGGCTGGTAACATATTCTTCTCAGGCACAACTTATGCCGATTTGAACCTGGGTCCTGTTACGATTGTTGGTGATGCATCGGAGGGTTCATTCTATACGGCAAGCATCAATACCAACGGAACACTGAATTACTCCTACTTCCAATTGAATGATGCAACCAATCATATGCAAATAAAATCGACTGCCACTGACATTTATGGCAATGCTTTTATTGCAGGCCAATTTACAGGACCTTCCAACTCACTTGGAACGCATGATATAACAAATAAAGATCTGGATGGGGTTTTCCTGGCGAAGTATTCCAGGGTAAAAGACATAAATGGCTTTGTTCATAATAATCTTGATGAACCAGTTAACCAGGGATATGTAAAAATCTATGGCTATACCTATTATCAGAAATCGCCCCTGAACGATTCCGTCTTGATCAACCCCGATGGCAGCTTTAATTTTACTGAGATCCCGTATGGAAGATATATTATTATGGCCCAGCCTACCGATGACGCAGCTGAGCATTATGTGAGAACCTATTTTCCTTCGGCCTTCTATTGGGAGTTCAGTCAGCAATTAATTGTCGATGCCGACCACCCTGACCAACTGGTTGGGATTATACTTAAACCGGCCTATACTTTCGAGGGAATTACTGCTATGGATGGTAATGTTTCGGACGATGCGGAAACCAAGAATATGAAAGCTGCTCCTTTCGATAAAGGAAGGCCCGTGAAAAGAGCTGAAGTAGTTCTTGCAGGTAACCAGCGACAACAAAAAACAACCTATGAAGTAGTGGCTACAACCGAAACCGATGATGAAGGTAACTTTGCATTCTATAATGTAACCGACGGTGACTACTTTTTGTGGGTAGACTATCCCGGATTGCCTGTTCAGAATATATACATGGTTACCGTTTCAGGACATCAGTTCATCTCCAATCTGGACTATATAGTAACCGCGGAAGTTGTTACCTCTGCAGGATTTCCTCAATACAGTGCGCTGCGCGATCCTCAGCAACATAAGGATATTGAAATCTATCCCAATCCCTGCAATGAGTACCTGACAGTAGATCTTGCCACACCTTTGCCAGTTATTATTGATATCTTCGACTCCAAAGGATCCTGTATACAGCATAACACGTTACCCCAAGGTAAAGAGCATATCGATATGTCATCTCTTGAGCAGGGTGATTATCTGATCAGGATTATGTATGATGATACGATTGTATTCGATAAAATCTCAGTGGTCAGGTAGACCTTCAGAAATCGTTATTTATGGTATATCCCAGCTCCTCCTTTTCATAAAAGAAGAGGAGGATTTTCTATTTTAATAGAGGCCCGGGTAAACATCTTCATGGTTATTTTGTTAATTATTTAGTAAATTGAAAGATCTTTTCTTAGAAGCAGCATGAATAACGAAAGGATCTGATAATAAAACAAGGTAAAACGATACTGATAAGTCAATATTTATGGCAACTTTTAATATAGTTATGCCCAAGCTGGGTGAAAGTGTTCAGGAAGCCACCATCACCAAATGGTTTAAAAAGAAAGGTGATAGTATCAAAGAAGAAGATATTTTATTGGAGATTGCTACGGACAAGGTAGACTCCGAAATTCCCTCCCCTGTTGACGGTATTTTATCCGACATCCTGTATGAAGAAAATGCGCGTGTTCCTGTTGGAACCGTTATTGCAGTTGTTGATCTCGCCAGTGATGATGCAGTCCCTGAAAAGCCGGAAAAGCAGGATACTGACGTTAAAACTGAAGTAAAAATTGAAAAGAAGACATTAGATACTAAGGCTGAGAAGCCACCTGTAAAAGACTATTCCGGTTCAGGGCGCTTCTATTCACCACTGGTAAAGAACATTGCCAGGTCTGAAGGTGTTTCAGTCGCTGAACTCGAAAATATTGAAGGTACAGGACATAATGGCCGGGTAACCAAAAAGGATATTCAGCAATACCTTGGCAACCGGGGAAATATTCCTGAAAGACCAACTTTATCAGCTCCGGCATCAAAGCTTACAGAGCAGCAGGCATCAATTCCGGTATATCCCGGTGATGAGATTGTTAAGATGGACAGGATCCGAAGGATGATCGCCGAGAAAATGGTACTCTCAAAACGGATATCGCCACATGTTACCAACTTCATTGAAGCGGATGTTACCAATATGGTCCTTTGGCGGAACAGAATAAAAGAAAGTTTCGAAAAGCGGGAAAAGCAAAAGATAACCATAACTCCCATGTTCATTGAAGCAGCGGCACAGTCGCTGAAGGAATTCCCCGGAGTCAATGCCTCGGTCGATGGCGACAACATAATACTCAGGAAGGATATAAACATCAGTATCGCTGTGGCCTTGCCATCGGGCAACCTGATTGTACCGGTCATCCGTAATGCCGATCAGAAATCGCTTCTTGGCCTGACGAACGACCTGAATACATTGGCAAATAATGCACGAAATAATAAACTGAGCCCCGATGATATTCTTGGAGGGACCTTCACCATTACCAACTTCGGATTATTCGGAAACCTCACAGGTACACCTATTATTAATCAACCACAGGTTGCTATACTGGGCATGGGTACTATTGAGAAAAAACCAGCAGTTATAGAAACTCCGACAGGCGATATGATCGGAATCCGGCATAAAATCATGCTGGCGCTAACATTCGATCACAGGATTATCGACGGAGCATTAGGAGGGGCTTTCCTCAAATCAATAGCACAAAAACTTGAAAATTTTGATATAGACCGTACTATTTAATATGTATTGCAAATGGCTGTTACAAATTTACCCGTTAAAAAAATATACTCGATTAAATCAACTGATAAAGAAATCCTGCGAAAATGGTTGCGGTTGATGGTAGTCGGACGTTTGATTGATGACCGCGCTCCAAACTATCTAAAACAGGCAATAGGCTGGTCTTATCATGCTCCTTACGCAGGTCATGATGGCATTCAGCTGGCCATCGGGCAGGTTTTTGACTCAAATAACGATCACCTGTATCCCTATTACCGCGACATGCTCACGGCCTTATCGGCCGGGATGACGGCCGAAGATATCATTCTTAATGGCATCGCTAAAGCTACCGACCCGACAAGCGGAGGCCGACATATGTCGAATCATTTTGCCAAAGTTGAATTAAATATTCACAACATCCCTTCATCAATAGGAAGTCAGGCCCAACATGCCGTGGGAACAGCCAGGGCATTAAACAGGTATAATCATCGGGGAATTGTTATCACCTCGCAGGGAGAGTCGGGAATGTCGGAAGGATATATTTATGAAGCCATTAATGGAGCTTCCAGGGAAAAACTCCCTGTAATTTTTGTAGTACAGGACAATGGCTATGGAATATCGGTCCCAAAGGCGGATCAGACAGCCAACAGAAAAGTTGCCAATAATTATTCCGGACTAAAAAACCTAAGGATCATCCACTGTAATGGAAAGGATGTTTTTGACTCTATGAACGCCATGACAGAGGCCAAGAAATGGGCGTTGGATAATTCTATGCCGGTAATTGTACAGGCCAATTGTGTGCGTATTCATTCACATTCAAACTCCGACAGGCATGAATTATATCGCGACGACTATGAATTGAATTACGTGAGCCAGTACGATCCGTTGGCAAAATTCCGCCGTCTTCTGTTACGGTATAAAAGAATGACAGAAAATGAGATTGCAGAAATTGAAAATCTCGCAAAAGAAGAGATAAAGGCAGCCCATAAAGCCGCCATGGCTGCTCCTGATCCTACCCCTGAATCCATTTTCGATTATGTGACGCCACCGGCCTACGAGACAAAAAAATACCCGGAAGGGGTGCATACTTTTAACGGACCGAAAAAGAAGCTCCTGGAAGCACTAAATGAGACGTTGAAAGCTGAATTCCGTCATAACCCGGATACGTTTCTTTGGGGGCAGGATGTTGCCAATAAAGATAAAGGAGGTGTATTCAACGTAACAAAAGGAATGCAGCAGGAATTTGGGAAAGAGCGGATTTTTAATGCTCCTATTGCTGAAAATTATATTGTAGGAACAGCCAATGGTATGTCGCGATTCGATAAAAAAATAAGGATTGTAATCGAAGGCGCTGAGTTTGCCGATTACTTCTGGCCGGCAATGGATCAGTTTGTTGTAACAGCCCATGATTATTGGCGGTCAAATGGTCAGTTCTCGCCAAATATCACAGTGCGCCTGGCATCAGGAGGATACATAGGAGGCGGATTATACCATTCGCAAAATATTGAAGCGGTACTGACTTCTTTCCCCGGTACCCGTGTGGTTTATCCATCCTTTGCCGATGATGCAGCAGGACTGCTAAGAACCTCAATCCGATCGCAGGGGATGACAGTCTTTATGGAGCCAAAGGCTCTCTATACAGCGCCCATTGCCGCGACTCCTGTTCCCGACGATTTCGAAGTACCCTTTGGGAAGGCCAGGATCAGGCGCGAGGGAAGCGATTTATCGATCTTCACGTATGGAAATACAACCCATATGTGCCTCGAGACAGCTGAAACTTTAGCAAAAGAAACAGGTGCCAGCATTGAAGTCATCGATCTCAGATCGTTGCTACCACTGGACACCGAAAGCATCATAACCTCTGTAAAGAAAACAGGAAAGGCTCTGGTAGTTCATGAAGACAAAGTATTCTCGGGGTTTGGAGCAGAAATAGCAGCTACCATAACAGATAAAGCATTTGAATATCTCGACGGGCCCGTTCGACGTGTTGGTTCGACATTTACACCGGTTGGATTTAACCGTATACTTGAAAAAGCCATTTTACCCGATGTCCAAAGAATATATGCTGCTGTAAAGGAGTTGCTTGAATATTAGTGAGTTGGGTTAGTTAGAAGGTGAATGGGTGATGAGTTTCCGCCTTCGCACTTCGTGCTGTGGCGGAAGGAAGATGAGGTAGTTTACTATTGGTGAATTGCCTGCCCGAAATAGCATGCAGTGCGTAGGCGGGTTGAATTGTTAATTTGTTATTCTTTATAACTATAGAACTTTATTCTACAAAACGAAAGAGCTACCAGAAATTGGAATTAAATAATATTAATACGAAATATATCTTTAAACCAATATATAAAAATGAAGAAGATCGGACTTTTCTATAGTTACAATACCAAGAAGACTGCCCAGATAGCCAACAGGATTATTGAAAATTTCGAAGCAGGAACGATTGAAGCGGTTAATGCGGAAGAAATTACAGAAGAGCAATTCATGAAATATGACAACCTGATCCTAGGGGTGCCAACATGGTTCGATGGAGAACTTCCAAATTACTGGGATGAATTTGTCCCGGCACTTGAAGATCTTAACCTGAAAAATAAAAAAGTAGCTATATTTGGTGCCGGCGACCAGAAAGGATATCCCGAGAACTTTGTTGATGGAATAGGAATTATGGCCGGAATTCTGGAACAACAAGGAGCAAAAATTGTTGGTTTTACATCTGTTAAAGGCTATGAATTCGAAAGTTCGAAGGCACGCCGGGGTGATCAATTCTGCGGATTGGCCCTCGATTTCGAAAACCAGTCAGGCATGAATAAAAAACGTGTTGCTGAATGGTGTGAACAACTTAAAAAAGAATTTAAATGACACGAGCACTCGTCTTGTTTTCTATCATGATGCTACCTTCAGCATTAGTTCTTTCCCAAAAAAATGATACCGTCTTGTTATATGACCCTTACATTGATGCAGAAAAGCAGATTAACACAGCAATTATACAGGCCCAAGCAGAAAACAAACATGTATTGATCCAGGTTGGCGGTAATTGGTGTCCCTGGTGTATAAAGATCCACCAATTCATGAGCGAACATCAGCGCATTGATTCCCTGATTAAGGCCGATTATGTTCTTATTCATGTAAACTATAGCAAGGAGAATAAGAATCCTGAAATTATGGACCGCTTAGATTATCCCCAGCGCTTTGGTTTCCCGGTATTTGTAATCCTGAACGAAGAGGGTACAAGGATACATACACAGAACACCGCTTACCTTGAAAAGGACGAATATTATAGTGAAGAAAAAATTCTCGGATTTCTGAAAGACTGGAATCATAGAGCGGTTGATCCCGCGACCTATTTAATGAAATGATTCAACAAAAATAGTTCAGGCTAAAACAAAGCCGGATCTTCTTCTGCTGATTTCCTTGCAAATAACTTTTTTTCGACCTCTTCAGCATGCATAAGTTCTTCCTTATAAGGTGCAAGAAAGGATAATGTTCTTTCCAAGGGCAGATCCGGATCGATCCATATTTTTTCATCTTCAGATTTAAGGATAACCGGCATCCTTTTCTTTGTATTATGTATTTTCTCCAATAACGGATTGGCCCGGGTAGTAATTACCGTAAACGTCTCCAGAATTTCGCCCGTTTCGCGATTTGTCCATTTATCATATAAACCAGCCAGGGCAAATGCTTCTGCATCCTTTACCGTCAGGAAATAAGGTTGTTTTTCCTTTCCCCTCGCCTGCCATTCATAAAAACCGTTCACCAGCACAAGACATTTTTTCGATTTGATCAGGTGTTTGAAGGAAGCTTTATCTGTAATCGTCTCAGCTTTCGCATTGAATGTTTTGAGACGTATCTCCCTGGCATAGTTTTCATCTTTGCTCCAGAAGGGTATTAATCCCCATTTATATAACCTGATCTCCGAATTATTTTCTGAAGTAATTACGGGACAATCAGGTAATGTAAACGCCGATGCCCTTTGTTGCTTCCTGTATGGCAGATGCTTATCAAGAGATGCGTTAAACCGTTTCTCGAGCTGTTCCCTTGTCAGGTTAATTTCGATAGTATAGCACATGGCTGACTTTCCCGGATATTAACGATCCAAGTTAGCGTAATTCATACTATTATTCAATAATAAACTACCACTATTGTCCGGTTAAATTAAATGTTTTTTTATATTTCGTACCTACGGCACTTTTATGTTAATAATAATTGCCTCTTCTATAAATATTTAGTACCTACGGTACTTTCCTTTAGCCTGGTCAGAGGCTAATTATCTGTAGAAAAAGTCACATGCGAAAGTTTGAGCCCCGTAGGTGGCGATATATCCTTATTCTCTTTAAATTCATCGGTTTTGAAATTTTAAAAAATATTTTAATCGGACAGTAGTGATAAACTACTAAAGACGTCAACTTTAATTAATCGTTTGCTTACATTCCTGATACACGATATTTATTCATTATTGATATTATGCCTGTCCGATATAGCTCGAAGAGCGAAGTTAGAAAGGGTTGATAAATTTCCGCCTACGCACTTCCTGCTGCGGTGGACGAAGGAGGTGATGGGGTGATGAGGTGCTTTGCCCGCCGGAGCATATAATGCGAAGGTGGGATGAGTTGATGAGGTGATGAGTTAATGGCTATTGGCAGTTAAGATGCTAAAAAAATTCACGCTAAGTTCGCCGAGTGTGGGGCAAAGCACGCCAAAAACGATTCCGGTTGAGGTGCGCACGAATCCCGTTAAGGAGCGCACGACTCCGACTTAATAGCTTGTTCATTTAGTTTAGCTGTTAATATGTTCAGAAAACCCACTCAACAGATAACCATGTAAACGGATAAATTGATAGGCATAATAACCTGAATTAAACTACTTAACCATTGAATATTTTTCTATTATGGAGCCGATCTAATGGTTAATCACCTATGTAAATGAACAAGTCAAAATAAATTTCAAAGTTGAATTTAATATAGTACCTTTTATCGTTTAGTCTCCCATAAACGTTATTGCATGAAAAAAATTCTTATCAGCGGTGGACTAGGGTTTATGGGTTATCATTTAATTAAATCGCTGCTGAAGAGATATTCAAATCCCTACATTACAGTTATTGACAACCTGAGTTCTTCAAAAATTGATTTTGGCGATCTTTATTCAAGATTGAATGTTATCATCAATGATTTTCAGAAAATCGACGATCTCAATGATACCTTCGATGAAATATATCATTTGGCGAGTCCGGTAGGATCATTAGGGATACTGAAAAAGAACGGATATGTAGTAAAGGAAATCATTGAACTGACCTATAAAGCCATTGAATTTTCCATCCGGTGGAATGCGAAATTACTCTTCGTATCAACCTCTGAAGTATATGGATACTCCGGAATCCATGATGAGAATGATATTAAAAAAATCACGAACTCATCCGGTACACGTCTCGAGTATTCTCTCGGAAAATACACTTCGGAAATCGTTCTGAATAACCTGAAGTTTTCAAATCAACTCAGGTATAATATAGTCAGACCGTTTAATGTTATCGGTGAACAGCAGAGTTCGGAAATAGGTTTTGTGGTACCGTCCTTCTTCGAACATGCCATGGAAGGTAAATCCATTCCGGTTTATAATGATGGAAAACAAAAAAGAGCCTTTTGTTATGTGGAAGACATTGTAACTGCAATTATTAAAATACAGGAATCGGATATTACAGGCGAAGTATTCAATATTGGTAATGCCGGAACCATAATCTCAATTAATGACCTAGCGCATAAAATAAAAAAGATCTGCCATTCCGGATCAGAAATAATTCATGTTGACCCTGTTAAGCTATTCGGGAACAATTACATTGAGGCATTCGATAAAATTCCAAACCTGGATAAAATCAGGCATCAACTCGGTTGGTCGCCTGTGGTTGATCTCGATAACGCGTTAGGCAGAATCTATCAATATTATTGCAAAAAATATGAAAATACTATTCGCAAACCCTGCCTATAGAGTTAAGCTTAAAGGTGGTTTTGAGAGATATTACTTTTGTGCGGGAAGCCGCTGTCCCTGGTCTCTTGTGAAAAAGACCACCGACCTGCCCCGTTACAGCATGTTCCCCTTTTTTATGGCTTACTCAGCAGCCTTGTTGGAGAATCATGGTTATGAAATAGATGCAGTGGATAGCTCAGCTCTCAATCAAACGGAGGAAGAGTTTTTAGACTACTGTATTCAAAGTAATCCTGATATCATATTGTTCGAGCCTGCCACCACTTCGATTAACTATATTATTCGCCTATCCTCTCAGCTAAGCAAAAGAATGAAGTCGACTATCATCTTCACCGGTCCCCATGCAACCGTTTTCGCCAAAGAATTGCTTGAGAATAATCGACATATTGCATCAATACTATTGGGGGAATATGAATTTACTATGTTAGAGTATGTTCTTTCCTTATCCGGAAAAAAACAGGTTCAGGATATTGATGGAATTGCATTCAGATCGCATACAGATGAGGTTATTATCAACCCAAAGACAAGCTACCACGATGTAAACGATCTGCCTTTCCCTGCACGTCATATTTTTCCCAGTAAAGAAAAACACGATCTGAGATACTACCACGATGGTTTCTGTCAAAACAGGCCTGCCATACAAATGCATTCAAGTCGCGGTTGTCCATTTAAATGTAATTTCTGTTTATGGACACAAACCCTTTATAAACCCGGACAGTACCGTACTTTTTCTCCTGACAGGATCATCCGTGAAATGAAAGAGGTAATTACCAGGTACGGGGCCCATGAGATCTATTTTGACGATGATACATTTACAGGTAATAAGAAACATGTTTTATCAATCTGCTCCGGCATTCATAAAGAGAGATTGAAAATACCCTGGTCAGTAATGGGCGATGCAATGTGTACCGATGAAGAAATGTTATATGCCATGAAAGAGGCCGGATGTATCGGGATTAAATTCGGTCTGGAATCAGCTTCTGAGGAGATCCTGAAAAACATCAATAAGCCATTGAAGACACAAAGGCTCACTGCCTTATTAAAAATATGCAGGAAACTTAAGTTGAAAACTCATATCACTGTAAGCCTGGGACATATTGGCGAGACAGAAGAGACAGTCCGTTATACCATGAAATATGTCACCAAACTTGATGTCGACAGCATACAATTTAGCCTCGCTACTCCTTATCCGGGAACCAGTTTTTATGAATATGCCCGATCGAATCATATGATCCTGGTAAGCAGGTGGGAGGACTATGACCCCACGCATAATCCGGTTGTCAGGCTCCCGGGAGTATCTTACGAGTTTCTGAAAAAGACTGAAGCCAGAGCGCACGGGCAATGGCTGAGGAGAAAGATAGTTAATCCCTTATGGACTTATCGCCAATTGTATTATCTGGGCTATTTGTTACGGAAGCAAGGCATTAAAGGATTGATGGCAAGAATCATACGCGCGTGTAATATCATCTTTTCCCCATATTTTAAATGAAAGTATTACTGATATATCCAAATATTACCGATTACCCGATCGATATTTCTTTTGGTCTGGCCGCTATCAGCGCAATGCTGAAAAAACATGGCCATGAAGTACATCTTATTGACTGTACTTTCAATAAATCTGAACGGAGAATAGTATCGTCCATTCGGAAATATCTTCCTGATGTCATTGGTATACCTGTTGCCAGCAATGATTTCCGATATGCTGTCAGTATATGTACATTGGTTAAAAAATACTTCAACCTACCAGTGATATGCGGGGGTTTTCATTCTTCAATGGCGCCTGAGCAAGTGATCTCGCAACCATGTTTCGATATTGTTGTAACCGGAGAAGGAGATTATACGATACTCGAAATTCTCGATCATTATTCAGGGAAGAAGAACCTGGAAGAAATCGACGGAATATGGTTCAGGAAAAATGGTGAGATTATCCGGAATAAAATCAGACCCTTTAATTCATCCATCGAAGATTTGCCTTTTCCTGACAGAGGTCTGTTTGACTATCAGCGATACATACATATCAACAGGGGCTTGGGAACCTTTATCTCGTCGTATGGTTGTCCGCATGAATGCAGCTATTGTATTAATAAAGCCATGATGGACAAATTCGGCAAAAAACATTTTGTGAGGTACAAACCTATCCCCTATCTTATCGATGAAATAAAATCAGTGACCAGGCAATACCGGATCAGGGAATTGGAATTTTATGACGATACTTTTACTCTGAATAAACAAAGAGTAAAAGAGTTTTGTGAGATCTATCCGGGTATTATCGGATTGCCTTTCTATGTTAACTCACGGGTCGATACCATTGATGAAGAGCTCCTCTTCAATTTGAAAAAAGCAGGTTGTGTCAGAATATCTATGGGGATCGAAGCAGGCGACCCTTACATCCGGAATGAAATACTAAGGCGCAACCATTCCGACGAAGAGATCATTCATGCTTTTCAACTTGTCAGGAAATACGGGATGCAAACACTAAGCTATAGTATTGTAGGTATTCCTTACGAAACGTATGAAAGCATTCTTAAAACAATTGAACTGAACCGGAAATGCAAGCCCGATTTTATTGCCGTCTCCATCTTCAATGCTTATGAAGGGACTGAAATACATGAGCTGTGTAAAAAGAACGGGTGGCTGAGAGACGATTTGGGACAAGCCTATTTCCAGACATCAAATATACGGCACCCGGAATTTTCACTCAGAGAACTCAAAAAAATCAGGGATGATTTCAGTTATTCGGTTTTTAAAGCATACAATTATAAAAGAGCTATCATTGACAGGCTGGATAAAAAACTACTCAAGAACAGACTTTATCAGAGTTTTCGTTCTTTCCTGATCCGGCAAGGGATAAAAAAATATCTTTAATCTATGACCCCTTTTTATTTAGGCAGACTAAAGGTAGATAATTATAACATACGGGAAGCTGTATGCTTTTTGGCTGACAGAATAAATACTCCCCCTAACATATCTACTTTTGTCACCTATCTCAATGCATATATTTTTTGTCTTGGATACAGGAATCGCAGGCTTATGGAGATCATTAACTGCGCGGCAATGGTAATAGCCGATGGTATCTCTATCAGGGATGCTGCCTTCATCAGCAAAAGGAAAGTAATCAGAAGATGCATAATGACCAAAGTATTTGATGAATTTCTCATTACCGAAAATATCAAACCATGTGAAGCAATATTGATTGGGACCACCGAACCTGAAGTCAGAAAGGCAGCCGATACCATAAACCGGGTCTCAAAAAACCTGAAGATAACAGATGCATATCATGGGTATCTGGATGAAAATACCATGTTAGAGATTTTAAAAAAGCATGAAAATATAGACTTAGTACTTATTGGAATGAGTTCTCCAAAATCAGAATATATTTCATGGCATGCCTGTTCAATCAACCGGAGGGCGATTGTCTGGCATATTGGAGGTGGTACTATTAAATGTTATGCCGGCACCAAAAAAAGAGCGCCTGAATGGATGTCGGGGATTGGAATAGAGTGGATACACAGATTTATTTATGAGAGAAACACTCGTATGAGATATCTGTTATATAATCCGTTATTCGTGATAATTATTAGTTTGCAGCTTTTGAAAAACCTTCTCCGGAGAATAAAAGAACTTATAAAAAAACGTCCGTAATTTCTTATGAGGATACAAACCGGATACAACTATATGCTTCGGCATAAGCGAGGTTACACTGGCTGCCTCTTAATGAGGCGATCGTCCTGATTATCTCCGGAGATCTGTGTTTTCTCACTTGTGATTTATACAGCTTATAGGTTCTGATTTTATCTTCCACATCAATTTTAATGAAGTAATTAGGGGTGAAACTTTTTACCGGCCACAACACTGTATGCGGCTGCTCATAGACGAATACCTGGTTGACAAACCAGTTTTGATCATGCGGTCTCAGTGCAATCATGGCAGCATTATAAACAGCCTGGTGGTCCTGGTTATAGGAGTAATGGGGAATAAAAACCCGGACAGGTTTGTTTTTATTAATCTGTTCTTCCAGGATAGGAATAAGAGCAGTAACCTCATACTTATTGACACAATTTTCAAAAATCTGCCAGGAGAATCCTTTTGTATGAGATACTATTTTCAGCTCTTCAATTCTTTCGTTAGCCGAAACATAAGCTCTGTCTTCAACACCCATATAACAAACAACGGTGCCAGGTTGCAAAAAAGAATAGCATCCCAGGACATCATCGTCGATATGAGGGGAAACAATCAGGGTTTTTACCGGTTTGGACATTTTATTGAGGTATTAGATTCAGTAATTTATTAAGCATCCTTTTGTAAAAGGGAAAATACAATTTAACAGCATGATAACGACATACTTCAAAACAACAAAAACACCTGATACAGCGATCATAATCTATTACAGCTTTTGATTTTTCTCCAGCCTGAACGTTGTTAATGGCCTTAGGTTCCGCAGGGCATGCTGTCGAGCAATCGCCGCATTGTGTACATGCAGAATGGATGATAACAGGTTTTTTAGTTAACAGCCCGGCGATGGTCCCGATACTTCCGCTTCTGCGCTGCGATGTTTTAACATAACCTATCTTAAACCTGGTATTTATTAATTCCGAAAGATCATCCCCGGCAATCTCCGGTTCATTATCAGGCCCCGCTCCATAACCATACTCCTGCCCCAGCTTAACTGTCGGGACATACTGAGGATTCAAACCGATCAGCTTGCACATCACTATATCGGCAGCTACCGGATCGCCGGATAATATCAATGCATTAAGTCTGACCGGGTTTCCTGCAAGCGGGCCATTCCCCTCCAGGGCAGAAATACCATCGACAATGTACAAGCGGGGATTAATAAACTTGTTCAGGTCGAGCAGTAATAACGAAAAATCCCGGATATCGGGAAATAAAGCATGGTATTTTCTTTTATCAGCAAAGGAAAGACAGCCGTATTGATTTTTGACACAACCTGTCAGGACCGTCAGTTCATGCGTTTTAAATTTTGGCAGGCTAATCAGTCCCTGATGTTCAATCACGGCCGTAGCAATATCAAAGACCCTGAATCTAGATCCTTTAAATTCAACCCGTGAGAAGTTTTTAAAATCGTGCCATGGTATATTGAGTCGTTCTGCTACTTTTAAGATACCTGAATTTCTGGCTGCTGAGATGGAAGAAATCACACCCGGACCGTCTCCTGCAGAGACTTTGGCTCCATACTGCATCAATAAAGAGGCAACAGCTTCAACAACTACGGGATGAGTAGTTACCGATCTTTCTGGTTTAGCTCCCGTAATCAGGTTAGGCTTAAGCAGGATTGTTTCGTTCTTTTTCACGAACTGACCAATACCTCCCAACAGATCCAATCCCCGTAAAACAGCTTTTCTAACCTGTTCGGGATGATAGGATTCACACTTAATAAGGGCCACTTTTGACATGGTCGTCAGACTAATTCAAAGTAACAATCAACGCTCGTTAAAGCGAAGCCGGTGAAAACAGGAATGAAAATTAATGATAAAGGAAATAATAATCAGGGCTGAAGATAAAAAAATATTATAGCGAGTGGTTGTTGTTTCAATACATACTTCTGCGCAACTTCTTAAAAAAATTGCATGGCACTGGGATTAACTCTGCGCACCCTGCCAGCAGGCATGTTTGCGAGAATAGGTTTCACGCGAAGGTCATAAAAACTTGCGTTAAGTGGCGCAAAAAAAGCAGATGAAACTGCCAGCTGATTTGATATACAACAATTTTTTAAAAACTGAACTCTGTGTAATGCTTCTGTTAACACCGTAGCCAACCAGCACCAGGCACCTTTCGAAACCCAATTGTTGAAAGCTATAGGCAAATCGCCCAACTTAACACCTTATCAACTATTCAATTAACCAATTCATCTGTCACACATTTACTCATATGATTAAAACAGGAATCCGATACTGAATATCCATTGATGCATGTGCTGATCAAAGTTGTAACGTGTACCTGCTATCTCAACAGCGTCGCCCAGTTTGCTCAGGTTGCCTTCATATTTTACATCGACCAGCAGGCTCGACAGTTCTAACCCCAGACCAGCCTGGTAACCCAGCGTTGCACCACGAAAAGAGTAGTTCATATTGTAATCGTCGAGGATATCCGATTTTGATCCGAGCATCATGGTTGCCACCGGGCCGGCCTGTAACTTCAGAGGACCTAACTTTAGTCCGGCAATAACCGGTATATCAAGTTTATACATCTGCTGTTTTCCATAAGATGACTCATCACTAATGATATCAGTAATTTTAATGTCATTCTTCGCAGTTGTAAAAAGAAGTTCCGGTTGAAGATAAATACCTAAAAGTTTGACCTGTGACATTACTCCGAAGTGATAGCCGATTTCACCTTTCGCATAATCAATTTCATAGCGCGATCCAGTAAAATCACTCAGCTTGATCTGGCTGGAATTTATGCCACCCCGGATTCCGAATTTAACATGATCGCCTGCGGAAACGCTAGCGCAAATTAAGATAGCAGCTAGTATTAATAATCGGTTTTTCATGGCTTTAATTTTTGAAGAATGTGCTTGTAAGGACAAATATTATAATTTTTGGTTGCATTTTTTAGCTAATCTCTGCGTAAACTTTTTTCTAATAAACTGGAATTATTAACAAAAAATTGCTCCACATTACTTTTTGGTAAAAATTGGTGAATAAAATAATGCATTGTAATAATTAGAGTTCTCAATAATTAAATTACGGATGGCAGATTAATTTGACCAGTGTCATGTCTACACAAAATAGTATAAAAAACTAATGCGTCATACACACCCCCACTGTCCCCCTCTATAGAGGGGGATTCCAGGAGGTGTGTCATAACAAATTATAAAATAAACCGACATGTTAGACATGACTTAACACCAAAAATTTTCACTTCATTTTATTCGTGAAAATTGAGTCTCATTAATAAACAATTCATTCATCGTGTGCGTTAAAGAATATATGGTTTATTTATCTATTTTTGCGGTTCATTAAAAATAACATTATGATAATATCAAAAGACAAAGTAGTATCATTGACTTACGAGCTGAGACTCGACAGTATTGATGGAGAAATAGTTGAAAGTGTGAAAAAAGAAGCACCACTGACGTTTCTTTTCGGTGCAGGAAACCTGTTACCCAAGTTTGAGGAAAACATTAAAGGGTTGAAAGTCGGTGATCATTTTGACTTTGAACTTGCCTCAGCCGATGCATACGGCGAAATAAATAACGAGGCAATTGTTGATGTTCCCATGAAAGCGTTCGAAATCGACGGAAAAGTTGATGAACATTTACTTCGTATCGGTAACAAAATACCCATGCAGGATTCATCCGGAAACAAGCTTGTAGGATTTGTAAAAGAAATTAATGCTGATCGAGTGCGTATGGATTTCAACCATCCGTTCGCCGGGAATAATTTATTATTCAAAGGAGAAATTACCTCCATTCGGGACGCTTCGGAGGAAGAGCTTCAGCACGGCCATGTACATTCATCATGCAGTTGCAGCAGTTGTGATGATTGCGGCGACGACCAGGGACACTGTTGCTCATAACCATCTCCGGTGTCTGCTATTGCATTCATAGTGCATCTCATACCATTTTTAAGGCAGCTGAAGATTCAGGTTCTTATTTCAAAATCGTCACTATCGTCGAGGACAGGAAAATGCTTTCTGTATTTAATAAGCATTTTCCTATCGAGGGTAATATCCATAACACCTTCTTCCGCGTCGAGTTTAGCAAGCAATTCGCCGACAGGAGAGATGACCTGCGAGTTACCAATATACCTGATTTTGTTTCCATCGGTGCCGGTGCGGTTCACCCCTATTACATAACACTGGTTTTCTATGGCCCTGGCTTTAAGCAGGACCTCCCAGTTTTGATTGCGTGCGGCAGGCCAGTTTGAAACATAGATAAGCAGATCATATCTTTCCCGATTCCTGCTCCAAACCGGAAAACGCAAGTCGTAACAGATCAAAGGAAAGATCTTCCACGACCGGAAGAAAATGATTTTCCTTTCTTTTCCTTGCCGATACACCAGGTTTTCCCCTTCCATAGGAAAAAGATGTCGCTTATCATAGGACTCCAGTTGGCCATCGGGAAGGCAAAAGAATAAACGATTATAGTAACTGCCCGCCTCCAGAAAAGGGTGGCTGCCGGATACTGCACAATTATATTTTGCTGCAACCTGTTTCAGCCAGTTTAATAAAAGTTGATGTTCTTCAGCGTTTAATGTCTCAGGTTTCAGGGTAAAACCGGTGGCAAACATTTCGGGAAGAAGGATGAGGTCCACAGGTTGTACGATCTGGTTCATAATATCACCAAGTCTTGACAGATTTTTTTCGATATCATGCCAGACTGTGTTGGTTTGCAGGACGGCAACCTTCAATTCCCCTGCATTGAATTTTTTCATCTTTTATAGGCTAGCAAACGGGTAATTTTCACAACCAGTTCTTCAGGTCTGAAAGGTTTGACTATATAATCGTTCGCCCCCGCTGTATATGCTTTCTGGATTGTTTCATCAAGATGACTGCGGCTGAGAATCAGAACAGGAGTTGTATTGTGAAGCTTCTCACGTAATTCTTCAACAACTTCAAAACCGCTCATTTTAGGCATAAAAAGATCCAGAATAATCAGGTCGAACTCTTCAGAAACGATTGTTTCCATGGCTTCCTGGCCGTCATCCACGGTGGTAATTTCGTAGCCCAGGCGAACCAATGCCTGAACAACCACTTTCTGCATCATTATATCATCTTCCGCGTAAAGAATCTTCATTACCTGTTATTTAAAATCGCGATCGAATGCTTCGAGCAGGCGGTTTACTTTATTCATTACACTTTCCAACAATTCCGGAACAACTTCCATGTGTTCATGTTTTTTGGTATACTCCTCGATCTTCATAAGATCTTCCTCAAGATCCTTAGCGCCCAAAAAAGATACTCCGGGAATGAAACGGTGGGTTTCTTTGCTGAGTGCATCGATAGAATTATTCTTAAGATAACCTGATGCCTTTTTCAGGTAATCGGGAGCAACTTCCCTGAAAGTAGAAATCATTTCACGGATAAAAACCGGGTCTCCATTCGAGATCTTATTCAGAAAAGTAAGATCATATATTTTCCCTTCTTCCATTTAATAGCCAAGAAATCTTATACAAAAATGAGAAAAAAACAAACTACTATTCTGAAAGTTAAACAGTGATTATTGACAAAATGTTTTTATTTATTAGTATTGAGATATATTTCGTATCGGAGTTGCTGTTTTTTTTGAAAAGTTGATGAGTTTATTAACTTAGTTGATGAGGCGCCTGTCCGATCTAGCTCAATGAGCGAAGTCGGAATGAAGTGATAAGTTGATTAGATATTAGGTGATAAATTTCAATACCATACATTATGAAAAGAAAATATAAATCAGTATTTCGTGAAATGTTGCGATACAAATATCTGGTCATTTATACAGCCGCTTTGTTTATAGTTTCCTGTCAGAGCAGAAATGAAAGAAAGCAGTCTGGATATGCTGACGACCGGGCGCAGATAGAAGATCTGCAGGCACGCTATATGTTCGCCCTCGATAACGGCGATCTGGATACTTATGTTTCAACTTTTACAGAAGATGGAATTCTTGATATCGGAGAAGGAGAATGGAGAAGTCGTGATTCCATCCGTTACATACTGAACTCCATACCAAAGCGTCAGGTTCCTCCATCCGATTCGTCTTTGCAACGTCCTACCGGCCGGCATAATATTACCAACATTGTCCTAAAGATAGAAGGCGATACAGCCTGGGGTCGTGCATATTGGTTTCATATGTCGAATGAAAATCCTCAACGCAAAGCTCAACTCAATTCATACGGCCATTATGAAGACGTGCTGGTAAAGGTGAATGGACAGTGGCTGTTCAGCAGGCGAAAAATTTATAACGAGGATGTTGCCAGATGGGCAGCTCCTGAAGGAAATCCCTGCTGGTAGAAATAATCATTATCAGTGCAGTTCTGTGGTCATAAATTGAATGTGAGGTAACACGTAAATAGATAGTTATCTGCATTATAATTCTGTTATGAGAAGAATTTATAATCCAGAAAGTCCATGAAATGATACAAGTTTTTCATGATTCCGTCGTTCTCATACAACTTAAGTTTCTGAACCGAATAGAACCCTCCAGGGATTCCAAGTGAATAAAGACAGCCGGCGTTTCTTCCTTCGGCAAGGTCCGATGGGGTATCTCCGATCTTTATTACTTTTTTTGTATCATCTATCATCAATTTTTCCATGGTTTTAAATATCATATAGGGCAGTGGCCTTCCCGATGAAACCTCATCGCTACAGACTATTTCATCGATTGGAACATGTATTTGTTTCCTGCTTCCATACCAGTTGATTTTATCAAGGATCAAGTCGGTGACATTCCTGTGCAGGTCCGTATTAAAGGCAATTCTCACTTTATTCTGCCGTAAATGCCTGAATAGGTCGGCAGCTCCTTTCACCGGCAGAACATCATTCTCCAGATAATAGTTTTCGAGTATTTCACAATACGTGTTATATGAATACCTGACGTGGTTCGTAACAGATTTTTCGTCGAGCCCTAGCAGTTTTTCTCTCCAGAGTGAATCAAAGATTTCATATTTTGATCGCCCGGAGAAAGCAAATGTTTTTTCTGTATCAACTTCCAGTCCGGTCAGTTCAGCGGCAAGATTGAAGCTGTTTTCCACGGCATAATTATCCTGGATAACAGTGCCAAGCATATCAAAAATTACCAATTCTATTGGTCTTTTCATATTGTATAATTTTTTCGTTAACCGATTTAGTAAGGAATTGCGTGAACCATTTTCCGGACTCTTTAATAAAACGCCGTTGGCTTGGATAATCGACATAAACCAATCCGAAACGAGGATCAAATCCCTCCGCCCATTCGAAGTTATCGGTCAACGACCATACAAAATACCCTTCAACCGGTATATGTTCCTGTTTGGCTTTAAGGACCATTTTAAGCGTGCGTTGAAAATACTCAATCCTCTTCTGGTCGTCAACAGTACCATCGTCCAATAAAATATCCGGATAACAAACCCCGCTTTCGGTAATGATTATTTTCGGCATATTCTTATAGGCTATAAGTCTTTTCAGAATAGTATAAATACCTTCCGGGTATACTTCATATTTCATTGTACTGATATCGACATCCCTTTTGGCCGCGGGTACTTCGCGAATAAATGGCGGGAATACAGAGTATTCTGCAACTATCCTGAAATAGTACTGCAGGCCTATGAAATCGAATGGAAATGCAAGTATTTCAAGGTCGCCCGGAAGAAAGTATTTTTCCATTCGGTTTAAAAGCGGTAAATCGCCGGAAGGATATCCAAGACCGAGGGCCGGTTCGAGAAACAAGCGGTTAAAAACAACATCCAGTTTAGAGGCGGCATTGATATTCCTTTGTTTGCTATTAAGAGGATCAATCACGGCAAATGCATAACAGGTCCCTATTTCGGCATTCGGAATATTCGATTTTAAAACCCTTGCCCCCAGCGATTGACATAAGGCAGCATGATGAACTGCAGGCAGGAAGTTATTCAGCCCTTTACGGCCGGGAGCATGTCTGCCCATAAAATACCCCAGGGCGGTAAAAGAGACAGGTTCATTCAACACCATCCAATGGCTAACTCTATCGCCAAATTGAATGGAAGCCGTATGGGCAAAATCCATAAACCGGTTGATAATGTCCCGGTTTGTCCAGCCGCCTTTTTCCTCCAGAGCCTGAGGCAAATCCCAGTGATACAAGGTGACCCATGGTGTGATATTATTTTCGAGGCAACCATCGATAATCCGGTTATAAAAATCGATACCCATCTGGTTCAAATATCCCCGACCTGTCGGAAAAATCCGTGGCCATGAAAGGGAGAAGCGAAAAGAATTGTAGTTCATCTTCCGTATAAGATTCAGATCATTCAGGTATTTTCTATAAAACAGAGCAGTGCTTCGTGCATGATCACCATTTTTGATTTTCCCCGGTTTTTCGGTAAAAACATCCCATATCGATTTTCCTTTACCATCGGCATGGTCGGCACCCTCTGTCTGAAATGCCGATGAACTTAATCCCCATCTGAACTGATCCCCAAAATCGCCGGATGTAAAATCTGTCTCATGCATGATTCAAGTATTGATAACCAATTTTTTTCTTATTACTGCCTGCCGGAATAAACAATTACCGGGCAAGCTGCTTATACTTTCTGAGCAAATTTCTCCGCTGTTTTTTTATATCCTTATCAGATGATGCCATATAGAGGCCGTATTTTTTTTGCCATCTGTTCTTCATCAGAATATTTTGTACATGCGACTCAAAGATTGTACTAATTACCTTTTCGGTTATATCCGGATAATTAATTTCAATTCTGTACTCCGAATCAACCCATTCGGCAATTTTATCGATATGTTTTTCCTTCAGTTTTTTTATTACAGGCACACCAATCGATTTTAGCGCTATCGCTTTGCACTGTTGTTCATATTGGTTAGACATTGGAACAACCAGTAACTTTTTACCCAGGTAGAGCGCTTCGGCAGGAGTTTCAAAACCAGCTCCGCACAGCACTCCTGTACAATTAATTATACTTTGGATAAAATGCTCGTTATCGATGGGGTATATCTCTACATTATGGTCTGTTGAAGCCTGTTTTGTATGTTTCGAAAAAACCTGCCATTTCACCGTTTTAATTTTCCGTAGTAAGCCGGTCAGGAATTCATTGTCGTAAGCAGGAAGATAAACCGAATAATAATTCTTTTCCATGCGTCGGGCTTCGCGGATCTCTTTACGAATAACCGGTGTATAAATAGTTTTGGAATAACGGCTGAAATGAAATCCGAATTGTATACTGGAAGGAGCATAGTTTCTTAGTATAAATTTCCCAAACAGATCGTTGGTTTTAGGTTTTGGTACGTTTTTGTTTAGTAATGCAGCCTGATGGCTCAGCGCTACACATGGAATTTTATTCAGATAGCAAGCCCAGGCTGACACCGGCTCAAAGTCGTTGATAACAAAATCGTAGTCCTTAATGGGTAACGTCCTGATCTCGCCAAATAGCTTTTTCATGTTAGCTTTCAGGTAGGTATTCCATAAATCCACTCCTCCTTTCTTCCCAAAAATAAAACTCAACCCGTTGTACCTGTATTTTACATCGAAATTCAGCGGAACATCGGCCTGGTAGCCGCTTACCAAAACATCAGTTTCGCATCGGTTCTGGAGCAGGGGGATGATATCGCGCGCCCGGCTTAAATGCCCGTTTCCGGTACCCTGTATTGCATAGAGAACTTTCATAGGTTATTCCTGAAATTCATTCAACATTTTATTGAATATCTCTTTATTATCCATATCGGCCATCGATGATGCAAATTCATCATTTTCTTCGCGGAATTCATGCATTTGATCGTCCATATGGTACCGGTATATTCTCCACTCGCCCTGGTTATATTCAAGAGCGCTAAGATTTTCAATCCAATCGCCGGAATTCATATATTGCACCAAATTCCCTTTGTTGTCCCCGATTTTTCTTATTTCAGGCAGATGGATGTGTCCGCATACTATATATTCGTAACCCTTTTGAATTGCCAGGCTGGCTGCCGATACTTCATAATTATTTATGTATTTTAAAGCTGTCTTAACATTATCCTTAATTGTTTTTGATAAAGAAATCCTTCCTTTTCCCAGTAAACGGCTTATGTAGTTAACCAGCGTGTTAATATGAATCAGGAGATCGTATCCGATCGATCCTGCCTTAGCCAGCCATTTTGAGTATTGCATGATCACGTCGAAAACATCGCCGTGAAAAAACCATGTTTTCTTACCTTCTATATTAAGTACGAGTTGATTTAGTATACAAATATTACCCATTTGAAGTCCGGCGAATTTCCGTAGTATTTCATCGTGATTTCCCGTTATGTAATAAATCCTGGTTCTTTTGGTCGACATCCCGATGAGCTGTTTTATGACCTTCATATGGGATTTAGGCCAGTATCTTTTTTTAAACTGCCAGATATCAATTATATCACCATTTAAGATCAGTACATCCGGTTTTATGCTCTGTAAATAATGAAGCAATTCAACAGCCTGACAACCTGTTGTTCCAAGGTGAACATCCGATATTACCACAATTTCTACATGCCGTTTTTCTTTTTTCATTGAAGGTTATTTACTTCTACGAAAGAAAGAAAGTTGTGTGTCCTGACTATTAAGCGGGTATGAAGAAATTGTTAAGAAATGAGACCTTACGGATGATTAAATTGAGGTCACCGATCTGTTGCCAAATACCAATAGAGAAAAATATTAGCTTTAACTGCCCTATTCCAGAACACAAAACAGTATATTTTTATTGGTTGGAGGTATTTAAAAAATGAATTACAAATGCACTAAGCATCATATTTATATCCTACCCCTTTAATTGTTTTGATCCTGTCGTCACCGATCTTCTCCCGCAATTTCCTGATATAAACATCGATGGTTCTGTCTCCGACAAAAACATCATTTCCCCAGATCTGTCCGAAGATCTCATCACGGGTAAAAACTCTTGAAGGTTTTGAGGCAAGCATGTAAAGGAGCTTAAATTCTTTCCGTGGAAGGGCCAGTTCCTGGTCTCCCTTAACCACAAGATGCCTGTCGGGGTCAATAACGAGGTCATTTACTTTTATCGTATCGCGGGCCAGGCTATTATGTTTCGGGCGGGTGCCATACCGGCGCAGAAGAGCATTCAGACGCGAAATCAGGACTTTAGGCCTGACTGGTTTTAAAATATAATCGTCCGCCCCCGCATTAAAACCGGCAACCTGTGAATAGTCTTCGGAGCGGGATGTCAGGAAAACAATCAATATATCGTCGTTCTTCGGATTTTCACGGATCAGTTCGCAGGTTTCAATACCATCGATACCGGGAAGGCTGATTTCAAGAAGAAGCAGATTGGGAGAATACTCAGGCATTAGTTTTATTGCATCTTTTCCATTGTCGCACGCGAAAATCGTGTAACCTTCTTTCCTCAGGTTGAATGAAATAAGCTCAACCAAAGCAGCGTCATCGTCAACAATCAGAATTTTCGCCTCTGAAGGTTTCATGTTCTTTATGTTAAATAATTGTTGAAGTTAGTAACCTCACTATATGCCTAGGTTAAGAAAAAATTATGATTGGCTTCGGTAAGTTTAAGTTTAGATTAAGTGAGTTAACAATAACTTAAAATATGCTAGATCTTATTTATTTTCACCTGTGAATTATTCTTTTGATAGGCCTGGAAGGTTAAATTTCTTTTTTATTTTTTTATTCTTTTTTATATGCTTGATAACCTTAGATTCAACATAGAAGGTAATTTCTTCTGCCATGTTTTTAATCAAATCGCCTGACCGTTCAAGTTTTCCCACGATACGGGATACCAAAATAACCTCTTCCATCGTAGCATTTGAGTCTTTCATATACTCCTGCATTAATTCGGGTAGTTTCTTATTGATTTTATCAATCATCTTATCCTTTTCGAAAACAGTTTTCGCCAGGGAAACATCACCGGTCTCGAAAGCATTTGCTATATTCTCGAGCATTTCATCCACATCGTCAAACAATTTTGCAAGCTGAATTATTTCAACCAGTTTCTTCTTCATTTTCAGTTTATGATCGAAAACGAATAAAGAAGTTCCATAGGCGTGATCGCCAATACGTTCGAGGCTGACTGCCATTTTCAGAATAGCGATAGTTAGGCGCAGATCGGAGGCAACCGGCGTATGAAGAGCAAGGAAATCTTCACATTCCCTGTCGATCATGAGTTCATATGAATTCACCCTGGCCTCTTTACGCATAACCTCTCCAGCAATGTCTTCATCGTTTGTAAGAAGGGCTTCCTTTGTAAACATCATTTGTCCCCGGACGAGTTCAAGCATTTCCAGGAATATATTGCGCAGGCGGTCAATTTCATATTCGAGAGGTATCATATTGTTTTTTGATTAATATTTTACGATTGAGAATACACATAATACATAGACTTTTCATCCGAATCGTCCCGTAATATAATTTTCCGTTCTCTCTATTTTAGGATTCAGAAAGATATCCCTTGTTGCGCCTTCCTCGATAAGTTCACCCAGGTAGAAGAAGGCTGTACGATCGCTTATCCTTCCTGCCTGTTGCATATTATGGGTCACGATCAGGATGGTGTAATCGTTTTTAAGTTCGAAGATAAGCTCTTCGATTTTAGCAGTGGATATCGGATCAAGGGCCGACGTCGGTTCATCCATCAGAAGAATATCCGGTTCAACCGCCAGGGTACGGGCTATACATAAACGTTGCTGTTGTCCACCGGATAGTGCCAGTGCATTTTTCCTAAGATTATCTTTTACTTCTTCCCAGAGATTGACCTGCTTTAAGGAAGATTCGATCCTTTCCTGAATATAATCTTTATCACTAACACCCTGAATTTTCAATCCATAGGCAACATTTTCATAGATCGATTTAGGAAAAGGATTGGGCTTCTGAAAAACCATACCTACTTCCTTTCTAAGCTTTTCCAGTAGTATCTGTTCTTTATAAATATCAAGGTCATCGATCAGCACCTCTCCATCGAGCCGGAATCCTTCGATATAATCATTCATCCGGTTGAATACCCTTAAAAAAGTCGATTTTCCGCAACCTGAGGGCCCGATAAGAGCAGTAACCGTGAATGGGTGAATGTTCATATTTACGTTTTTCAATGCATGAAAATCACCGTAGAAAACATTGAGATTGCGGGCAATAATTTTGTATTCCGAACGGGGCCTTTGCTCTTCGCGCAATTGCTTCGATTTCTTTTTCTTTTTTTTCTTTTTTTCTTTTATTTCAGGCATTTCTTCTATGATATATTCAACAAGAAACAAGGATAATTAATAAGATATTCTTTTCTGCCATTTGCTTCGCATATAAATCGCAATTCCATTCATGGCAAAAGTTATGACCAGTAAAATGATGATAGCGGCGGCAGCATTCACAATAAAACCCGACTGAGGCCTCGATATCCAGTTAAATATCTGGATGGGCAATACCGAAAATTCGTCCATGGGAGTTCTGGGAGCAAAAGGAACATAGGCTAAGGCTCCGACAACAATCAGTGGCGCTGCCTCGCCAACTGCACGCGACAATGCGAGTATCACCCCGGTCAATATGCCTCCAAATGAGGCCGGAATCACCTGGTGATAGATCGTTTGCCATTTTGATGCACCCATGGCATAAGAGGCATCTCGTATAGATTGGGGGACAGCTTTAATACTCTCCCGGGTAGCAACAATAACTATTGGTAAAATAAGCAAAGCAAGGGTACAACTACCTGCCAGAATTGAGTTTCCCATTTTCAACACCCGGACGAAAATTTCGAGTCCGAGTAGTCCGTATATGATGGAAGGAACTCCGGCAAGGTTTGATATATTGATATCGAGAATTCTCGAATAGAAGTTCTTCTTAGCATATTCTTCGAGGTAGATACCAGCTGCAACACCGATAGGAAAAGCTATTATTGCTGTCAGGATCAATATCCATATAGTGCCCATCATGGCTGTGAAAATCCCGGCTTTTTGAGGGATACGGGAAGGCAGATTGGTTAAAAAATCCCAACTAAGCCTGGCAAATCCTTCCTTAAAAACATCGCCAAGAAATATCACAAGCAGGATCAGGCCGATAAAAGTGCTGAATATCCCGACAATAAGAAAGATTTTGTCACGTAACCTGTTTAACCTGATCCTATTCATACTTCTCCCTGAATTTAGTTTTAATCCAATGGCTTATGGTATTGAGTATAAATGTGAATACAAAGAGGGTAATACCTGCTGCAAAAATGGTACGGTACTCGGTGGAATTATGTGGCACATCGCCCAGGCTAACCTGCACAATATAGGCTGTCAGTGTTTCGACCGGTACAAAAGGATTCAGCGTAAACCGTGGCTGTTGCCCGGCAGCAATAGCAACAATCATAGTCTCCCCGATAGCACGCGAGATAGCCAGGATAACTGAAACTGTGATGCCTGACGAAGCTGCCGGAACGGTAACCCGAAAGGCAGTCTGGAGACGTGTCGATCCCATGGCATAGGATGCTTCGCGTAACGATCGCGGTACAGCATTCAGAGCATCTTCGCTGAGGGAAGACACAATAGGGATAATCATGATCCCCATGACTATCCCGGCAGATAATGAGTTGAAGCCCGAAATAGTTGGAAATAATTGTTTTAAAAAAGGAGTGATCACGGTTAAAGCAAAGAAACCGTATACAACCGTGGGAACGGCAGCCAGCAGTTCAAGCGAAGGTTTAGTATAGCTCCGGAATTGTTTGGGTGCATACTCACTCAGATAGATCGCTATGCTCAATCCGATAGGCAATGCTACAGCGATCGCAATAAACGATGTCAGAAAGGTACCGGAAAGTAACGCGAGTATTCCGTATTTTTTATTGGTGAACAACGGGGTCCACTCGGTGCCTGTAATAAAATCGATGAACGATACTTCACCGAAAAATTTAACAGCCTCAATGACCAAAACGAGTATAATCCCCACGGTGGTGAAAATGGTAATCAGAGCGCTTAATAACAGAAACTTCTCTATAAAAAATTCCCTATGGCGAATCATTAACATCCGTTTCGGTATTATAAATTTATAGAATAATTAAAATAGTATTCGCTAATCAATCTTTCACAAATACGACAGTCAAATATACTACCAATGCAAATTCAGGATCAACGATTTCATTCTTTAAGTATATTGTGCCTGTCGTATTTCCAAATGCTTATATGTTTAAAACCTATTAAAATATGTTATTTCAATCCTTCGGTGAATGTACTGAATTTTTCTAATTGAGCAGCGTAATCAGCATCCGGCAATGAAACATATCCAACTTCCTTGCTTAATGCTTTTGCATTTTTCAGGTAGAAATTTACATATTCATGAATCTCTGGCCTAACTGCCGCAGTACTGTTTATATAGATGAATAACGGACGAGAAAGAGGTGAATAGGTTCCGTTACTTACCGTTTCGAAAGTGGGCGAAACTGGCCCGTTACCTCCGTCGATAGGGATAAGGCGTAATTTGTCGGCATTTTCCTCATAGTATGCAAGTCCGAAAAAGCCCAGACCGTATTTGTCGCCCATAACCCCCTGTACCAATACGTTATCATCTTCGCTGGCCGTAAAGTCGCCACGGCTTGAGCCTGCTTCCCCGACAACCGCTTCGGTAAAATAGTCGTAAGTTCCCGATGCTACTCCCGGCCCAAAAAGGTGTATTTCTTCATCGGGCCATTCGGGACGAATCTGGTTCCATTTCATAATTACATTCTGGGCGGCAGGTTCCCATAGTTTTTTAAGTTCTTCAATGGAAAAATGATCAACCCAGTCATTTTGCGGATTCACGATAACTGCAAGTCCATCGTATGCAACCATTAACTCCACATAGCTGATATTATTTGCTTTACACTGCTCAATTTCTTTCTCTTTTATCGGGCGCGATGCATCAGAAATATCTGTCTCACCCCGTCCGAATTTCTGAAATCCGCCTCCTGTACCCGATATACCTACAGTTACTTTTACATCTGGATATTGCAACCTGAATTCCTCGGCAACAGCTTCAGTTATCGGGTAAACGGTACTGGACCCGTCAATTTTGATCATGCCCGACAGTTTTTTATTCTCCGATTTACCTGTCCGGCCGGAACACGATACAACTAACAAAGCGATAATAGTAAGTGTCCCTAAAAGTTTTGCAGTTTTTTTCATAGAGCTCTTATTTAAGATATTTTACAAAAGTGTATATCAAGTATTAACTCAACATTAATAACATATAAACTTTGAGTTAAGATTTAACAATTAGTATGAAAACTGAAGATGCAGGTACAACAGGTTAGCCAAATTTTCGTTTTTATCGGCAGGCAAAAAACCCTGGTAATCAAATGCAAGTTGCACATTTTTATGAGGGGAAAATTGTATTCCTCCAATAAAGATATTCCCATCCTCTTCAATATTCCAGTCTTCCTCTTCTGCCTCAAGCCTGTTTGAAGCTATGTTATCGTAACGTGCAAAGACCTCAATCTTATCCGTAATATTATAACTGCTGTATACCGAAAAGCCCATCAGGGTATTATCTTTTTTGTCGTTGCTGTTCAATTCGATGTTATATTCTGCGCCAAGCGACAATTTATCATTCCTATACCCTACGAAATGGGCAATTACAAACTGGGCTTCCTGTTTTTCAATATAGTCGTAGAAACCTCTGATTATCAAACCTTCCGGTTTCGGGGTAAGAGTAATACCGACAGCACTCCTGAAAGCATTATCGTTTTCGAGTTTTTTATAACCTTCACCATTACGCACTGTAAAATCGGCAGAGAGAAAGTCGGTATATTTATAACTAATAATAGCACCCAGATCGGCGGTTGTTCCCATTTTGCTCTCATCCTGTAACGATTTATAAATATATCGATGTTTCCAGTATTGCTCCTGATACTTCACCTGTAGCAGCCCAACCATACCCATATCGATCTGTAGCTTTTCCTTTTTATAGGTTAGGGCAGCAATTTTCAGGTAAGCAGTATAATCGAATGAAGTGCTGACAGTCAGAGAATCGTTAATATCTACCTCTGGTGAACCTACATCGAAAGTAAGGTTGGTGGAGAAATTCTCAGAAAGGTTATAATTATAACCCAGGTAGGCACGCTGTAATTCAAAAGCAGCCTGATTTTCATCAAGATTATAAAGAATATTTGTAAATACTTTCGCAGTCGGTTTGCCTGAAGGCTTAAATTCTTCCTGGGCTGCTATGTTTAATGTAACAAGACCACACAAAATACCAAGTAAAATTCTTTTCATAGTAAATGTTTTAAAATGATATGCTAATGTAAAGGCACTATGTAACGATAAGTTTAACTTAATGTTAAGTTAATGTTAATTATCATGACTTCCGGTTTGAAAACAATGGCACCAACTTATCGCAAACAGCCTTTTATAAAGGCCGTTGAGAATTATGCTTTATATTTAAAGTTATTAATGAAAAAATGAAAAAACAGGAGTTTAATAAAAATTTAAGACAGGTTTCATTCAGCAAACTTATAGCCAACTCCTTTGATTGTTTTAATATAATCGTCGCCGATTTTTTCCCGTAACTTACGAATATGAACGTCAATAGTCCTGTCACCTACTATGACGTTATCATCCCAAACCATACTGAGAATTTCTTCGCGAGTGAAAACTCTTCCTGGCCTGGAAGAAAGCAAGAGCAAAAGTTCAAATTCCTTTTTTGGAAGAAACAGTTCCTGTTTTCCTTTGTAAACCATGTATTTCTCACGATCAATGATGATTTCGCCCTTTTCGATGATAGCACCAGAAGGACGGTCATATTGCATTCCCCTCTCCAGCCGTCGTAATAGTGCATTTACACGACTTATAAGGACTTTCGGTTTAACAGGTTTGATGATATAATCGTCGCCTCCGGCCTCAAAACCGGCAATTTGCGAATAATCCTCATTCCGTGCGGTGAGGAAAGCAATAATCGTATCTTCCATATTGGGTAAGGAACGTATGGTTTCGCAAGTCTCAATTCCGTCCATGCCGGGCATCATGATATCTAATAAAATAAGGTGTGGTGTTATTTTCTGTGCTAGTTCTACGGCCGATTTACCATCGGTTGTAGTAGAAACAGAAAAACCTTCCCCTTTCAGGACAAAGCTGATAAACTTTAGTATTTCCGTTTTATCGTCAACGATCAATATTTTGTAGTGCTCTTTACTCACCCGCAATATGAGCTAATTCTGCAAATGTATCACTTATGTTAATAGGTTCTGGCAGGCCAGATGAAAAATTAATGTTAGCTAAACAGTTTAACCTGTCTGGTATCGATTTAACAATTATTTAATCTAATCATAATGTTTTACAAAACTTGAATCACAGGCCGAATATATACATTTCTTTAAGGAATTAACTAATAATACAATCTTGAATTTCAGCAATTTAAAACAAATAAAAAATAATAAAAACAACGAAAAAATGAAAAAACTAGTACTTAGTTTTAATTTAATGTTATGTATCTCTTTTTATGCATTCTCAAATACAGGATCTGTTACCGGGACCATCACTGACCAGGAAACAGGTGAGGCACTTATTGGCTCTGCCGTAGTATTACAGGGAACCACTGTTGGCGCTATTACTGATGCCAGCGGAAATTTCACTATAAAAAATATTGATGAAGGAACCTATAATCTTGTGATATCAAGTGTTTCCTACGATCAACAAATTATTCGCATTGAAGTAACGGCCGGTCAGGCGACATCAGTAAATATAATGCTTAAGCCACAAACAAAAAATCTGGAAGAAGTGGTTGTTACAAAAACCCGGAGAACAGACTCTGATCTATCGTTGATGACTTCTTTAAAAGCCAGCGACATGATCGTTAGTGGTATAAGTGCACAACAGATATCGAAAACGCAGGATAAGGATGCCGCTGAAGTGATCAGAAGAGTTCCGGGTATCACTATTTCGGACGGAAAATTTGTTATTGTCCGCGGACTAGTAGAACGATATAATTCTGTACTCCTGAATGGTGCTTCGGCGCCTAGTTTTGAGGCAGATAAAAGGGCTTTTTCGTTCGATGCTATCCCCAGCAGTATGATCAGCAATATATTGATATTTAAGAGTCCTGCCCCTGAGCTACCGGCCGATTTTGCAGGAGCTGCCATTGATATTATTACACGCAACAATGCCGATAAGAACGAGTTTTCATTTTCATACACAACAGGATACAGGACAAATACCACCTTCAATAATGATTTCCAGGTTTATAAGGGAGGTAGCACCGACTGGCTTGGTCTCGATGACGGAACACGCGATTACTCATCGCAAGTGCCGTCGACAAATGATTTTAAAGAGCTGTATACCTGGAACGATATGGACGAATATAATAATGATATGGCTCAGGTAATAGATATTTCAAAATCGATAAACAAGATCTGGAAAACGGAGAACAAGGCTCCAATTCCCGACCAGGGCTTATCAATGAATTTAATCCGTCGATTCACCTTGGGCAAGGTATCATTAGGGAATATCACATCGGTTAATTATAAAAACGAAAGTAATTTCACCAGTATTCTCCGCAGGGAATATTTTAATGTTGATACAATTTCTTATCGTTTCAACTATAATGACCTGAAATCAAAAAAGAGTACCTCTATCGGACTTATTCATAACTGGCTTATTATTTATGGCCGAAACCAAAAATTTGAATTCAGGAATCTGATGAACATTATGGGAGAATCGACAGTGAGCAACCGATCGGGTGATTATGTATATAATTCTGAATCTGCAAAAATAACCAACCTCCGGTACACCAGCCGTTTTATGTATTCCGGGCAGGTTTCTGGCAAACAACGTTTATCGTCCGATGGTTCTTCAAACCTTGATTGGGTAATAGGCTATTCACGAGTTAACAACAGTGAGCCCGATAACCGGAGGGTCAAATACTCACGCGATATCGACAGTTTAAATGCTCCCTATCTATTCAACATTGACAGAGAAGTAAATATCAATAACGGAGGCCGGTTATCAACAGACTTATATGAAAATATTTTAAATGGAAGAATCGACTATAAGCAGGATTTCTTCATTTTCTCATCGGAACGACCATGGAGCCTGAAAGCAGGCGCCTTTCAGGAAATAAAGGAACGGTATTATACCGCCCGTTTGATAGGATTAGTCGCTCCCAGGGGTACACAGTATCTTAATCTCGACCGGCAATTGCCTATTGAAGAAATTGTTGCTGATGAGAACTTCTACTATATACCCGATAATTCCAGGGAAACCGGTATTGCCTATAAAGAAGGGAGCCAGGTCAAGAATAATTATAATGCATCAGGTACTTTAACTGCGGGCTATCTTGGCCTTAAAGTTCCCATTACACGTTTTTTTGATCTGTACAGTGGGGTAAGACTCGAAAATGTGGAAAGAAGGATAAGCGGTTTTTATGAGGAACAAACAGGGAACGATACGCTTGATATTGTTCGGGATACATTAAATCTGTTTCCTTCTTTGAACCTCACATTCAATATTACTGAGAAACACCTTGTACGATTTTCTTATGGAAAAACCATTAACAGGCCTGAATTCCGTGAAATGTCGAACACCGTCTACGAAGATTTCGATCTGGTTGCTATTGTGCATGGAAATCCGGATCTGAAAGACGCATATATATACAATTATGACCTTCGGTATGAGTGGTATCCTACCGCCGGTGAAATTCTTTCACTGGCAGCATTTTACAAAGAGTTTGAAAACCCGATAGAAATGTTCCAGATTCCTGCAGGTACCGGGTTCGATTATAAGCCATTTAATACAGAGAAGGCACATTCACTTGGGTTAGAGCTGGATATCCGAAAAATTATTATCGATCGGGAAAATCATAATATGACCCTGGTATTCAATACATCGGTTATCTCAAGTAAAATCAGCACCGGCCTCCCAACCGCCAGGGAACATGAACGAATTATGCAGGGGCAATCACCTTATATTATTAACCTGGGAACTTACTACCAGAATTTAGTGCATGGATTTAATTTCAATCTCACCTATAACAGGATCGGGAAAAGAATTGTCTATGCAGGAACTATTGACAATCCCCATACATGGGAACTGCCAAGGAACCTTCTTGACTTGTCAGTCAGTAAAACAATGGGTAAGTATTTTGAAATTCGTTTTGGCATTAAAGACATTCTGGGTGAACTAATCAGCCATGTACAATACCATTCTACGGGGGGAGAAAAGATTGAAGCCCCGAGTAACATGTATTTGCCCAACACAAAATATTCACTTGGTTTAAGTATTAAACTATAGGCTGAAGAAACATTCGGATCGATTTAGCGATACTTAATCAATTGCCTGATCAGAGCGATGTGTAAGCTATATACCCAACTTTGAAGTATTAATATAATCTTAATATAGGGATAAAGAAAACTTAAATAATATACACAGTTCCAATATCTATTTTCGAACATAAACTAAACGAAAAATTATGAAAAAATTTACATTGATTATCACTATGTTATGTGTCGGATTATTGCTGAATGCACAATCCATTAACGATCCTTATTTTACTCAGGTGGATTATATTGGTGCATTTGACGGCACAAATGATTGGACAGCCGGTTGGACCGAGTGGGATCCGGTAAACGCTGAATATGCAGCTCCGACTGAAACAAAAGGGAATGGACAGTTTTCAAGAGCATCCGGTTTACATATAACCGCAAATGAAACCTGGTCGGGCGTGTTACTATTGGATGGCTGGGTTTATGTTGACAACGGTGCTACCTTGACAATCAATGCTGGAACCATCATCAGGGGAACTGCACAAAGTGCGCTGATTATTGAAAGAGGTGGTATGATTATGGCGGTAGGCACACCCGCTAATCCGATAGTATTTACTTCAGATCAGGGCGCGGGTTTAAGGGCCAACAGCGACTGGGCCGGTTTGGTTATTTGTGGCGCAGCTCCCAATAACCTGCCAGGAGGTGAAGGTGTTGCCGAAGGCGGAATTGAATCACCCTATGGAGGAACCAATGCATACGATAATTCCGGAGTGCTAAGATACGTTCGTATTGAGTTCGCCGGATACGAGGTTGCTACTAATAAGGAAATTAACGGACTTACACTTTGCTCCTTGGGGGACGAAACAACAATAGAATATATTCAAGTATCCTATTCTGGCGACGATGGTTTTGAGTGGTTTGGAGGAACTGTTAATGCTAACCACCTTATTTCGTATTGCACGGAGGACGATGATTTCGACACCGATAACGGTTTCTCGGGTCGAGTTCAATTTGGCCTCGCAGTCCGCGACAGTTCAATAGTTGATACCGATGCAGCGAATGCTTTCGAATCCGACAATAATGAAGGAGGAACACAGGCACAGCCAAAAACTCATGGCATTTTTTCGAATATCACAGCCATCGGGCCATCGATGAATGCATCATCTCCGCAAGTCCTTCGCCCTAAATTTGCCGAAGGCTCAGCAATGAGGTTACGCAGAAATACCCGCCTGCAGATCTACAATTCTGTATTTGCCGGATGGGGGCGCGGTATGCGGCTTGAATCGGAAGGTTCATATGCTTCTGCTACAACAAATGACTCATTAACGGTTCAACATACAATTATTGCCGGGATTCGTGGAACTTATTTCCAAACCGATGCTTCAGCCGGGGCCAGCGGAGTAAGAGGCTGGTTCATGCAGGAAGGACTCCATAACGATACGCTTGTTCTGGCTGCTGACCTGCTTTTAACTGACCCGTTCAACTACGATGCAAGAAATTTCCAGCCACAGGCGGGGTCTCCCTTATTATGCGCATCGATTTGGGCTGCTGAAGATTGCGGACAACAGGTAGCTATCGAAAATCCGGTTTCGGAAAATTACACGGCAATGGTAAGCCCAAACCCGTTTAAACATTTTACTAATATTAATTTGAATGTTACTCAGCCGTCACAAATCAGTATTGAAATACTTGATATAAACGGAAGCAAAGTAATGCAGGTAGGAAATGGTTTTGTTAATGCCGGTGAACTCAACTATGCAATCGACCTTTCAGCGGTTGGTTCAGGAGTCTATTTTGGTAAAATTGTTCTTAATAATACGATAGAGGTAATTAAACTTGTAGCCGAATAATACCGGTAGCTTTTACGTTAATAGGAAAAGTTGTTTCTTTGCTGAAACAACTTTTTTTGTTTCTTCTTTTTTACAAAACTGCGTTTTATCATTCTTTTCTTGTATAAAAATTCAAAACTTGCGTATTAAAATACAGAATTTATTCACTTAAAATAATCTAGCAATGACCAGTAAGGATTTTATTCAGAAGGAAGACAAGTTCGGGGCGCATAATTATCATCCGCTGCCGGTGGTGCTTTCGAAAGGCAAAGGTGTTTTTGTCTGGGATGTGGAAGGGAAACGCTATTTCGATTTTCTCTCGGCATATTCGGCAGTTAACCAGGGACATTGTCACCCGAAAATTGTAGAAGCATTAACAACACAAGCCAATACCATGGCTCTGACTTCAAGGGCTTTTTATAACGATTGTCTGGGTGTCTATGAAGAATATATCACCAGATATTTTGGATACGATAAGATATTACCCATGAATACTGGGGCCGAAGGTGATGAAACTGCACTTAAACTTTGCCGGAGATGGGGTTATGATAAAAAGGGAATTCCGGAAAACAAAGCCAAGATCATTGTTTGTGAGGGTAATTTTCATGGACGTACTATCACTATAATTTCCATGTCGACCGATCCGGATTCTTATAAAGGATTTGGGCCTTACACGCCGGGATTCGTTGTAGTCCCTTACAATGATATAAATGCACTTAAAAAAGAACTGGAAGATCCGAATGTAGCCGGCTTTCTGGTTGAGCCAATTCAGGGTGAAGCTGGCGTTTATGTTCCAGACGACGGATACCTGAAAGCAGCCTATGACTTATGTAAGAAGAAGAATGTTCTCTTCATTGCCGATGAAGTTCAGACAGGTTTATGCAGAACAGGTAAAATGTTAGCCTGCGACCACGAGGGTGTGCGACCCGATATCCTCATTCTGGGGAAAGCCCTTTCGGGAGGTATGTACCCTGTTTCAGCAGTACTTGCCGATGACGATATTATGCTTTGCATTAAGCCCGGCGAGCACGGATCGACCTTTGGTGGAAATCCAATCGCTGCAAAAGTCGGAATCGCTGCACTGCAGGTACTGAAAGATGAAAATCTGGCTGAAAATGCTGCAAAACTTGGTGTCCTCTTTCGTGAGGAGATGCAGAAGCTGGTTAATATGCACGAAATGGTGGAACTTGTGCGAGGCAAAGGTCTCCTGAATGCAGTAGTTATAAAGCCTAAAGGTGATAAAACTGCCTGGGATGTCTGCGTTGCTATGAAGGAAAACGGGCTGATTGCAAAACCCACCCATCAGCATATTATCCGGTTTGCGCCTCCCCTGGTAATTACAAAAGAACAACTTCTTGAAGCTATAGAGATAATTAAAAAGACTATGCTTCAATTCAATTAATAGTATAATAACTATAGAAAAAAGGCAACTCCATCGGGTTGCCTTTTTTTTGTTCAACAACATAAATCGCTTTGTAATCAACTTTTTTTGCTATTTTTAAAAACAGATGTATTAATTTCTGGGGATGAGTTATAAAGTTCTCGTTGTAGACGACAATATTCACAATAGCAAGTTAATTGAGGGTATTTTAAACGCAGATAAAGGTAAATACGACGTATTTTTCGCTGAGAATGGCATGGAGGGCTTTGAGAAAGCACGGCGTATTCAGCCCGACCTTGTGCTAATGGATATGCGCATGCCGGAGATGTCGGGAATTGATGCGTTAAAACTTCTGCAGGAAGATATAGACCTGAAAGAAATACCCGTCATTTTCATCACAGCCTATAAAACAGATGAAAATTTTACCGAGGCATTCAGGAACGGGGCATTTGATTTCATTACCAAACCCATCGATATAAATGAACTGAGAACGCGTGTAAGTAAAGCCTTGAGCATCGGGCAAACATTAACACGTATTCGTTCAAGGATGTCGCAATACGAACAAGAACGGCAATTACTTGAACAAAAGGCGAACATCACAGAAAATGCTCCCAATGCCTTTATTATCATTGATGCCAAAGGTAAAATGGAATGGGCCAACGAAGGTTTCGAACGGCTGCATGAGATCTCTTTTAAAGAATTCACAGAAAAATACGGCGATAATATCTTCGAGATTAAAACCATCAAAGATTTTACACGGGAAGCCAGGCGCTGTTTTCAGACAAAAACGCCATCAACCGTTGAAACCAGGCTTAACTTACCAAACGGAAGAAAATGGTTCCAGACTTTTTTCACACCTCAGTTAAATGAAAAAGGTGAAATTTTTAAACTGATCGCCGTGGAATCGGATATTACGCCCATAATGCTGAAAGAGGAAGAACTGTTCAGGCAGAATCGTCGTATGCTGGCCATCACCGAGCGGTTGGAACAAGCCAATTCCTTACTTGAGAACCAAAAAGAAGAGATTGAGGAACAAAAGCGTTTGATTGAAGAAGAGCAGGAAAAATCGGAACGGCTCCTGTTGAATATTCTCCCGTTTGAAGTTGCCCGACAGTTAAAATCGAAAGGGAAAGCCGGAACCAGGTTTTATCGTCACGTCACCGTTCTTTTTACTGATTTTAAAGACTTCTCAAAGAATACACATGAGTTGGAGCCGACCGACCTTGTAGCCATTCTTGACGATTACTTTGCCAAGTTTGATGAGATCACCGGAAAACATTATCTCGAAAAAATAAAAACCATAGGCGATGCCTATATGTGTGCCGGTGGCCTGCCATTAAGAAATAAATCAAATCCTGTCGATGCCGTGCTCGCAGGATTGGAAATCCAGGACTATATCCTTCGCCTTAAATCAAATCCGAAACCCGGTATACCTGCTTGGGAGCTGCGTATAGGGATACACACAGGCCCGGTTGTAGCAGGAGTTGTCGGCCGAAAGAAATTTGCCTATGATATCTGGGGTGAGACTGTTAATGCCGCTGCAAGAATGGAAAACCTGGGAGAAATAAACCTGGTAAATATCTCTGAAGCCACATACGAATATATTAAAGATTATTTCGAATGTGAATTCCGCGGTAAAGTAAATGCGAAAAATGTCGGTGAAGTAAATATGTACAGTGTTAGCCGGATCAAACCCGAATTCTCTTCGGATGAAAAGGGTATTCTTCCAAATGATGAATTTATCAGGATGGTAAACAAACTATGATCGGATTCCTTCCTGAGTTCACATCAGACTATAAAAATCAATACAATTTTCCCCTAAGATGGCGCGCCGTAAAGAGTGTTCCATATCAGCAATATAGTCCTTCCCGAGTTTGACACTTAGCACCATCATTGCTTTCTGTAACCCTTGAAAACACT
>CAZWIU010000032.1:0-42002 GCA_964634105.1 uncultured Bacteroidales bacterium | reverse complement strand
ACTTTTATTCACTTAAATAATTAACATTCTTATATCGAACTCACGTTAATTTATGGAAAACGCTAAATAGCAATTTGTAATTCTTTATTAAGAAACTGTCTAAGGGATAGTGATCCCTTGTGTCGTTGAGTCTTGGTGGCAAAAAAAAATATAGCCACAAAGGCTCGATCCCGAATGATTCGGAACACTAAGACTACACTAGGATTTTCTGGTCGTAGACCGTATGTAGTAATCAATATGATATCAATGCAAATTTTTGATGCTATGTGTGAGATGGAATTTTCAGACAGTCTCTAAGAACTTAATGGGTAAAAAATTGAAGAATGTTTGTCTGCCGCAAATTACTATACCAATGTTCCATAGTTCCATTATTCCAACGTTCCATGATTCCGATGCACCATTATTCAAACGTTCCATTATTTCAAGGTTCCATTCTTCCAATGATGAATAGTTGAAAACTGGGTGCCCGGCTGATAATATTGTATTAAAAAAACATTTTTTTTTGCTAAATTGATCACAATATCAGTATTATTGATGACCCGACATAATAAGTCTTCATAATTTTTTGTACAGAGGAATACAACTATTGATTATACTGTCAGATCATTATTGTTTTACTGGTATAGATTCTGAAAGATACTCAGCATAAAAGTGCAGACTATGGAGAATGAACAACGCAACTATCTCAGCAAGATAGATCCAAGAAATCTGAAAGTGACGCTTAAGATCATACTATTGGTTATTACATTAGTCTCGCTCGTAATGCTGGTATTCTTTAGTTTTGGTCTTAAAACCTTACGGACATCATTAATGAAAGCCAGTGCTGGCCAGGTAACAGAATTATGCTATATGAAAGGCCAGGAAGTAGAATCGGCCTTAAAATATACCGGTGATAAGCTCTTAAATCTGGCCAGCAGCGAAGAGTTGAGGATGGCAACAGATCAGTTAACCAGGGCGTTCATCAAATTAAATGCCGAGATGTATTCAGTACCTGGTTTTGAATCTATGAGTCAGGTTAAAGAACAGATCAGGTTATACTATGAACAAACTATTGTACCAAAATCTCCCCTGAGTGGTAAAAAAGTGCTGAAATATATTCCACAGAATGAAAAAACCCTGTTAGGCCAATTCATATATCTATGCAAGAATCCTAAATCTTTTGAAGAAAAAGCAGCTTTGGTTAGTATTGCTGAAGATTATACATCGTATGGTTTTGCGCATAAAACACATCACAACTATTTCCTCCATCTGAGGGAATTATTAAAGGCTTGCGATATTTATCTTGTTGATCCGCGTACAGGATATGTTGTATACTCTCTTGGCAAAAATCTTGATTTTGGGACTAATCTGTATGATGGTGAACTTAAAGATAGTAAACTTTCGGTTGCCTTCAGGAAGGGTTTGGCTGCTGACCGGACTGAAGTTAGTTTTGTTGATTTCTCAAATTATCCGGGAGCTGCCGACAAACCGGTTTCTTTCTTTTCGGTGCCAGTATATTCCTATAATCAGCTCATATCGGTTCTGATAGTTAGCTATGCCCCGAACCTGTTCGATGATGTTCTGACAACAATAGACATGGCAGCTGGCTCGGGTTCCCTTGAATATACAGTTATCGGGAGAGATTTGCTCTTGCGGAATAACCCGAAAAAGTTCCTGCTGGATCGTGATAACTATCTCCAAAAATTGATGAGAAAAACGGCTAAGAAAGATATTGACCGGGTTATAAACTACAGAGAAACCGGGAATATGGCATTATTAGCCGGATATCCTGCAGAATACAGCGAAATTTTACTTTCTGAAGGTAATGTTCTGCTAACGGATTATTGCAATACTAAAGTGATAGCCTACACAAAAAAAATTCAACTTCCGGGAAGTGAGTTTTACCTCCAGGCTAAGATTAACCAGGCAGAGGTATTGCATCCATTTATCACCCGTTTGAGGCTATTTCTACTCATCGCAATGGTTCTGCTCTTCTTAATTTTCCTGGTATCCTATTATTTTGGCAAATCGCTGACAAGGAGGATTGAATCATTGCACGATGCTATGATTTTATTGCATAACGGTGAAAAGGCAAAAGAGCTTGAAAAAGGGTCGGATGATGAGGTGGGAAATGTCGTCGATACCTTCAATAAGTTGCGAAAGAGGATTAACAATGCTGAGGAATTTGCACTGGAAATGAGTGAGGGTAATTATAATTATAAATTCGATATAATATCCGAACGCGATAGTCTGGGGAAATCGTTAAATGTATTAAAAGAAAAGTTGATACAATCACGTGATGAACATGAAGAACGCGCCCGTGAAGATGAGATAAGAAACTGGATCAATATCGGTGTGGCAAAATTCAACGATCTTCTTCGACAAAATAACACGGATATAAATCTGCTTTCGTATTCGATCATTGAAAACCTGACAGCTTATGTCGGAGCAAATATCGGAGGTATTTTCCTGGTTGAAGGTGATAAAGAAAAACATATTGAACTGGCGGCCAGCTATGCATATGACAGGCGTAAATTTATTCAGAAGAGGATGGAAGTGAACGAAGGCTTGCTGGGTGCATGCTATCTTGAAAAAAAACCGATCTATCTGACCAAAATCCCGGAGGAGTATATCGAAATTTCATCGGGACTCGGACATAAAGAACCAGCGTGTCTTTACATTGTTCCATTAAAGGTAGATGAAGAAGTACTGGGCATGATTGAGATCGGATCGGTGGAAGAGTTTAAAAAGCACCATCTGGAGTTTATCGATCAGGTGTCTGGCAGTATCGCAGCCACTTTTGTCAGCGTGAGATTGAATATGAAAACCGTTACCCTGCTGGAAGAATCGAACCGCAAGGCAGAAGAAATTACACAGGCAGAGGAGGAGATGCGTCAGAATCTTGAAGAAATGCAGGCCACGCAGGAAGAATTGGCAAGATTACGCCAGGAGGATGAGAAGCATAGAAAAGAAATGCAGCTTATCATCGATAATACACGCTTGATGCTCAGAAACCTTATCGATATCATCCCGGGCGGCTATGTATTGAAAGACCAGGCAGGTGTGATTCATCTTGCGAATGCTGAGGGCGCCGATTTTTATGGTCTTGCAGTCGACAGGGTATTAGGAAAAACTGAATATGAACTATTGGGCGCTAAAATATCCGAAGCCGAGCATAAAACCGATTTGGAAACAATTGAAAAAGGAGAGTTGGAATTTGTTGGAGAATATGATATTAAAGGTAAAAAGAAAACATACCGTATTGTAAAGAAACCTTTCAATATTAGGGAAATAGGGCAAATGGGCATACTAACCATGCGCTTCCCTGTGAAAGAATAATATTTTGCTTTTTTTAGTACAGCATATTTATCAAGGATGATTTCCTAAAGAGGAATTATTTTATAAATTTGCCCCGCTTTACTGTTGTATAGATTTTCCTATAATACAAACTGGGAGCAACACAATCTGTGCTGACAGCATTGATTAAAATAAATATTAAACAAAGGTTCCGTAGCTCATCCCGATGTAGAACCCATAAGGTTTTGACAGGCAAAACCAACGAGGTTCCTGATCGGGAGGATGCCTGCCTGCCGGCAGGCAGGGAGCAACACAATCTGTGCTAACAGAATTGATTGAAAAAAGAAATAAATATTAAAATAAGGTTCCGTAGCTCAGTTGGATAGAGCAACAGCCTTCTAAGCTGTGGGTCGCGCGTTCGAATCGCGCCGGAATCACACTAATAATTAGCCATTTATACATATATTTAAGTATAGGTGGCTTTTTCTTTGCAAACGATTTGCAAACAAGTCAGTTCCTGACTAGCTCCCAGAGTGTACGTTAATGGTATGTTTTTAATGTGATGACTTAGGTTAATCTTTTACACATCTAATACTGAATCCGTGATTTTTACCTCCCGAAAATTCTGTTTTTAATTCATCATTCCAGAAACCCCATGCCCAGTTACCTGAAGCAGGGTTTGCATCTTCACATTTATCAACTGTCCAGAAATATCCTTCACCAAAAACTACAAAACTTCCATCGAGTTGACGGTTTCCGCCTCCATTTTCAAAAAACTCAATTTGACTTAATTGTTCATCGCTAAAATTATTCTGCAATAGTGTGATTTCTGCTTTTGAAGGAATGTGCCAACCTTGTGGACAAACATTCCTGCTATCTGTTATTGCAAACCAATTGTAAAGCCGACCATATTGATCTCCATTGGAGCCAAGATTATCATAATTGCAATAAGCTCCACTTATTGCATTGCTCCATAATGTGTTATCCATAAGTATGGTAATTGCTTCAGAGTTTCTGTATCTTGTAACTTTGAGATTTTCAATCATCCATTCCTGATTACCCAAATTCAGTGTTTTATAGTAATTTCCTTCAACATCTGATACACTGCCATAGGAATATGTTGTCAATGACATTGTACTACCATACCCGGTTCCATGAATATTTGTAGCATAAGCACGCACATAATATGTTGAATCGGGTTTTAGTCCTATTAGTGTACTGGTAAAACTACCGGCTCCGCTACCATCAATGGTTTTGTCATCTATTATATCTGGTGTTTGATTTGTACTCCAACATACTCCTCTTTCAATAATAGTTGCTCCTGCATCAGAAATAATTATTCCACCACAAAGAGCAGAAATTTGAGTAATACCTGTTATCTCTGCTGTGGATACTATTGGTAATAAGTTATCATTGGTATTGTCTTCAGAGCAATTGTAGAATATAAATCCAATACTCAACAATAAATGCAGGGTGATTTTCGATAATTTCATAATCTAATAATTGACAGATTATAATGAAGTTACGAAATATCTTTGAAAACTGCATAAAAAACCCGCTGGCCTGTCACAGGAGAGCGGATCAGATATGAATACAAAAAACAAAACTCAATCCACAAGTGCCATCGATTTTATCTGCCTGGCAAGTGCTTCATACTTTGGGGTAAATTTACCGTGCTGATAGGATATTTTAAGAATATCTGCAAGTCTGTTTGAATCAATTGAATCCAATTTAACACGGGATGAATGACCGTTCAGAACATTGCAAAGTGTTTCCCACTTTTCCAGCTCTGCAAGTTGTTCAGGGGTTTCAGCATAAATCCTGAATGCTTCACATTGATTTTCCAATTCTTTTTTATTAAGAGTAAACGAATCATTCGCCCATGTCACGAGCTCTTTATATTTTCCCTGCAATCTGAACAGTGCATTTGCACCTTGCTTATTGTACTTGTCCCGACTGCCGGGCAGGCAAATTGTAAAGTCCTGTATAAAACCTTCCCTGTCAATCCCTGTGAGTTCTGCCAGCTTTTCAATGTCCTGTTGTTTTCCTGCAATAGGTTTTATAGGACTGTTTGCCTGTAACAGTTCATCAAATGTCCCCAGGGGATCCCCTGCAAGTTGAAAAGCAAAACCCTCATTCACCGGCTGGTTAAAGTGGTTATGTTTTTCTGTGAACCTGTTCAAAACCATGTTAAGACTGTTTACCAGCTCAGATGCAACTTCGTTTAGTTGTCTGATGGCCTCTGTGTTTTCGTGAATTAATTTTTTCATTTTTTAGTCATTTATGTTATTAATAAATTTTTTCCTTATCCTATCCTATAAAACAAGGTTTCGTTTTTTGAAGCTCTCTAAATTCATCTTCGGTCAAATTATAAGGTCCAGAAACGTAGTGATTGTCCTGTTTTTCCCAAAACAATGGGTATTCAATCCCTTGCGTCAGGATTTTTTTAGCTTCTGATCTATTGCCTGCAAGTACGGCCTTTATAAAGAACCGCTTTTGCCCTCTAGTCATGTTCCCTTTCATCGTTATTCATTTTAGAAATTAGAGAATCACAAAGCCTGTCAAGTTCACTATCAGACATTGTATTAATATTTATTTCATTATGGTTTTGCGTTGGCAGGATGAACCGCAAAGCACGTTCAAAGAACATTAACCGGTCTTTTGGTTCCAGCTTGTCAAAGTCATTTTGAAGCGTTACGATATTACAGCTTATGAATTGCTGCAAAAGATTCTTAACCTCCTGGGTCGATTTATTAAGTGTGCCCTTTGGTCTACCTTCAGGGTTCCCGCTTTCGCCCTTCTTAAACTTTGCCATATCTGTTCTTTACCTGTTGTTTTCAGTAATTAAATGCTTTCCTGTTGAGTTTCTCAGGGTCGATAATTTCAGTTACCTTACCGCTCTCAATTTTCACGCTCAAATTCTCTGATAGTAAATGAATAGTCCCATCTTCCGGCACTTGACCGTTGTCGAAACCGATAGTATCTCCTATTTCAGGATATTTTGACGCTTTAACCTGTCCGTCCTGATCCATTGACAGAATGATATCAAATTCACCTTTAAAAGCGTGCCTTAATGATTTAGTTCTGAATGCTCGAATCTTCATAGTTTTATGTATTAATTGATTGATATTCTTTGTACAAAGTCAATATTTTCAGTATTTCATAATCCTGTAAGTACAAAGACAGCTGGCAGACGGCCCGCAAAAATTCTTTAGGACTGTTAAAATCAAAATTCCCGGGATTGCCTCGAACGTGGTTCCCCTCAATGTACAAAGGATTTCCGTAAACTATAATAAAATCCGGTGAACGATAAGTAACCTTCTTATCCGGGCAGACTTCAAGAATTGCCTGGCAGATCGCTTTTGTATCAATTTGTGGCTGTATCATGGTTAAATATATTGTCAAACTTCCTGGTATATCATTTCTTCCGATTGTAAGCTACCCTGCAATTATCTGAGCAAAATTTTGCTGTTGATCGTTGAGGTGTGAATGGTTCTCCGCAATTCTGGCATGTTACGGTATCTGTTACGCTTATGGGTGTAACGCTAATTGTTGGCGTAACATCAGTATTTTTAAGCTCTGAAGCTTTACGTTCCCAATAATTTTCAAGGTATTTCCGCGTTTTATCGCGGTTTTTCTCTGCCCATTGTCTTTGATAGTCAGCTTTGAGCCTCCGAGCTTCTGGTGATAATTGAATTTTTGCCATTCGACCAAATTTTTTTATTCACTTAATTAAATGTATCTGATATGTCATTGTAATAAATCCTTATGTTCAATTAAAAAGTCGTAACATTTTTGATACTCTCCCGAATGATATGCCATGTAGTAATCAATATGCTTCGGATTAAAATAAATCCGCGGGTTGATGTTACAAAGCTCAGTTGTGCTAAATTCAGATAGTATTTTTTGGGTAAATTCTTCCTGTGTCATTTTTTCGGCTTTAATGGTTCTATGGAAAAAGTCGGGATAACCCCAAATTCCCGGGTAAACACCTGTCGAATGATGGCCATTGCCTCATCTTTTAATTGTGTTGGCACAATGACAGAATCATGTACGGTTAACGGAACTATTCCGACGGTAACCAGTTCTTTAGCTATCACATCAATGAAAATCCGGCTTTCGATACGCTGCAAGAATATAGCCAACTTGCTATTGTCTTTTTTCTTCAGTGTTTCGATAATCTCGTGAACCTCCGGGTATACACTGGCAAATATTTGCTTCTCTTTCTCAAAAGGGGTGAACCGTTTAAAACCGTAGTAGACTTCATTTTTGGAAAATAGCACCTCGAACACGATCTTCTTAATCTCATCCCGGGTTAGGTTGCCGTCAAATTTTTGCAGAAAATCATCATAAAATTTTCCACTTAAAACAGCCTCTTTGAAGCTCCATAAAGTCGCAAAATTTGAAAAATCGCGATTTTGGCGACTTTTTGACAAGGATTTAAAACACTGAATACCAAAAAATTGGATAACATCCTTAATCCCTATTTGAGTACATAAGGGAGGATGCTTAATGTTATCTTTCTGATTGATTATCTGAAAAGTAATTTCGGCCAAAATTGACAGAAAAAACGGCTGCGAATTTTTCAGATCAATCGACACATAATCGCCTACGATAAATTGTCGCAGTTCTTTCTTCAGGTTAGTTAAGTTGGTGTCCAAACGATTATTAGTATTATTCCTTTTGAAATAACGAAACCGTTTATCTGCTAACTGCGAAACCGATATGGAATAACTTAACCGTTTTTGTGCATCCGGTTCATTGCTTATCCACTGCATCGCACCTTCATGATCAAATTCAAGATTCTGGAAATGCTTTCGCATCACATTCAAATGATACGGCAGTTTCGATAAATGGCTTTTAGATATTTTTAAATCACGGTATAGGCTCTTAAATAACGGCGTTCCTGGTTGCAAGTCATAAGTATTACAATCAAATTCAACTGAAGGATTGATTCTGTAATACTTTGCTTTAATACCAGGCTTAAATTCCTTATCAGATTCTATAAAGTCGCATTTTTCAAGAAAATTTATGTATTTATCAGGTTTACAGTTAAATAGCTTCTCTATTTTTTTTCTGTTTATTGGTGCAAAATTATTTCCCAGCCGCTTGTCATTATTCGGTATCATGAGAAGGTAATGAACCAAAAAAACATAATTTTCAGGCCTGGATTTCACGTATTGATTAATTGTATCCAGCACCCGAGAAGGGCAAAAAAGTTTTATAGGCTGATGCACCTTCATTTATTTTTTGTTGGCTGTCTGAGCTAAGTGATTTGTCATAATTTCTTGAACAGGCATTTTTTTAATGAGCCTTGCCTCGATCCAGCTTTTCAAAGCTTTACGGGAAAACACCAACCGCTTCCCGAAGCGTTCACAGGGTATCGTTGCCTGATGAGTTTCTTTATACAGTTGGCCCTTTGTTATCGGAATTCCATTATTATTGAGGAATAGCAAAGCATCTTCCAAACTCATCCGGTCGGAAGGTTCGGGTTGCGTAGGTAGTTCTTTGATTTCGTTGATTGATTCCACAAGACAATTTTTCACGACTGTCTTTAAATCTTCATAACTCATTTGAACAATTGTCGTCATTTTCCAGAATTTTCCGAAAAATAACGACACTTTAATTAACTGGAAAACAATAGAATAGGGGGTTTTAGAGTATTTTTTTGATCGAAAAACCCCTATCTGATTATCAATAACTTAAGGATTTATTCAAGAAATGCGTCGATTTTGTCAGCAAGGTATTTTTTCCAGCTCCTGGAATCCGGCTTTTTGCTAAACTCACTTTCAGATAAAATAGGTTCGCTTTTTTTCAAACATACATTGTATGCTAAGTATACCTCACCGATAATATATTTAGCCTGATCGTTACCAACTCCAAGCTCTATTAATCGCTTATACAAAAATTTTGTTTCTAATTTGATAGCGGTATTGTCTGGCAGGCATTGAATTGAATCGGGGCCATAATCAATTTCCATGTTTTTATAATGAGGGTTTTTTCGCTTAAGCTCTTCCAGTAGCTTTAATTCAGATTCCTTTTTATTCTTCGCATCCTTTGCAAACTTATGACTGCCTGTTGTGTAGTTCATCGCTTCTTTTGCATATAACATAACATAGTAAAATATTTCAATAGGAAAACCGGCATGAGAATAATCATCAACCATTTTTTTTGCCAGCACATGATCTTCCAGGGTTAATTTTTCCTCATTAAAAACCTCCTCATCAGGTTTTGGAAAAGGATTGAAAATACTAGTATTATTCACTTGCACGGCCTTAATATCTTTACTCATTTCCCTTATGGTTTAATTCACTCATAGCATTTTTTAACTTGCTTCCGACCTGTTCAAAGGTTTCGCGCCGTTGGGCCTGTTCAAATGATTTCAAATAGTTCTGTGTCGTTTTTATATTGGTATGGCCCAGCATTTCTTTTATGAAGCTTTCAGATACTCCGCTGTTTTTCATCAGAGTTGCAATACTGTGCCGGGCAACGTATGAGGAAAGGCCGTCGATATCGAGTTTATCGGAAATTTTATACAGGTCCCGGTTAAGGTTACGGACCACGTTTAAGGTTATCCGGCGAACATCTTCCGGCGAAGCATTCACCGGCATAAAAGGCAATATCCTTGCTTTTGGGCTTCTGTCCGAATTGCAAAGTCTGTTTATTAAAGTGAGTGCATCGACGGTTAAAGGAATATGTATCGGTTCCGGTTCCCCTGTTGTTCTGGCAGTCTTTGATCGAATATAAACCAGCTCATTGTCTTTAATGTTTTCCCATTTCAGCAATAGCAGGTCTTTAATGCTTGTACCGCCCAAATGAAAGGAAAGCAGAAAAATATCCTTGCTCCGCTGCATCCCTTTAAACGGGGGTTGATATTCAATAAATCGGGTAAGTTGATCAATGGTCAAAGCTGTTTTGGTTCCTGATCCCTGTTTTATCTTATATCTTCCATCGTTGGGGGTTTTCTGAAAAGGATAACTGGCAGCAGTTACAATCCCGTCACGTATTGCCATGTTATATAATGCACGAAGGCAGCGCAAATACATTCCCAGGGTGGCGTATCTTATTGTTGTTTGTCTGTTTGAGGTGGCAAAGCTTTCAAAGCTTTCCAAAAGTTTCGGTGTAATATCTGCAAATTTCAGATCCCTTTTAAACTCATTCAGAAGCAATTTTGCAGAATGATAGATGGAAGCCGTACCAACTTGCCCGTCGTTGTTTAAATCGGCAATCCTGGCATCAAAAGCAGCTGAAATAAGCTCCATTTTTCCACGTCCCAGGCGACGGTTTAAGGTGTCAAATGAAAATACGTCCTTTATTTCCTTAACATGGCCCTCAATAACATCAAAGCCGGATTTAACCAATTTACGTTTTGCCAGAAGTTCTTTTTTTCTGGTATCAGGCATTTTATTCCATTCATCAACGGAAGCATCATATCCTGATCGGAAGTAGTTTACTTTTCGCTGATAGATAACCCTGTAACGGATAGGATAAAGGCCATTTTCTTTTTCTCTCCGGGTGTCAAGTATCACAGCTCCGGTTATTTCACCGTGACTGAAATTATACAGAGGTTTGATTTTTTCACCCATATTGTTTGCAAATTTGGATTTAACAAACTATTTGCAAACAAATATAGGAAATAAACGAAAAGAAAAGAAACTATATTCAAAGGTAATTAGTATATTTATGACTGAATGACAGTGTTTTAATAATACATGATAAAAAACCTGAAAATATCAAAAAATAGGCTGGTTACGACTTCTAAGCTGTGGGTCGCGCGTTCGAATCGCGCCGGAATCACAAGGAAGTAAGTCCTGTAAAGATACTGGACTTCTTTTTTTAAAAAAAAATGCACAATAATTTACGAAATGCAGGCGTGATCATAAGTGGCTTGTGCGCAGGCATCCAGGGGAACGAACTAATCGCGCCGGAATCACAAAGAAGTAAGTATTGTAGCGATACAGGACTTTTTTTAAAATATGCATAATAATTTACGAAGTGAAGCCCTGAATAGTTAAAGTTTTTTTACTATAGGACTAATCATAATCGAAAAACTTTCGTGAAATACATATTTGCAAAGTAACCTAACCTAACTTAACAAAAACACACAGGAATCTTTTTTTAAATGATAGTCTGTGCCATATCAAATCAATAATTTTCAGAAGAAATTCATGTCATGGGTTATATGCAAAAGAAAAAATACTAATTTTATGTCGTTAAGAAATTAGCTTGACGTTAATCTAAATATATATACTATGAAAACCTCTTTTCAAAAATTTTCCTTCGTTTTTTTCTTTGTTGTTACCGGCTGTGTTACTCTCTATGAACCCAACACAATTCATTCACCTTTATTGAATGAAAAAGGGGAACTTACAACCTCTTTTGTGCTTGGGTCATCTGGCAGTGGATTATATAATGTTCAATCCGCCTATGCAATTTCTGATCATACAGCAATGATGATCAATGTAATGGATCATTATAAACATCGCGCCGATGCCGATACTTCTGTCGAAAACCTCTATATATTATTTGGAGAAGCCGGTGGTGGTTATTTCACCAGCTTCGGGAAAAACAATAGTTGGCTATTTCAATGCTATGGAGGCGGAGGCTATGGCATCACCCGGTATAAAGTGAACAATGATATCCCGCCCGATCCCCAGGTTAACGCTGAATATTATAATGTTTTTCTCCAGCCGGGATTTGCAAACCGAACAGAATTTTTAGAAATTGCCTTTGACCTCAGGATTAATTATGTTCGTTTCTTTTATATTCATGCCTATGAGTATCCTTTAATTGCCTGGTGGGACCCCGATTTGAACTATTTTTCCGATACACAGCTTGATTTTATGATCCTTGAACCTGCAATCACAGGTAAAGTCGGAAAGGATAGATTGCATGGTCTAGTTCAGCTGGGATTTGCAATGCCGGTCTTTCATCCCGATGCGTATATGGATGTGAAGCCTTCTACCTTTTTTCTTTCTCCAAATTTTAAGCTTTCCTTTGGGATAAGGTATACATTCGGCACAAAGCGTAATTGAATACAACTATGGATGAGCTCCTGCTAAGTCACGTATTGCTTCTTATGGGTTGTAAACAGACATAATCATTCCCGACATACCGGATGTCAAGAGTATTTGAATAGAATGCTATCTCATTCTTCATTCCATTCAACACTCTTCTCTGTAAATACTATGCCTTGCGTTGCAAGTTCTTCCAGGATAGGCTCATAGATTTCCTTTATCGTTGGTATATACACACCCTCCAGTTTAATCTGTCCGGTGAGTACCATTTTTGTTGCTATACCCAATGGTAATCCTACTGTCTTGGCCATTGCCGTATTCACCGGGTCGTCACCAATTACAACAAGTGAAGAGGTTAATAAAGTCGGTGCTGCTTTCTCCTTCTCTTTAAAAATGAATTTATGCCACATCACAAGCATATCTTTGTCGCCGGGTTCCAATACCCATTTTTTACATAGTATATGCTCCAATATCTGCGCCGGTGTGGCATTCTTCAGCCCGATCCTGGTATTATCGAATATACCCAGCCATTCAAGTTTTTCACGAACATCTGAGTCCTGGTCGATATGCATGTATTGATATACTTTTGTTCTGACCGGATCTTCCTTGCTATAATAAAGAAATGAATTGATGAACTCCTTGTAAGTCATTTCCTCGGTGTTATTCATAGTATAGGAATCATCGGTTGCTCCCAACTGAACAAAAACATCCCATGCACGGCAAAATCCCGGTCGCCGAAGGGTTCCCCTGAATACGGTAGGAACGTCCTGAAGATTATACTTTTCAATATATTTGAGTGAATCGCGGTTCGCATAACCTTCGAATTTCCCATAGCCTTCGATATCGATCACTTCGGTCCTGCGAAAAAGCCGGTGGTATGGAATATACTTATATGTTCCTTCCTGAATGAAACGGGCAGGTCCTCCTTGTCCGGAAAGAACCACATTGCGCGGATTCCAGGTAATTTTATAATGCCACGGGTTATTGTCTGATTCAGGCGCTATTAACCCCCCTGTGAAGGTTTCAAAACATTTCAATTCATGCCCTTGTTCTCTTATCCTGTGGATCACATGCATGGCCGACATATGATCGATACCCGGATCTACTCCCATTTCATTCAGAAACAGGATTCCCTGTGATTTTGCGCGTGTTGCCATTTCCAACATTTCCTGCGACTCGTATGAGGCTGTGAGCATCGACCGGGAATGTCTCAGGCAGGCTAATGCAACCACCGGATGAAATCTTGCCGGAAGCATAGAGACTACAATATCGGCATGCTTTACTTCTTCATCCAGCTGTTGTTCATTGAATACATTAAAAGCGATGGTTCTTGTAGACGGGGCAACCTTTGCTTTTGCCTGCTGCTGATCGCTATCTCCGACAGTTATCTCCCAACCATATTTATTCGAATTCTCTTCAAGGTAATGGATGAGTACCGACGACGAGCGCCCTGCACCGATAATAAGTATCCGTTTCATAGTAATCTGTTTAATCCGGCTGATTTACCCAATCGGCCAGGTAGTTATAGTTGGATGTGAGTTTTCCTTCCTGCGCAATGGTTGCCCGGGAAATAATGTTTTCCTGATCACCGGAAAGAAGCAAGGGCAGTATGTTTTTTATAATGTTTTCTCCGAAATCTACTGAGGCTTCTTTTGGCAAACCGCAAGGTAAGTTATCTATTGCCATCACAGTGATATTGTCGGCATGGCTGAAAGGATCTTCTTCCTTTCCTGTTACCCGGTTTATATCGTAATATGGTTCGTTGAAGTTTGAAGTTCTTATAGTCGAGGGAACCGATCCGTTCAGGTCGCATGTTATATCGGCAATGACTTTAATGCTGAAGTTTTTCTCCTTCATCTGTTCACGTGTAAACAGAACCGGAGCCTTCGGATCCCAATAGGCTGCCATAATCAACATGTCCGTGGTATGGCAGAAACGTCCGAAAGTGCCTTCATATTCCTGTGGATTATTGAAGAAATGATCAAGTTCGAAGCTTCTGCCGGACCTATGGCGGTTGTATTCACCTGGCTCCAACTGCACATAAACGGGTGTTTTGAATTCAGTATTTTTAAGATAATCCGCCACAGAAACTTTTGTTATACGAAATGCTTTCAGCATTTCTTCAACGCCTCCTGCTACTCTCCCGTTCCCTGTTACAGCAATTCTTACGGGGGGTAATGATACAGATGAAGCCCTGCTCATCAGCTCGTTTAATCCATCACATTCCTGGGGATGCGGCAGATTACATTGCCTGCTCCTCCTGCATAAAGCCCTTATTCCTGTATATGTACCCACAATTCCTGCCCATCGGCCAAAACCGATAATACGTATCCTCTGCCTGTCGGTAAGTGTTTCGTAATCTATAAGCCTTACATGCTTATCAAGTATTGCCTTCAGCAGGTGTTTATTATAATGTTGTTTTTTAATGGTATGCGAAAAGAAAAAATAGGTTTTGCCCGGTATCAGGCGTGCCGGATCAACTTCCTTAACACCCATCAGTACATCGCAGTTGCTCAGGTCCTCGTTTACCTCGATACCTTCATCGGTATACTCTTTATCCTTAAAACAGCGGTTATTGGCTGGTTCTGCAATAATTCTAACGCCCGGGAATTCTTTTTCGATCCTCCGGCATTGTTTAGGGGATAAAGGCACCCTGTTATCGGGTGGTATCTTTGTCTCTTTCAGTAATCCTATCTTCATAACATCAGCTTTCGGTATTCACGTTGAACTCAATTCCTTGTGCAAGTGGAAGTTCTGAGCTGTAGTTTATGGTGTTGGTTTGTCGTCGCATGTATGCTTTCCAGGCATCCGATCCCGATTCACGACCTCCTCCTGTGTCTTTTTCTCCGCCGAAAGCACCTCCGATTTCAGCTCCGGAAGTTCCTATGTTGACATTGGCGATACCACAATCAGAACCAGCGTGAGATAAGAAATATTCTGTTTCCTGAAGGTTGTTGGAGAATATTGCTGAAGAGAGACCCTGGGGAACGGAATTATGGATTTGAATGGCTTCATCCATGGTTCTGTAACGGATCAGATAGAGCAGGGGGGCGAATGTTTCTTCCTGAACGATGGGGTAATGATTTTCCACTTCGGCAATGCATGGGACTACATAGCAACCCGATGTGCAATCGTTATCGGCGAATGGAGTCCCCCCGTAAAGGATCTTTCCTCCGCTCTTCTTTACTTCTTCAACTGCTTTATAGAAATTATCGGCAGCCTGCCTGTCGATCAACGGTCCTACGTGGGTTTCCGGATCTAACGGATTCCCTATTGTCAGGCTTTTATATACAGATATAAGCTTATCCCTGAAGCTGTTGAATAGTGAATCGTGTAGAATAATTCTTCGTGTAGACGTACAACGTTGACCGGCTGTACCGACTGCACCAAATACCACAGCGCGTAAGGCGAGATCGATAGTTGCATCCGGGGTGATGATAATAGCATTATTACCACCCAGTTCGAGGATCATTCTGCCCAACCGTTCCCCGATTAACCGGCCGGCCTGTTTACCGATCTTTGTAGAACCTGTAAACGAAATCAAGGGTATGTTTTTATCTTTGAAAAGGTTATCGCCCAGGTATTTCGAGCTGGTGGCGACAAGGTTCAGGACTCCTTCGGGCACTTTATTTTCGGCCAATACCTTCGATATAATTTTATGCACAGCAATAGCACAAAGCAGTACTTTGGAGGATGGTTTCCAAAGCACTACATCACCACATACCAGGGCAATCATCGCATTCCACGACCACACGGCTACCGGAAAGTTGAATGCCGAGACAACGCCGACAATACCCAATGGATGGTACTGTTCATACATGCGATGACCCGGTCGTTCCGAATGCATCGTCAGTCCATAAAGCTGTCGGGAAAGTCCAACGGCAAAATCGCATATATCAATCATTTCCTGTACTTCACCAAGACCCTCCTGGTATATTTTCCCCATCTCCCAACTCACAAGGGTTCCCAGAGGTTGTTTGTACTTTCTGAGCTCCAGCCCGATGAGCCTCACAATCTCTCCTCTTTTGGGAGCCGGTATCATCCGCCATTCTTTGAAGGCTTCACCAGCCTTTGAGACCAGCATCTCATAGTCAGCACGTGTACCCTGTTTAACACCGGCAATGGCACTGCCGTCTGCCGGTGAATAGGAAGTGATTATGTCTCCTGCAGTATCGATCCATTTTGTACCCGTACATAAACCGGAATTCACCGATTCGATCCCGAGGCTTTTCAGTATGTTATGTATTCCTGGCTTGTCTTTCATGATCATAATACATTTATTATTTGTCTGACTCTCATTATTACTCACTAGTGACGATCGCATTCACCAATCCCCCCTTTTCCAGTATCTGGAGTAGTTTATCCGGCAGCGGATTAAAACTATACTTCTTGCCGGCGATTGTTATGTGGCCGGTTTTCATATCGATCTGAATTTCATCGCCCTGATTATATGCCTCAACTGCTTCAGGGACTACAAGAATTGGTAAACCCTGATTCACCGATGAGCGGAAGAATATCCTGGATACTGATTTTACCAGCACGGCTTTAATTCCTGAATAGACCAGTCCGACGGCAGGATGCTCCCTTGAACTTCCGCAACCGAAGTTATGCCCGCAAACCATGATATCGCCCGGTTTAACTCTTGCTGAAAACTGTTCATCGAAACCTTTTAGTAAGTGAGGTGCAATTTTTTCGGGTTGCGAACTATTGATCTCGTAGGTAAGATTACCGGCAAACATCTGATCGGTATTCAGGTTGTCGGCATCTTTATAATTCCAGACTCCATTGGAGTACCGGCAATCTGTTTTATCGATGACGACAGTTGCCGATTGTTGGATATGAAATGGGAATTTGGATGTAAGAGTATCTACGGCCGGAGAAGTTATTTCTCCTGTAATTGCTGACAAAGCGACTGTTGCAGGCGAAGCAAGATAAATGAAAGTTTTTGGATTCCCCATTCTTCCGAGAAAATTACGGTTGGCAGTTGAAATAACATTAATTCCATCGGGAGGAATTCCTTGCCCCGTACCCAGGCAAGGACCACAGGAAGGAGTCAGCAAGGTGGCTCCGGCAGAGAGGAAGATCTCAACCAACCCTTCCTGTACAGCCTGCAGATAAATACTCCGTGACGCCGGTGTTATCAATAGCTGAACGCCCTTCTTAATCTTTTTACCCTTTAGTATTTCAGCAGCAACCCGTAAGTCTTCGATACGGCCGTTTGTACAGGTGCCGATAAGCGCCTGGGCTATGGGAGTTCCTGCAATTTCATCAACACTTTTTACATTATCGACATGATGCGGACATGCAGCAAGCGGAAAGAGTTTTGAAAGATCGATCTTAAATTCCCTGGCATAAACAGCATCGGGATCGGCCCAAATGCCGCTGGTTTTTTTATCAATGTATTCACTCAGGATTTCATCGGTAGGGAAGACGGCATTTTTAGCTCCCATTTCCGATGCCAGGTTCGCTATTGTCATCCTGTCGGCTATTGTAAGTGTTTTAACACCATCGCCATGGTACTCGACCGACATATAATCGGCTCCGCTTGATCCGATCATCCCGATGATGTATAAAGCCAGGTCTTTTGCATACACGTTGTCCGGCAATTTTCCATGAAGGGTTATTTTCATTGATTCAGGCACTCTGAACCATGTTTCGCCCTGCTTCCATAATCCGGCGGTCTCGGTACGATCAATGCCGGTTGCGAAAGCATTGAAAGCACCTGCCGTACATGTATGGCTGTCGCTGCCCACGATCACCATGCCGGGCCGTGCATATTTCTCCATAAGCTGATGGCAGATGCCTTCTCCTGCATCGTGAAATTTTTGCACACCCTGGTTGTTGGCAAACATTCTTATCTGCTGATAATCGTTGGCCAGTTTGCTGTTGGTCGGAGGCGCATTATGGTCGAGCACTAACAGCAACTGATCCGGGTCATATACTTTATTTCCACCCATCTTGCGGAAAGTACTTTCTATACTCGAAGTATTGTCGTGACTAAGAATAATGTCAGGCTTATGAAATACTATGCTGCCGACCGGTGCATGGAATATTTTCTCAACAAAAGTTTGTTTTGCCATAATTCTTATTGGTTTCTTAAATCTTCAATAAATCTCCCTTTTCATAGATCTTCTTCTGGACTTCGGAAAACCGTGTTATGTTCACGGTTTTTTCATTTTTTTTATTTGTAAGAATTCCGTTTTCCAGGTCGAGGATCACTGTATCACGGTTTTCTAACCCTAATTCCCCGATATCTGAATAGGTTAGCACAGGGAAGCCGGCATTGATAGCATTTCGTTCGTAAATAGCCCCAAAAGATTCGGCCAGAATTGCCTGATTATCGAGAGCCCTGAAGCAATCTACCGCATGCTGCCGTGAACTGCCCGCCCCAAAGTTCTTCCCGGCAATAATAATATCTCCGGGTTCTGATTTTTTCGGATAGTCTTCCCATCCTTTCAGGTTACCGAAGGCATATTGCCCCATTTCTTTCAGGTTAGTCACCGCCAGATGCTGATTATGATAGATCATATCGGTATCAATATTATCGCGGAGGATAAGCCATACCTTGCCTTCAAGGACCAGACTTTTACTGGTTTCAGTGGAGGATGTAACATTTTTTGTTTCGGTTGTTTCCATTCCGGCCTTAAAAACCGAAGGATCTGACGGGATATTATCCGCCGTAGTAATATGGCCTGCAATGGCGGAAGCAATGGCTGTTGAAACAGATGCAAGGTATACTTCGCCTTTCCCCTGTTTACCTTCAAAATTACGGTTACCTGTGCTCACTGTTTTTTCTCCGGGGCCATTCTGTCCAATCTGTCCGGATGCACATCCGGCGCAACCTGCGTTGCCAACCAATGCACCTGCAGATTTAAAGATCGCGATCAATCCATCATGCAGGCAAGTATTCCATACTTCATCGGTTGCAGGCACGATCTTAAGGACGACGCCGGGTGCCACACTGCGGCCTTTCAATAATGTTGCGGCTTCTTTCATATCTTCCATCCGGCCATTGGTACAACTTCCTATGAATACCGAATCGATCTTGGTTCCCATGACTTTTTGCACAGGGACAACATCGTGTGGTTGACCTGGCAGGGCTATTGCTTTTTCGAATGTATCCAGATTGAATTCAAAGGTCCTGGCATAGGAAGCATTACGGTCGGCATAAACAGGGTTAACGTTGAGCGACGACCGCGATTTACAATATTCGATCACACCGGTTGAAGGAGGAATAAGGAGAACAATGGCACCCATCTCGGTGGCCATAGATGAAATTGTAATCCTCTCATCGAGTGTCAACGATTCAACTTCATCGCCATATAATTCCACTGAATATCCGAGAAGTCCGTCGGCACCAAAATGTTTTAACAGGTTCAGTACGATGTCCTTGGCTGAGATATCCTGAGGTCTTTTGCCGGATAAAATAATTTTCACAGATTCGGGCACTTTAAACCAGACTGCTCCGCGTGACCAGGCGGCAGCAATATCGCGATCGCCCATACCCTGACCGAAAGCTCCAATAGCCCCCAGAATATTTGCGTGCGAGTCGGTTGATACCAGGGTTGAACCTGGAACTGCCAGTCCATTATCAATGGCCAGGTGTGTTCCTATGCCGGCATTGATATCATAGACTGTAATATTATGTTGTCGTGCATACTGTCTGCACTTTTGTTGATTTGCCGCGTATTGCTGATCAGAACCTGTCGGATTACAGTCGAATGTGAAGAAAGTTTTATCCGGATCGGCAATACGCAGGTTATTAGTTTGCAGATTTTTAACTACCCCGGTACCCCCGAAATCCCTGGCCAGCCTGACATCAATTGTCACATCGACAATTTCTCCGGGTACTACCTTCGTTTTCCCGGAGTGGGAGGCAAGTATTTTTTCAATAATAGTCATGTTTTATTTTAATCTGTTTTTAAAAGGAAGAAACGACATAAAATCGGCATGGTGAACAATATAAGCCTCTGTTGAACGCTTTATAAGATCCCCTTCCCCTGCATGAGCGGCAATAATATGGCAAACCTCAGGTGGAATATCGCACTGTTCTGCCAGGGAAACTCCGGAGAAAGGATGACGGACATATTCTCCGTATTTACCCTGAACGCAATTGCCATTATTGTCTAACTCATATTCAAGCAATTTACCTACATCGGCAAGTATTGCTCCGGCAATTAACACATCCATATTAACGGGCAGTTCGTCTTTAAAAAACTCATTGAATTTGAGGCCGCATTCGCGGGCGATATGGACAACGGCCCGCTTATGGTCCATAAAACTTACTTTCAGATCGGGGCCAGCCAGTAATGTAAAAGGAATTTTTTGCAGATCGTCCGCATTGAGAACACTTTTCTGCAATGCCAGTTCCCATGTCCTGGCAGTTTTCTCCCGAAGATCCCTGTCCTGGATCCATTTCAATTCGGGCCACAAACTATTGATAGTATTCATAATTCAGAATATAATTTGTTATCATTCCACTACTATCGGAAGAAAAATGAACTGTGTCAGTTTTTCTTGCCCGTCGTATTGTTTCATTTTCCAGAAATAATTTTTTCAATGATCGCATCACCCATTTCTTTTGTCGATGCCGCACCTTTCTTTAAAACATCCGGATGTCCTTTCATTTTGAGCATATCATAAGTTCGGACCTTACCCTCCTGTATAACCGATGCAATTGCATTCCGTATTTTTTCAGCGAGACTTATTTCCTGAATATGGTCCAGCATCATGCATGCAGCCTCTATCATAGCAATGGGATTAACTATTGATACCGGAAAATCAGCATATTTTGGAGCGGAACCGTGTGTCGGTTCAAAGACAGCCACCTCTTTGCCCAGGTTGGCACTGCACGCAAAGCCAAGTCCGCCGATGAGGCCGGCAAATCCATCGGAGACAATATCGCCGAACATATTACCGGCCACAATTACACCGTAATCTTCCGGATTTTTTGTCAGCCACATCATCTGGGCATCGATATTTGTATTCCAGAGTTCAATGGAAGGATATTCCTTTTGTATCTGCTTTGCCATGTTGTACATCATCCCTGATGTTTCACGGATGACATTTGGTTTCTCGCATAATGTGACCGACCTGTAATGATTCTTTGCGGCATGTTCGAACGCAGCCCTCAAAATTCTCGCAGTAGCTTTTTGGGTAAAGATCCGGGTTGAAACAGCAATCTCTTCGCGGGGAGTATTCCCGAAATTCTTGACAAAGTTTTTATGGGTTCTTAGCGCTTCATACACGATCCCGTCGGGATGGCTCCATTCCACGCCACAATATAATCCCTCAGTGTTTTGTCTGAAAATCACCACATCCACTTCGGGTTCTTCTATTTTGCCATGTGTACCTCGCCGGATAAAGTTCAAGGGATTTCCCTTATAGGTATGACACGGCCTGATACAGATATCAAGGTCAAAGAGCTGGCGCATTCCGACGATCGGACTGGAATATACAAATCCTTTGCCCTTCAACTCGGCAGAGAGCTCAGCAGCAGCTTCCTCCTTGGGTTTAGAAGTGATAGCGCCGAACAATCCAACCTTGTGTTCTTCAAGCAGCTTAATGGTCCGGTCGGGCAGGGGATTACCCTCTTTACACCAGAACTCCCAACCTATGTCGCCTTCGATATAATTTGCTTTAAATCCTGCAGCGTCAAGCACCCTGAGAGCTTCCTGCATAACTGCATGTCCGATCCCGTCACCGGGCATAACTACTATGGTTTTTGCTGACATATTATATTAGGTTTTGCGTTTATCCAATGGTACTTAGTTTTTGGCTTTTGGCTTTTAGTTGTTGGCCTTTAGCCTTTAGCTTTTGGCTTTTAGCTGTTAGCTCTCAGCCAAATGCCAATCGCCAATTGCTAACCGCTAACCGCTAATAGCCAATCGCCAATTGCTAATCGCTAACCGCCAATAGCCAATAGCCAATCGCCAACCGCCAACCGCCAACCGCCAATCGCCAGTCGCTAACCGCCAACCGCCTCTACCCCACGTCCACCTGCCTGACCACATCAATTACAGTTCCATCAACCCATTTAATAGCGGCAACAATTTTATCCTTAAACACCGGCTTCTCAGGTTTTCCACATATTGATTCAGCTTCTTCTTTCAGTTCATCAAGCGATTTTACCGGTAATCCCGATCCTTTTGCTTTCTCAATGAGGTCAGCGCGTAACGGATTTATTGCGATGCCCCGCTCTGTGACAACCACATCGATTAGCTCACCGGGTCCACATAGCGTAGTGACTTCATCCCTGATCACAGGAATACGATCACGGAACAATGGCACCGGAAGGATTACGGTTTTAGCAAACAGGCAATTCTGCCAACCCCCAATACCATGTAAAAGATATCCGTCGGAGTGGCTTACTACATTGGCATTGAAATTCAGATCTATTTCAGTAGCTCCGAGAATTACAACATCTACCATACCGGCAAAATTACCCTTGCTATGGTAGTTATAACTGGTAAACGGACTTGTCATCACATGCCTAGGATTATCGCGTATTGAGCGAACACCTTCCAGGTCGAATGTCTGGCCATCAAGAATATACTCGACCAACCCTTCTTCGAGCATCTGCACCAGGTATTTGTTGCTTCCTCCCCTGGCAAAACGGGCTTTTATCCCCTTTTTCCGCATGATGTCGGCGAAATAGATCCCTATAGATAACGCGGTTCCCCCGGCTCCCGCCTGGAACGAGAAACCATCATGAATGATGCCGGTCAACTCACAGAATTTTGCAGTCATCTCGGCAATCAGCAACCTGTCGGGGCTTCGTGTAATTTGTGTAGTTCCTGAAACAATTTTCTCAGGAATACCGACCTGGTCCATTTTCACCGTATAATCAACGTAATTTCCCTGAATCTGCCAGGGAATGCATGGGAAAGGAACCAAATAATCGGTTACCACGATAACTTTATCGGCATACTGGGCGTCGGCCAGTGCAAAGCCAAGCAGGCCGCTGGCTGAGGGTCCGTTGACTCCGTTTGCGTTACCAAAAGCATCGGCACACCCTGCGCCAATTACAGCGATGTCAATGTTAACTTCTCCATCCTGAATAGCCTGATACCGTCCACCATGAGAGCGAAGAACGGCTGTTTTTCGCATCTTTCCTTCAGAACAATAACGTCCCAACGGACCGTTCATGCTGCCTTCGATATGGCTAATGGTGCCATCATCGAGATATTTTATCAGGTATGCATGGCAGGAAAATGATGCAGAAGGGAACCAGCAGAGATTTTTAACTCCCAACTCATGTGCGCAATCAAATACCATATTCGCGACCAGGTCACCCTCTCTGAAATGATGATGAGTAGAGATAGTCATTCCGTCTTTCAACCCGGCTTTCACAAGAGCTTCTTTAAGCGAAGGAACCAGCTTATTGCCATCGGAAGGATAATCGATATTTGATGGTATCCTCGGAGCATGACGATTTCCGGTTGGCCGGTATTTCCCGACACCCATAAAGGGCACCACCGGTTTGCCATTGATCTCTGTGGGTACCAGACGACCTGCAGCATTTTTTACCAGATCATGCTTCATAGTTATTCCTCCAGTTTTTGGGTAATTTCCCCGATTTGACAGCTCTTTCGATAGTTTTTAACGCACGTTTTACCACCGGCGGATCGATCATTTTTGAATTCAGGGCAACAACACCCGAGCCTTCCTTCTCCGATTTTTCAAAAGCTTCTACAATTTTTCTTGCGTGATCAATCTCATTGGCGTCCGGGAGGAAATATTCATTGATTATTGCTACCTGTCGGGGATGTATACATCCCATACCGGCAAAGCCAAGCGACTTTGATTCAGTTACATTTCGTTTGAGCGCCTCCATGTCATCAATATCGGAAAATACCGAATCGATAGGTTGTACTCCGGCTGCCCGTGCAGCATTCACAATCATACAGCGGGCAAAGTAACTCTCTTTTCCTTCGATGGTTCTCTGTATACCAATATCAGCGGTGTAATCTTCAAGTCCAATTACAAGTGCAACAACATTCTCAGAAGCACGGGCAATCTCAAAAGCGTTCATAACTCCCATGGCACTCTCGATAATAGGCATCAGGTGAATCGTATTGTTTTTATGGCCAAGAATGCTGGCAATTCTTTCATCTGTTTCTTTTACCTGGACGGGATGTTCACACTTGGGTATCAGAATCACGTTTACCTGGTGGGGAATACAGTAGCTAAGATCATCCAGACCGGCAGGAAGCTGGTTAATGCGTACCATACGTTCTGCTCCATAGAAATCGACCGAACGTAATGCATTTCGTACCAGAAACCGGGCTTCAAATTTTTTATCCGGCGCCACCGAATCTTCAAGATCCAGAATGATTCCATGGCTTCCATAAATTCCTGCATTTATCATAAGTTTGGGATTGTTGCCGGGCAGGTAAAGCCTGGTAAATCGATCTGCATCCCTTGGTGTTGAGTAGTTATTTTGCGATAACATGGGAAGAAGGTATTCCTTTCCCGAATTAATATATTTCTTAACGACAGCCTCCATCCGGGCTGCAATGGTAAATGGTAATGCGCCCCGGTCATCTATCTCAAGCCGGACATGGTCAATATTAAAAAACTTAAGCATATCACGGCATAAATCGAGGATTGATTCTCCGTACATTGACATGACTTTGCTCTTGAACTCGATGGATGTATTGAGATCGGGCGTAGGTATCAGGTTGATATAGCAATCCGATCTGATGCCTTCTCCCTTGTTTCCTGCAGAATATTCCATAGTCCTTGGTAAATCAGGTTTAAAAATTACGGAAAAAATAACAAACAAAAACTGACGGTTATCAGACGCTCATTCGATCAGGCGTTAAAGAAAATTTTACATGTAATTCATCCAGTTGAATGGATTAGTTTGATAAAAATTAAGAAAAAAGAAATACTTTTAAAACAGAACGTCATAATTACCAACTGATAGTGGTTTATTCGCAATAAATGAAAAAAGTTATTATTGGCATTCACGGATTAAAAAATAAACCTTCGAGGAAGTTGTTGGAAGAATGGTGGAAGCTATCTATGATTGAGGGTTTAAAGAGCATAGGCAAAAACCTGGACCTGCCCGCATTTGAACTTGTCTATTGGGCCGATGCCGTGTACGACAAACCTCTTCTTGCAGATATTACAGATGAGAACGACCCTTATTTTCTTGATGAACCTTATACTCCTTCAGTTAATACCACTAAGACAAAGACTCAGGCTTTTCGGCTGAAAGTAACCGGTTTTATTGCAAAACAATTAAAAAGGTTTTTTTTAAATAAGGATTTAAGTCTTAAAAACCGCACAATTGCTGAAAGTATTGTGCAGAAATATTTTCATGAGTTTCATACTTACTATAAGGAATCATCGGGAGATGAAAACGACCTTCATTCCAAGGCCAGGGCAATTATGATCGATAGGGTTGTTACGGCATTACGGAAATATCAGCATGATGATATTTTCCTCATCGGACATTCCATGGGATCTATCCTTGCTTTTGATGCCTTGTCTTTTAAAGTTACCTATGTTCCTGTAAATACATTTATCTCTGTTGGCTCTCCTTTAGGAATGCCTTTAGTAATTAGTAACATAGCGGCCAGACAAAAGTTAACCCGATATGGAAGAGCTGTCATAAAAACTCCCTCATCTATTCAGAAAGCCTGGTACAATTTTTCTGACCTTGAAGATATAATATCCATTAACTGCAGACTGGGTGATGAATTTATACCGAATGATACAGGAGTAAAGCCAATCGATATATTGGTCAGGAATGATTATTCATTGAATGGAAGGCACAATCCTCATAACATTTTTGGATATCTTCGAACGAAAGAATTTGCAACCGTTCTGGCAGCTTTTATTGAGGAAGAAAAACCAGGTCTCTTACGGAAAATGGTTGACTTCTTCAGAGCATTATTCAAAAGAAAATCGCACCAGGCATAGTAGAAATGAGCCGCATGATTTTTCTGCCTGTCAAGAAAATTATTATCTAGGTTGCTCATACATTATTAAATTAATGTTGTTTTATTAATGTGATGGGTAATTTTTCTATTTTCGAATGAAAACTATTGTTAACCCTATCCGTATGCGCCATTTTTTTATTTTTCTTTTATTGCTGGTGGCTCCAAGACTTTTTGCAGGTCGTGGCGAAATTAATTTTGTTGAAACTGCAGTAGATATTTCCAAATCAGGATACGGATCAGTTGCCTATACGGTGCAATACCATGTTGTTGAAGGAGAGATGCACGGATTTTATTTCTCGGGCAACGACCGTCTGGTAATTGATAGTTTTTATCACGAATCGTATGCCACCGACGATTATGGAAATAAGTATAAACTCGATATTTCCAGCGTAGGTGCAGATAAATGGGACATTGTACTGGCTAATGGTGTCGGAGTCTCATCAGGTACTATCACTTATGTGTTTTATTTCGGTGCCGATTTTAACCGCGCAGGTTATCTTGCCAATACCACGGCTGACGATGGACGGTTACTTACTGTTTTTAACTGGTCTCCTGTACAATTTGATGATGCCCATAGTATGGATCATTATACGCTGAAGGTGGTTGTACCGCATGTGATTGATTCAGCCATTACCAACCTGCGTGAACATTTCATGGGGAATAGTATAATCCTTACAGAGAAATTTGTGAATGAAAAATTCCTTGTCGATTATCAGATGAGCAGGAGCGGAAAGTTGATGTTGGTATTTCATAAAAACAATCCTCCGCAACGTTTTAATATGAGAACACAGTTCTATATGCCGGCTGAATGGTTCACGCTGTCAAATAAAACAATTAAGGAGAAAAAGACAATAACATCGGTGAGCGACCGGCTGGGTAACAGGAATATGTTGATCCTTGGCGGAGTGATCGTCGGGTTGATATTCCTCGTATTGATCAATACCAAACACCGATCAATGATCAAGGCGCAGGCTGGCCTTAACGAGATCAACTGGGCTAACCTCGACTGGACTCCTCCGACGCTTCATTTATCTAACTTTCGCAAAGCGGGTAAAATATGCAAAGACCTTACGCCGCTCGAAGCAGCATTTTACCTTGAGATCCCTTTTAAAAGTATTTTAAGCGGGATGATTGAAGCCATGGTTAATGAAGGATTTATCGAAGTGGTAAGCTCTTCGCCATTAAAGGTGAAATCTGTGCGGACTCCTGATATCAATAAACTGGGGGAGTATGAATTGAGAATACATTATGCCCTGGCTGACGACGGGCAGTTTTCGCAACACGAACTGGAAGACCTCATGAGACTTGTTGTTGAAAATATTCAGAAGAAAGCCTGGGATTGCGACATTGAAGAAACGAAAAAATATTACCGCGAAATGATACGTCAGTGGGAACAGAATAACATTCCTGAAAAAGACAGGAGCCAGTATGAGGGTATAAATAGCAACTTCCTCTGGTACCATTGGTATTATGGCAATCATCCTTATTATAACTACCGGTATCATTATACAAATCCACATCAACATGAATATAATATTCCGGTAAATACCGATCATCTGTACAGCCCGTCGATGGATATCATCGAGAATATAAATGTCTGCCACGACGCCTGTCATTCGGCATGCCACTCAGCCTGTCACTCAGCCTGCCATTCGGCATGTCACTCAGCTTGTCATTCGGCCTGTGTAAGCGGAGGATCACATTAATGGATACGGGTAAGGAATATAGAAGCAACAGCCCTGCCTGGATCGATGAATTTATCGACCGTGTTCGTGCTTATGTTTTTGTGCGGGTCGAAGATAATATTCTTATTAAACGTCCTAACCAGGCTACCCGGTTAAATGATACAGGAGCCCATATTTTGAAATTCCTGCTTAACGGGGGCACTGTTGATGATCTGCTTCGTCAGGTCGGACAAGATAAAGCCCGGGAAATTGAACTGTTTATGCTGGCTGTGAAACACTATCTTGAAGGAAAACTTGATGAGTTCAGCCTTAACCCGGCAGTTGAAACCAGTGAGTATACATTGCATTTCAGCAAACTTCCCATACTTTCGGAACTTGCCCTGACCTATAAATGCAACCTGAAATGCATGTTTTGTTATGCGGGATGTAACTGCACCAAAAATCCGGCCGGATCGGATGCCGAACTGTCTCTCAAAGGATTTAAATCGATTATCAATTCTATTTTTTTTGATGCCAGGGTGCCTTCCATAAGCTTTACCGGGGGTGAACCTACATTACGACCTAACATCCTTCTGGGCTGCATTCGTTACGCCAGGAGCCTGGGCATGCGTGTAAACCTTATCACCAATGGTACGCTTATCGATGAATCATTCGGACTCAGGCTTAAACAGGCAGGACTTGACTCTGCACAGGTGAGTATTGAAGGAATTACACCCGAAACGCACGACAAACTTGTTCAACATAAAGGAGCGTATCAGAAAACTATCCGGGGGATTTCCATACTTAAAGACCAGGGCATACACGTGCATACAAATACCACGCTTAATCAGCTTAATGCCGAAGAATGCCTGTTGCTGCCGGAATTTATCCGGAAAGCTCTCGGTATGACACGTTTCAGCATGAACCTCATGATCCCCACCGGAAGCAGTATGTTGAACTCCGGTCTGGTGATAAAATATAGCTGCGTAGGGCCTATTATTGAGAAAATACAGGAACAAAGCAACAGGCATGATGTTGAATTTATGTGGTACTCTCCGCTGCCCATGTGCATATTCAATACCATAACGCATAAACTTGGAAACAAAGGTTGTGCAGCTTGCGACGGGCTGTTATCCGTTGCTCCCAACGGCGATGTATTGCCGTGTGCATCCTACGACCAGCCTGTAGGAAATCTTGTCAGGGATTCATTTCACCGGATTTGGCAAAACATGGAATCAACCCATTTTCGTAATAAAAAATTCGCTCACAACCTGTGCCAGCAATGTGAGCATCTTGCATTATGCAATGGGGGTTGCCCCTTGTATTGGCGAAATATGGGTTATGAAGAACTTAGTTGTATACACGCACATCAAAACGTATTATGAGCAGATTATTATTATCCGAAAGCGAACAAGGTATTGTTGTATTCCACGTATGGAAATCGCTTGGCTATAAAACAAGGATGTTGTTAAGTTTTCTTTTGATCATTTCTGGTTTTGTGGTACAATACTATCTGTTCAATCTTATACCCGGTATATTCCTGGTGCTGGCCGGAAATCTGTTCCTGCTTGTGAAAGGTTATGACAGCAGGATCAAGCTTGAGAGTTATTCGCCCGATAATGAATGGATAAAAACTGACGAGACACAACTTTCCGGGATCGAATCGATGAATAAAAAAATTAAAAAATGGGATATAAGCAGCATGGACATCACAAGCTATCGTGGGTGCCTGGTATTTTTTGTTGTGTTAGCTCTTCTGTTTGCCCTGGTGGCTTTGAATCCGTTCACATACAATACCATGCTGATCATCGTGGTAAATGCAGCTGTCCTGATCCTTCCGCACTGGTTCACTGGTCTCAGGAGAATATCTACTACTCCAGTGTTGCTGACAAAGATCCAATTGTATAAGAAGTTGCTGAAACAGACACAGAAAGAACTAAAAGAAGAATCAACCAGTTTCCTCATACTGGTGAATGAGAAGAATAAATTTCCGACCGACATAAAAATGAAAGTCCACTTCAGGGATCAACCTGATGAACTCCTGGGTGTTTATGCACAGATATCGATGAATAACGTTCAGGGTACTTTATATCCATATTTTTATGTTGTACTGGTAGCAAAAGAAGAATCAAAACTATTGAGTAAACATTTCGATAAAATTAAAACACCTCAGAACATTATTAAAGAACTTAAACCTGAAAAAGATATTGAGATCGTGGTAATAAGGCAATTCACAACAAAAACCAGCGGTTACCATACCAATGATAAAGCTGTAATAAATATTTTTATTTCCGGGATTGATGCTGTTAGAACAATATTAAAGCAATAGGACAGGAATGTAAAGTGTGAAGAGTATAAATTGTCGGTTCAAAAACGGATTAAAAAAGAAGGATGCCCTTCATAATTAACCGCATTACTTTTATCTCAGGGCATCCCTACCTAGAATTCCATTGCTGGAATTAGCCTAAAAACGGATCACTCCGTGAAATTATTTTGCCTTTTCGAATTCAGTTATACACGATAGATGGAAAATGATCTGCATGGTTGCGTTGGCAAATGTTAAATGTTGTATAGCCGATCGCCTGTTTATTGCATGCTTGCCGGTTTATAAATACTGAAAAGCATTCATATTGGTATACCTTATTTTGAATCTAAATTCTGTATTTTTGATTTCATCCTCTTGCTTTCATGAATTCACTGAGCGTCATAAGAGCTTCTGCAGGTTCAGGAAAAACTCATTACCTCACAGGGTTTTACCTGAAAATCCTGATGAAAGAACCAGTCGGCTATTTTAAACAGATACTGGCAGTCACTTTTACCAATAAGGCAACCGGCGAAATGAAACACCGGATTATCCGCGAGTTGTCCAGGCTGGCTAAAGGTGATAATTCCACTCATCTTGATTTTCTCATTTCATACACGGGTAAATCTGAAGCCTATATCAGGGAGAAATCGGCCAGAATACTGGAGAATATTCTACACGACTTTTCCTGGTTCAGTATAGAAACCATCGACAGCTTTTTTCTGCGGATCATAAGAGGATTTACCCATGAGCTGGGAATCCCTGGAAATTACACTGTCGAAATAGAGATCAATCCTATTATACAGCATGCAGTCGATGCCCTTATCGACCATGTTCAGGAAAAGACCGAAATACTGAATTGGTTAGTTCAGTTTACAGAAGAAAGAATTCAGCTTGGTAAATCATGGGATATTCGCACCGGCCTGGTTGACCTGGGATTTGAGGTATTCAAAGAAAAGTTCAGCGAACATGCTGAAGAGCTTATCAGCCTCGTTTCTGATAAGAACGTCATGATGCGGTTCAGGAATGAGTTGACAGGTATTAAAAAATCATTCGAAAACAAGCTGGTTGAGATCGGAAAACAAGGCATTGAAGTGATTACACGAAATGGTCTGAATGATGAAGATTTTTATCAGAAAAAGAACGGCGCCGGGAAATTCTTCCGCAGGTTGAAAAATCTGGAATTAAAAGATTCAACCGGTGCGCTTATTATTTATTCATCAACCATTCAAAAACTGTTGGAAAGCGCTGAAAACTGGCCATCCTCCGATACCAATCATAAGCAGGAAGTTATTGCTGTTGCTGAAAAAGAATTGCTCCCGCAAATGGCTCAGGCGGTTGAATTAATTGAAAAAAATTTTAAAAAATATGCCACAGTACTGGAAATCTTCAGGCATATTTATTCCGTTGGATTACTTGCAGAGCTTGCAGAAAAAATCAAAGAGTACAGGCTTGAAAGAAATGTCTTTATCCTGAGCGATTCTCCGGTGTTCATCAGTCGTGTTATCGATCAAAATGATGCACCTTTTATCTATGAAAAAATGGGTAACCGTTACAATCATTACCTGATCGACGAGTTTCAGGACACCTCCGTACTTCAATGGAAAAATTTTAAACCGCTGATCAGTAATGCTTTATCATCCGGAAATATCAACCTGCTTGTTGGTGACCCCAAACAATCGATTTATCGCTGGAGAAACGGCAATTGGGAAATTCTTGCCCGTTACATCCATTCTGAATACACTCCGGACATCCTCCATGTTGAAACACAGGATACGAACTGGCGGAGCGGTGAAAAAATCATTCAGTTCAACAATGCACTATTTCCAATCGCAGTTTTACATCTTAAGAACCGGTTAAAAACGCTCTTTGCTGATTCAGCCATTCAGCCGGCAGAAATTGATCTGCTCGATTCTATTTTCAGCGATGTTGTCCAGCATTACCCAAGACGAAGCGAAGGAACGGGTAATGTGTTTGTAAAGTTTTTCACAAAAGAAGAAGCTGCAGAAACGCCCGATTATTACGGGGAGCTGCTTATTGATAAGATCAACGCATTGTTGAAAGAAGGTTTTGAAATGCACGAAGTCGCAGTCCTCGTTCGTGAAAAATCTGAAGGCCGGAATTTAACGCAGTTTTTAATTCAGGCGAATGGCGAAGGCCGCTTTTTATGCGATCTGAGTGTTCTCTCGGAAGAATCGTTGCTGTTAAGCGCTTCGGATGCTGTTAATCTCATTATTGCAGCATTGCGATATATAAATTCTCCTTCAGATCCTTTGGCAGGTGCAAGCCTTATAGCGACATGCAGGCTGCTCATGAATACCGGCAACAAGGAATCAACCTTCAACCAGGTATCATTTGAAGGGAATAGCCTCGGCCATTCAACGGTTGAGAAAATCCTGCCGGATTTTTATAGCAGGATCGTTGAGCTTTCTTCCATGCCTGTTTATGATCTGGTCGAGAATCTTATCTATATTTTCAATCTTAATGAGCTGGCATCTGAACTACCTTTCATTCATGCCCTGCTCGATCTGCTCCATGAATATTCGATTTCGAACCCATCTGACCTTGCCCGTTTCCTGGATTATTGGAATGAAACCGGATGTAACCGTTCGGTTCCTGCTTCCGAATCGCAAAATGCACTCCGGGTTATGACTATCCACAAAGCAAAAGGACTTCAATTCAGGGCTGTAATTATTCCTTTCTGCAACTGGAAGATTGACCAGCAGCCCGGAACTATACTGTGGGCCGGATCGAAGGGAAAAAGTTTCAGCCTGTTGCCTGTTATTCCTATAAATTATCAAAAAGGGCTTATCGACACTGAGTTTGTAAAAGAATATTTCTCAGAGCTTTTCAAGGCATATGTCGATAATCTGAATTTGCTTTATGTGGCCCTTACCCGGGCAATCGATACACTAATTGTTTTTCCGGTTTATAATGATACAGAAAAAGGAAACCCGAAATTAACTACTGTCGGAGATCTTCTCTATTCGTCGATCATAAATTCAACTGGCGACACGCTGCTTTCAGGATATGATAAGACTACAAACACCCTTGAATTAATATCGGGGAAAAAGCTTTTTGCCGAGAAAAACCAGGTCGACATAGCGAATGAATACTTTTCTCCGGGGAGTGGAACTCCGGCGTTCGAAAGGATTTCATTCCGGTCCAGAGGAATGGAATACTTTAGTAACCTGAATGTTCCGACAATGCAGGGAAATATCAGGGGAAGCGTCCTGCATGAGGTTCTTGCTTCAATAAAAACGCATCATGAGTTAAATAAAGCAATACGTCAGGCCGCTTTGGATGGACTTATTTCCGGACATGAAGGACACGAATTGCGTAGCCATGTCCTTGAGTGCTTTAACCTCGGCATTGTGTTTTCGTGGTTTAATGGATCGGGCCAGGTGCTGACCGAAAGAGACATATTACTGCCCGACGGCGGGATAAAGCGGCCCGACAGGATCGTGCTCTTTCAGGATAAGGTACATGTTATCGACTATAAATTCGGCGATGAAAAGTTCATCGACCTGCATCGTAACCAGGTGAACGAATACATAATGCAATTAGAACGTATGGGTTATTCACAGGTTGAAGGATTTATATGGTATATCGATCAGAACAAAGTAATTATTGCATAAAGGAGTATAATGACAGCATATTTGTGGGGAACCAAACGACGAATCAATGCAGCATCCAACTACCTGAAAAAGGAATTCGGATTCCGAATTCAGAAGCTGACGATCGATGCAGGTTTCACCTGTCCTAACAGGGACGGTACCAAAGGTATCGGGGGATGTGTTTATTGCAACAACGAAGCATTTAATCCTTCGTACTGTACTCCCGATAAGTCAATTCATCAGCAGATCATGGAGGGAATTGAATTTCATGCGCATCGTTACCGGTCGGCGGTGAAATATTTTGCATACTTTCAGGCCTATTCCAATACCTATGCATCGCTTGATTATCTGAAAAAAATTTTCGGCCAGGCACTGAATATTGAGCCGGTAGTTGGAATAATCATTGGTACCAGGCCCGATTGCATCGATGAACCTAAGCTTGATTACCTGGCCCGTCTTTCAGAAAAACACTATGTGGTAATTGAATATGGGATAGAATCAATTTATAACAAAACTCTTGAGAAGATAAACCGTGGGCATACTTTTGAGGATGCATTAAAGGCCCTGGAATTAACCAGACAATATGGGGTAAAGAGTGGGGCACATTTCATTTTTGGAATTCCCGGAGAGAGTTACAAGGAAATGATGGATTCTGTAACGGTTATTTCGGAACTTCCATTGCATTCAATTAAATTGCACCAGTTGCAAATTGTAAGAGGAACGGCCTTGGCAGACGAATTCGAGAAATCGCCCGAAAAGTTTGATCTGTTTACCCTGGATGAATATGTACAATTCCTGAGTGAATTCCTCAGCAGGCTCAACCCGGCATTTATCATCGAGCGTCTTGCTGCCGAAACCCAACCCTGGAATAATCTGTCGGAAATATGGGGTGGTCTGCGATACGACCAGGTTCTCAGAAGAATTGAGGAACGTATGGAGGAAATCGATGTCTGGCAGGGGAAATATTATATCCATCGTCCCGGTTACAAATTATAATTTATCGGATATGACGTACTTTCTTGAAGATATAGCCCGATACCTGTATACTAAAAACCAGGGGAATTTTCAACAGACGATCATTGTCTTCCCTAACCGCAGAGCGAAACTGTTTTTTAATTCGCACCTGGCTAAGCTCTCTGATAAGCCGATGTGGGCACCGGACTATTATACTATTACAGACCTGGTGAAGGAGCTTAGCGGACTGCAGTTTGCCGATCAGGTCACGCTGCTTTTTCGCCTTTTTACTTTGTATAAAGAAATAGCAGGTTCGGAGGATACATTTGACAGCTTCTATTATTACTGTGAAATTATGCTCTCCGATTTCGACGATGTCGATAAATACAGGATCGATGCTGCCATGCTTTATAAAAATCTGTCCGATCTGAAAACCATAGAGGACTATAGCAGCTACCTCGACGAATACCAGCTCAATACAATCCGTCACTTCTGGAATGTCTATGTGAAAGCGAAAGATTCACCCGAGAAAGAAAAATTTATTAATTTATGGAATATCATTTTCCGGCTCTATACCCGGTTTGTCGATGACCTTAATGCAGAAGGCATGGCCTACGAAGGCATGGCTTATCGTAAGGCAATCGACAAACTGGAAAAAGATACGATCGGGATATTTGCCGATAAGCAGGTTGTCTTCATTGGATTTAATGCACTGAACCGTTCGGAAGAACTCCTTTTCGATTACTTTAAGAAGAGAGAGAGTACCCTGTTTTTCTGGGATTATGATAGTTCATATATTAAAAACGAACTGCATGAGGCGGGCTTCTTCCTGCGAAAATATATAGCGCGTTATCCACAACCAGCCGATTTCAATCCGGCCAAAATAAACAGCTCTGATCAGCAAGTTGAGATAATATCTGTTCCGTCGGTTATTTCGCAGGCAAAAGCAGTTGAATATTGTCTGAACAAAACCAATTCAGGCGAAATAACAAATCCTTCGCAAACGGCCATAATCCTTGCCGATGAAAGTTTACTTCCTTCGCTAATTAATTCGCTTCCGGCTAATGTTGACGAAATTAATATCTCAATGGGGTATCCCGTGCTTAATACTTCGGCATACAGCTTCATTACCACACTTCTCGACTTACACGTAAATCTAAAACCCGGCGGACCAGGCCGGCATGCCGTTGAATACTACTATGATGATTTGTTCAATATTCTCAAGCATATTTATGTACGTCAGTTAATTCCATCTGCCAGCCTTGAAAAATTTGAACAGGAATGTAAGAAGCGGAATGCTATCTATATCGATCCGTCTGAATTATTCCCGCTTCATCCATTACTTCCTTTGATTTTCAGATCGCCCGAAAAACCAATCTTATTCATCAGGTATCTGCGTGAAATAATTGAAGCAATTGGCGTATATTCAATCAGGGATGAAACGAAACCGAAAGCCATAACATGGCAGACTGAAATATTATACCGGATTCATCGGGTTTTAATTCAACTAGAAGCCCAGGTCGAAAGCGCTGATATTAACATTCAATTCAGAACTATTGCAGGCATACTTCGGAAAACACTGGCTAAAACAACGGTTCCGTTTACAGGTGAACCGCTGAAAGGAATGCAGGTGATGGGTATCCTGGAAACCAGAACACTCGATTTCGATAATATCATTTTATTATCGATGAACGAGGGTGTATTTCCGAAAACCGGCCATGCCCCTTCCTTTATCCCCTATGCATTGCGCGAAGGTTTTGGTCTGCCTACTCTCAGGCATCAGGATGCCATCTTCGCGTACTACTTTTATCGGTTATTGCACAGGACAAAACATCTTCTGCTTGTGTATAACACCAAAACGGAGGGTTTACAAAAAGGCGAGCCCAGCCGGTTTATAGTCCAGTTGCAGTATGAACATTCATCCGTCGTAAGTTATACCGATATAGGTTACAGGATAGCTCCGTTTATCACAAAGAAATTTGCCGGGATTCACAGCAGCGAGGTACAAAAAAAACTTATGAGATTCCAGCAGACCGACGGAAGTGCTTTTCTTTCACCCAGCGCAATTAATACCTACCTGAATTGTAAATTATGGTTTTATTATAAATACATCGAGGAACTGAAAGAGCCCGACGATTTCGAAGAAGAAATTGAAGCGAATGTATTTGGAAGTATACTGCACCGATCGATGGCGATTCTCTACAGCGATTTTAAAAAGAGAGTTGTTCATGCTGAAGACATTAAAAAAATCATGGAAGATAAACAGACTATCAAATCCGCAATTAACAAGGCCTTTGGAGAATTATATTTTCATAATGAGGAAGTGGGTGAGTCCGATTTTCGGGGCAGGAATCTTATCATAAGGAAAGTCATTGAACGGTATTTACATGGTATACTGGCTTACGATCATTCCAACTGCCCATTCCGTATTGAATCGCTCGAAGAGTATTATCAGGCATTAATTCCTCTTGAAGAACCAGGCAAATCGGTTGCTGTTGGAGGATATATCGACAGGCTGGATGAAAAAAATGGTACGATACGCGTAATGGATTATAAAACCGGTATGCCTAAGCCTGTTTTTTCTTCCGTGGCTGATCTGTTTAATAGCAGCCTGAAGAAAAGGAACGACGCTGTATTTCAGACTTTCCTGTATGCTGACATCATTGGAAAATCGGGCTTCGGTCTTCCAATACAGCCTTCGCTTTTTTTCGTTCGTGAAGTATTTAAGCCTGATTTTTCTATTTACGTTGTTCAAACTGAAAACAGGAAAAAAACTACTGTGACCAATTTTCAACATTTTACCGGTGAGTTTGAGATGCATTTAATGCGGACATTGAATGAGATGTTTCATCCGGATACTATGTTCGGTCAGACAACCAATACGGATCTATGCACCAAATGTCCTTATGATGCAATTTGCCGGAGGAATGTTTAAACTATTCAAACGTAGTATGCCCTCTCCAGAAATGCCAATGACCGATCATAATTACACAATATATGCCTGGCAGCAGGAAATTATTAACAAGCAGTAACCTGCAAGATCAGGCATAAATGCACAATACAATGTGTTTTAAATGCCTGAATATTAATAAATCCGGCAACAGCAATAGGTATTATCAGAAGAAAATATTCAGCAACAATATGCCCGACCAGATAAAAGTTAGATCTTTATTTTCTATTTTTAATTCTGATTAAACGGAAATACATGGAAATCAGATTATTCAAAAACTGGTGGTTAATGACCCTTAAAGGTGCACTGGCAATTGGTTTTGGAATTATATTACTGATCATGCAATATCCGCTAATTAAAAGTTCGCTGGCAATTTCTTTCGGATTTATTCTCGTTGCTTCGGGAGGTATGATTTTCACGGGAGCTTTCCTTCACCGGTGTGATAATCCCAGGTGGCGGCTCTGGCTTATCGAAGGGGCGTTTGATATTTTATTGGGAGCTTTTTTCATCTTTAAGCCACAAATGGCAAGAGCCTTTTTTCTGATATTTCTTGCCTTGTGGGCGATTGTTATTGGCATTATCCAGATGTTAACATCTTTCAGGATGATTTCCTATATGGAACGTTGGTGGACAATGCTGCTGACAGGGATTTTCTGTATCCTCTTTGCAATTCTTCTGTTGATCAATCCTTTTTATGCAAGCTATAGCTTAAGTTCAATCATTGGGGTTGCATGTCTGATTTTTGGACTGCTGATGGTATACTCGTCCCGAATCTTACGTGATATTTATCTGTAAAAATCAATCTACTTATTTTTCTTTTTACCTTCCAGAAGGTCGGGCCGTAAACGTTGTGTTCGTTCCACAGATTGCTCATGTTTCCAGTTTTCAATATCGATATGCCTTCCCGATAGCAATAATTCAGGTACTTTCCATCCTTTGTATTCAGCAGGTCGGGTATATACCGGAGGGGCAAGAAGATGATCCTGGAAACTATCGGTGAGCGCCGAGGTCTCGTCCGAAATAGCGCCAGGCAATACCCTGACAACACAGTCGGTAATGATTGCTGCGGCTAATTCTCCTCCGGTAAGAACATAATCACCAATAGAAATCTCACGGGTGATCAGGTGATCTCTCACCCGCTGATCGACCCCCTTATAATGGCCGCAAAGGAGTATTATGTTTTTCAACGTCGACAAACGGTTAGCCATTTGTTGATCAAATAATTCACCATCGGGCGTAAGAAAAATTATTTCATCGTATTTTCTTTCTTTCTTAAGCTCGGTGATAAGCCGGTCAATAGGCTCTATTGCCATGACCATTCCAGCACCCCCTCCGAATGCATAATCATCGACCTGCTTCTGCTTGTTGGTGGAGTAATCTCTGATATTATGTACCACAATTTGTGCAATTCCATTAGTGACGGCTCTTTTCAGTATGGAATGATTGAAGGGACTCTCAAGCAGCTCCGGCAACACAGTAAGGATATCTATCCGCATACTATCTTTTTTTACAAAAATAATACTCCTGAATAAATTGGCTTTATTATTTCATGTTATCATTGCATACCAGGATGAAAACTGTATTTTCATATTTTTGCTTAAGGACTTGCCGATGAGTGCATTTAAAGAATACACCGACTTTTCTGCAGGCCATTCCACATAAAATACAGATGAAATAATTTTAATTTTGCAGTATAATTTATAGAATGAAAACTTTTAATATTTTCCAAATAGTTGGGACAATTAGGAAAAACATTGTACTATTAGAGGTTAATACTTATTTTCGTAAAGCAATTGTGTTTGAGAAAGTAAATCAAAGCAGGTAGGCATGACTAAAAAAGAACCTAAGAGCTCTGTTCCTGAAGAACAATTCGGTGATACCGAAAATACGGAGAAACAAAAGAAAAAAGGAGTAAAAAGCACGGATGCAAAATTAAAAAAGGCAACCAGTACAACCACAAAAAAGACTCCTGGTAAAAAAACTGCATTATCGGAAGATACAAAAAGCAGTAAAAAGAAATCTGTTAAAACGACAAAAACCAGCAAGGCAGATGAAGCTTTTGTTGAAATTTCTGAACCTGCCACCCCTGAAACGGTTATAAATACTGCGATTTCCAATACTGAAGATGCTGAACAAGAGTTGATCGATATCACCCCGAAGACTGCTGCGGATAATCCTGTGCAGAAATTATCAGAGCATCCCGAAATACTTCACGATGATTCGCATGATATACTTCCAAAAGAAGGATTTGTAAAACACCACGAAACAAAAGCTGAAGCAACTCCTCCCAAATATACTCCTGAAGTTATAGACTATTCACAACTTTCCAGGGAAGATCTTGTAAAGGTACTTCGCGATCTGGTAAGTACAGGAATGGTAAATGAAATCAGGAAAGATGTTGACGCTATTAAATCAAGTTTCTATAAGAAACTTAAGAACGAGGTTGATGAGATTCGCAGGAAATTCCTCGCCGACGGCGGCCTCATTCAGGATTTTAAAATGGAGGAAAGTCCGCTTGAAATAGAATTGAAGGAACTTCTGAACCGCTACCGGGAGTTAAGAAACGATGTGAGCAAAAAGCTGGAAGACGAGAAAATTATTAACCTGGAAGAAAAATATAAAATCATTGAGAGCATAAAAGAACTTGTTAATAGTCAGGAATCGTTAAATAAAACATTCCAGGAATTCAGGGACTTGCAAAACAGGTGGAGAGAGATAGGACCTGTTCCCCAGCAGAATATAAAAGATCTTTGGGAGTCATATCATTATCATGTTGAGGCTTTCTATGATTATATCAAGATCAATAAGGAACTTAGAGATCTTGACCTTAAGAAAAATCTTGAATCCAAGACATCACTGTGTGAAACGGCTGAGGCATTATTGCTCGAACCTTCCGTTGTTGAAGCCTTTAGAAAATTACAAAAGCTTCATGACCAGTGGCGCGAAATAGGCCCGGTACCCATCGAAAAAAGAACCGAAATATGGGAGCGGTTTAAAGAGGCAACCACCAAAATAAACCGTAAACATCAGGAATATTTTGTGGGACTAAAGCACGACCAGAAAAAGAATCTTGAAGAAAAAATCCTCCTTTGCGAAAAAGCGGAAGAAATTCTTTCATATGAACCGGGAAATAATAAAGAATGGGAAGAAAAATCGAATGAGCTGATTGAATTGCAGAAAATCTGGAAAACAATCGGTTTTGCGCCAAAAAAATATAATACACAGGTGTATGAGAGATTTCGTAAAGCCTGTGATGCTTTTTTTATTAAGAAACGGGAATACTATTCGCAGAATCGCGAAGAACAGCAGAATAATCTTCAGCTGAAGACTGAACTTTGCATTCAGGCAGAAGCTTTGCAACAAAGCTCCGATTGGAAAAAAACTACTGATGAGCTGATAGCCCTGCAGAAAAAATGGAAAGAAATCGGACCTGTCCCGCTGAAACAATCGGAAAAAATCTGGAAACGTTTCAGGGCAGCCTGCGATGCCTTTTTTGAGAACAAGGCTAAATTCTTCGCTCAGATTGATACACGTTACGAAGAGAATCTTGAGAAAAAGAAAAAACTTATCCAGGAAATCGAGAATTTTGAACCTACTGCCGATGTAGAAAAAAATTTACAGATGTTGCAGGAATTTCAACGTTTATGGGCAGAGATTGGATATGTTCCAATTAAAAATAAAAATGAAATACAGGACCGTTACCGTCTGGCCCTAAACAATAAATTCGACCAGTTAAAACTCGATGAGAATAAAAAGGCACTGCTTAAATTCCGGAACAGGGTTGAGGATATGGTCAATAAACCCAATTCTCATCATCGCATGCAGATAGAACGTGATAAATGTTTTAATAAGCTCAAACAGCTTGAGAATGATATTACTCTTTGGGAAAATAATATCGGTTTTTTTGCTAATTCAAAAAATGCAAAATCAATGATCGATGATGTGAATAATAAAATTGTAATGGCCAAACAAAAAATCGAACAGTTGAAGAATAAGATCAGAATGCTCGATGACTTTGAAGAATAACTACTCACTCTAAAGATATTATATTCAGCTCCGGGTTCTTTCCAGGTACCGGAGCTTTTTTTTCTTCATAACCGCTTTACACCGTGTTACTTCACTGAAGTTGCTTTAGTATCTATAAACTTCAGAAAAATCATAACATGATAAATTTCAAAACACAATATTCAAACATCAAATAAATTCCAATTTGCTTTCCCGAGTTTGACACTTAGCACCATCATTGCTTTCTGTAACCCTTGAAAACACT
>CAZWIU010000031.1:0-42223 GCA_964634105.1 uncultured Bacteroidales bacterium | reverse complement strand
TAAACCGTAAAGTATTGAATATAAATGCAATGACTAACTAAGTTTACAGCAATGGACAAAAGGGGTGTGTTGTTTTATTAATTATAGATTGTTTCATGGCACCATTGCGGATAATCATATTATAAAATAAACCGACAATTTAGAATTGACTTAACACTAGTCTGAGCGCCGGTTAAGTAATTCTTTATACCGGAAACAGCCGGTAATATGATCATTAATAACTCCTATCGCCTGCATGTAGGCATAGCAAATGGTTGAACCTGTAAATTTAAAGCCCCTGACCCGCATCGACCTGCTCATTTCTTCAGAAATTGCTGAGAAAGCAGGAATTTCATGTTGTTTCTCATAATGGTTGTGAATTGTTTTATGGTCGGTAAAGCTCCAGATATACTGATCGAATGATCCGAATTCCTTCTGGATTTTCAACACAATCCTGGCATTATGGATGACAGCTTCAATTTTGTTTATATTCCTGATGATGAAAGGATTTTCAATAAGCGATTGAACTTTTTTATTATCATATCCGGCAACCTTCTCAATTTCAAAGCTGTCGAAAGCTGTTCTGAAATGCTCCCGTTTATTTAAAATGGTCAGCCAGCTTAATCCTGCCTGAAAGCAATCGAGCGAAAGATGTTCAAATAATAACCTGTCGTCATGTACAGGGGAACCCCATTCCTCATCATGATACTTTTGTAATAACATATTATGTGTAGACCAATCACAACGCATATATCAAAATAGTTTCATTCTATGTTAAGATAGAAAAAAAATAGCCGTTTGAAATATAAACGGCTACCTATTTGCAAATTAAAATAACTAAACTAAGCTATAATCACTCTAGTATGAGTTTGCCTTGAGATGTATTCTCTGCAGTACGGATAATATAAATATATAATCCTTTGGAGGGTATATTCCGCATGGCACGCAGATCGATTGAAATTGCCTGTGATGGTTCTGCGTAAAATTCCGATGTTAATATTGTATTGCCTGCAAGATCAATCAATTCAAACTGAACCAGGCCCGAAACTTCCGTATTGATCTGAATAGTTCCTTGCGTTGGATTTGGGAATAACAGGTTTTTGTCCTGCAGATTATAAAACCTGATATCATCATTTACGGGAATATCCGGCATTTCAAGCTGAATGTCGGTATAAATTCTGTATTCTCCCGGAGTTAAGGTAAGGGAAATATTAACGTCAGTAACATCAATACTTTCTCCTGTATAATATTCATACCAGGTGCCCGTATGTTGAAATCCGGCGGTTATAGAATTACTTACCAGGTCAAAATTACCCAATATCGTAGCATTCATACCTGACGAATTCAGGTGAATACTTTTCATAGCACCGGCCACATTCAGGGAGTAATCGTCGGTCTCGAAAAGTTCCTCCTCAATGCGTAACTTAATGAGTGCCGAAAATACTTTATATAGTCTGTAGCGTGACGGTACATCGTAATACTCCCACAGTACAGGTTTATTACACACACGGCATGGAACATCAATATTTATATCGTATCCGAGCTCACCGAATTGCCAGACCATTTTAGGACCCGGAACTGTGAAGAAGAAATTGGCAGCCGTTTCGATTCTGCTCAGGCCGGTATTCAGGTTTTTGACATTATAGTCACCCGATGAATTACCCCATGTCAGGTTCTTATACATGAGTCGCTGCTCATCGTGACTTTCCATGTATCCGACCAGGTTTGGATCATCCCAACCGCGGTATTTGTATGATATGCCCGAAAGATTTGATTTATTGTTTTCATGGTAACCCATGGTAGCTTCATTATAAGGATCGGTCATCTTTCCCCAGAGAAGGATACCATAATTGGCCAGTACGGTTTCCTCAGAATTATCCGAAAGGTGCTCAAAGATGACCAGTGCATTTTCATTTGCAGCCTTAATACTATCGTACATTTCTTTCAGTATAGCGATACGCGAAGCATCATAGGCCCATCCGTCACCGACATGGTTGGTAAATCCTTTTGTGAAATCGAAACGAAAACCATCGACCTTATATTCATTTAACCAGTATCGGTTAACCCGGTGTACAAAGTCCTTCGTAGCCTGGCTTTCATGATTGAAATCATACCCCCAGCACCAGGGTTCATGCGGACATTCAGCATTATACCATGGGCTTTCAGCTGAGGGTTGCCCTGTTTCATCATCAAAATAGAGTTGTACGAGTGGTGACTGACTGTAACTATGGTTGAGCACCATATCCTGTATAACGGCAATACCGTGCTGATGGCATACATCAATGAAATGTTTATAATCATCTTTCGTTCCGTAGTACTTATCGACAGCAAAGTAGAAAGAAGGATTATAGCCCCAGCTTTCATTCCCCTCAAATTCACTTACGGGCATCAGTTCTATGGCATTGATTCCCATGGCAGTCAAATAATGAAGAGAGTCCAGGACAGCATTAAAAGTACTGCTATCAGTAAAGTCACGGACAAGTAATTCATAAATGACCAGGTCAGAGACTGGCGCAGGAGTGAAATTTTCTACGATCCATTCGTAGGGTTTCTGGTTTGTTTGTAAAACTGAGGTTATACCGGTGGTTTTCCCGGTTGGATATGGTTTGAGTCCGGGATATGTGTTTTCAGAAATAAAGGGATCATTAACCGGATCCAGGATCTTATCCGTATAGGGATCAGCAATCCTAAGATTCCCGTCTACCAGGTACTGAAAAGCATATTCTTCGCCTTTAACCAGATCGTTAATCTGAAGCCAGTATCGCTCTTCATCAGATGTTCGATTCATCAGGTAATTATTATCCGGCTCCCAATCGTTAAAATCGCCAATAACAAAAACATTCTCTTTAAAGGGGGCATGTAATACAAGGATTACCGTGGAAGTATCAATATAGTTAATTCCATCCATTACTCCATCCGGTAATTCAGCGACAGGAATATCATTCCGGACAAAGTAGTAGAATGAATCAACAGATGTATACGAATCATTTCTTGTTTCGACCTTTACCCAATGTTTGTCGGGAAGATTAACAACATGTTCGTAGAAGAGTGTATCGGCATAGCTGACATATCTAAGCGTATCGTCAATGAATAAAGAGATACTGTCGGGCATGCTTGTACCAAGAGCAATAACATTTAGTTCGATGGTTACAGTATCGGTCATTACGACAATCGGGTTTCCTTTGGGTTGTATAAGATTCAGGGTCAGGCCGGCTGTATATACATCATAATATATGTTACTTGTTTGCTTGCTGCCATCGGAATTGCGAAAAACAAAAGCCAACTGTTTAACAATTACGTCATCCGGCAATTCATAAAAACTATCGATGTCGGGAACAATATGGAGTATATAAGTTGTGTCATCTTCCTTTTCAAGCTTTGCTTTCGCAAGATTTTCAGTCCATTCGGCAATAACATACCGCCAGTCGTTCAGATCGGCACTTTCACTTGTTATCACTCCGGTATGCGCATAAATATCGCCGGTATAGCCCGACAGATTGCAGTCGCACCGGTTAACATGAAATACTACCTCAACAGAGTCGTTAATAGTCGGATACACAGGATCTGTTTCTATGACCTGGGCAGAAACGATGTTCAGTGAAAATATAATAATGATCAGAGCGAAAATAGATCTTTTCATAGTTGAAGAATTAGGATTAAGTATCATTACAGAACAATCAAATGTAATATTCTGTATATAAAATTAATGACTAACTATTGGCCCTCAAAGGATTGAACTTAAAAACATTCGAAAATATTACACAAACGTTGCCGCAAACGTTTGCATTCTATCATATTAGATTTGGAGTCTGTTATTTAAATATTAAATTCGTCTGTTCAATCGTACAATTTTTTACCTGAATTCAATGAAAAGCTCGCAGGCTACCATAAAAGATATTGCCCGTGCATTGGGAATTTCGCCTTCTACGGTGTCACGGGCGTTAAAAGATCATCCGGATATAAGTCCCAAGACCAGAAAGGCCGTTAAGGAGCTTGCAGATAAGTTACACTATGAACCAAATGCTATAGCACTAAGTCTGCGAAGCAGGTCGAGTAAAATGATCGGCGTTATCATTCCTGAAATTGTACATTATTTCTTCAGTTCTGTAATCAGCGGCATTGAAGAAATTGCATCTAATATTGGATATACCGTCATTATTTGTCAATCGAATGAAGATTACGAAAAAGAGAAAAATATCATACACTCCCTCATGTCAAGCAGGGTCGACGGAGTGCTTGTATCGGTTTCAAAGACAACCACGAATTATGATCATTTTCTGGAGTTGCAGAAGAGCAATATTCCCATTGTATTCTACGATCGGGTTCTGAATATTCCGAATAGCGACCGTGTTATTGTCGATGATTTCTCAGGTGCATATAAAGCGGTAGAACATCTGATAAAGATGGGTTGCCGGAGAATTGCCCACCTGGCCACCAGCCAGGAGTTATTGATCGGAAGAAACAGGAAAGCCGGGTATATTCAGGCGTTAAAAGATAACAACATTGAAGTGGATGAGGAAATTATCCTGCGGTGTGACACTGATAAGCATGCTCAAAAATGTATACCCTATATCCTCTCGCTTCAGAAGAAAGTTGATGGAATATTTGCAGTCAACGATCTTACAGCTATGACAGCCATGTCGATCATTAAACGATCGGGATACCTCATCCCCGAAGAAATTGCTATTGTAGGCTTCAGTAATAGCATATATTCATCCATGACAGATCCCCCGCTCAGTACGATTGAACAACAGGGAGTTGAAGTTGGGCGCAGGGCTATCAAGCTATTATTGGATCGTATTCAAAGTGAAGAACCCATTGAATCGAGAGTTGAGCAAATTAAGACTGATCTTATTGTCAGGGGTTCCAGCTTACGGGGTCCTGTTCTTCATCAACAATAATTTTTGCCTGACAAGCAGCATTTTTATGTTGCCTTCGTCTGCTTGTTGAATATAAACCAAAATCATAATTTATGAAATCGATGTTTATTACGGGTAAAGCCATTGCATTAAGTATGACTTTTTGGCTTTGCTTCTTCAGTACAACTACATTGTTTGCTCAGGAAGAGAAACGGCAGGTCGAAAACTTTAATACGATTAGTTATTCATTATCCGCACGGTTGGAAATCTACCAGGGTTTTGCAGAGAGTGTTTTATTAAAAGGCGATCCTGACGATATCCAAAAGATCATTACGAAAGTAGAAAACGGGGAATTAAAGATTTACACAAAAAACAATTTCAGCCATTTAGGAGATATTGTTATCCTGGTTACTGTTAAAGAATTGAATACCCTGTCTGTTGCAGGTTCAGGAGATGTTGTTTTTAAGACAGAACTGAAATCTTCCGATTTTACCATCAATCTGAGCGGGAGCAGTGATATGATATGTGAAGGACTATCTGTTAAATCAACCTCAATTTCCCTTTCAGGTTCAGGCGATATTCGTCTTGGTGGAATTAATAAAGGAAATCTCACCATTAGAATTGCCGGTTCAGGAGATGTTGATGCTGAAGAACTGCAATCGAAAGATGGCGAAGTAAATATTTCCGGTTCAGGGTCTGTAAAAATATGGGCAACCGAAACATTGAGTGCCAACATTGTAGGTAGCGGCGATGTGTATTATAAAGGTAATCCCCGGACTGAAACCCATATTTCAGGGTCGGGGACTATGAAATCTTTATAAGACCCTAAAAATCGGGACATGGAACCATTTTGCGGGGGCGGCGTTTCTTTTCCGGTTGATTGAAGGTATAGGATAAAGACAACTCGTGTGAACCTCCGGATGCTACGATAAGTTTGGAAGTAGTAAAATCATAACTGTAACCGATGTTATAATTTTTTGTTTTTATTCCCACCAGGAATATGACAGCGTCATTTATATGATTCTCATTCATTACCGGGATTCCGCGATACCATACTCCGAGTACCAGGGGTTCATAATTCCAATAGAAACCAAGGTCGAGCTGGTTATAGTCGGCCTGGTTTTTATACAGGAAAGCCACCTGCAATACTGTTGGAGTCGGCCTCAACAATTGCTCTTTAACGACAAAACGCCATCCTCCATAAACCTGAGTTTTGGTAGGGAGCAACGCCTGGTTATCATCTGAATTCTCCTGTTCATACAACGAATGGTTTGGATGTAATAGATGATCGACACTTACCCCGGCCCAAAATGCATCGGAATATACAAGCCCGGAGGTTGAAAAATCCAGGTCATCAACTTTATCGTAAGAAGGCACTTCGCCTGTTGTGGGAGAGTTACCTGCAGCCGACATTTGATCGCGCCATACTAGCCGGTCGAAATCTATACTTCGCTGGGTATATACGAATGCCATTCCCGGACGAACATGGACAGTGTTACGGATCTTGAAATCATAATTATACAACACGCTTATATTGGTAGTGGTTAGGTTACCTGTTCCTGCAACATCTCGTAAGAAAAGAACACCGGCACCACTGCGCACTTTATGGAAGTAATGATCGAATGACGCGGTATATGTTTTATACCCGGTTTCTATAGATGGCCATTGATTCCTGTAACTGGCGGCAATACGGTTATCGCCTGTACTTCCTGCAAACGAGGGTGCCATATACAGCGAATTCGAGTAGAATCGTGAGAATTGAGGATCCTGGCCTAAACAGACGCAGGCCATAATAATCAACCAAAGTATGAACGCCCATTTTTTCATTTCCTTCAGCTTTTCAACACCCATTACGTGGTGTCTTCCCTTCCTTGTCAGTTCTTAACTGACTTTTTACCCTGTTAGTAGTTTCGGTAATAACTATTACCGATGAAAATCCATTTCCTGGTCACCCAGTGGTTTTAATACATTAAAGTCACATCGCCCGTTTTAGTGAAACCTTTACCATCGGTATAGGTTCCTGTGACCTTCCATATATAAACATCCTGTTTTGCTCGCTTGCCCTGGTATGTGCCATCCCATCCATATTCCTGGTCAAAACTTTCAAAGATCAGTTCTCCCCATCTGTTATAGATCATGAGATGGTACTCGTCTACATGATCTATTATACCCGGTAAGAAACTCCGGTTCTCTTCCAGTGGCGAGTCAGGCCGGAATGCATTCGGAAATTCAACTGTTCCTGTTGGCTCAACGAAAACTGCGTTTTCCATTACAAACAGGTCGTAGCAGTTATTATTGGTCCAGACAGTAAGCGTGATATCATATACGCCTTCCTGCTTATATACATGCTCAGGATTCAACTCCGTTGATTTTTCTCCGTCGCCAAAATCCCATTCAAATGCATCAGCATGATCAGACAGATTGAAGAAATGGACAGCCTCATCGTTAACGTATACATAACGGGGTGCCATATCAAAGAATGCGTTGGGTACTATAAATACCCTTGCCGTATCACTATGGTATGCTTCGCCTCCTGGTCCTTTGACGGTCAGGTTTACCTTGTATATTCCGGCTTCATAATAAGTATAGGTTGGATTGGCTGCTGTTGAAATACTGCCATCGCCAAATTCCCACAAGTATTCATCGGCGTATTCAGATGTATTGATGAAGGTTATTGTATGAGGCATACAGCCAGGTTCCGGGCTTGTAAATTTTGCCTCCGGCGGGGCGGGATATAGATAGATCGTTTTTGAAGTGCTGTCGGAGCAATGTTCGCTTGAGGCTGTCAGGGTTACCGTATAATTGCCGGGTGCTTCATAGGTGACCATTCCGGGTTCCGGGATATTCAGGATCCTGCCATCACCTAAACTCCAGTGATAATCCCATGTACCTGATGTCAGGTTGTTAATCTGGAAAACATTTTCAGGGAATGTATCACGGGGCGGAGTAATAACAAAATCGGCAACTGGCGAAGCATATATATTCAGGTTCAGAAATGCCGAATCAATACAATGTAACGATGATTCGGTGATAACTCTTACAGTATAGATAGCATCTCGGTTGTTTTCGGCTGTGTAAGTATGGACAGTACTAAATGCTGCTGTGGTAGCCGATTGATTATCACCAAAATCCCAGTAATACCGAAGATTTCCAGGGGTACTGAAAAGTGTGATGTTGGCCGGACTGCATGCCGACTCAGGAATTGAATTAAGAGAAGCATCCGGATTTGGCCAAACCATTGCATATTGCGTAATATCGTCGGTGCAACCCAATATACTTGTCACCTGCAGTTCGATAGGATAATACCGTATTTCCGAACTCTGGTTAATGAAAGTATGCGATGGATTAAAGAGCGTGGATGTTGATCCATCACCAAAATCCCAGTGATACATAACTCCCCGTTCCGACAGGTTATTCGTTTCAACAAATAAAGGACTGCATCCCGGACCATTTAACAGTTCAAAATAGGCAAGCGGTATATCGGAATATATGTAGGTACTGTCGGAAGCTTTACAACCATTAACATCAGTAAGCACATAATGATATAATACTGTATCGGGTTGAAGAGGTTTGTAAACGGGTTCCTGTATTGTATAGGATGAAAGATTTTGTATCGGGCCAGTCCACAGATGACTTACTGCAGGATATCCGGTTGTCTGAACCCGTAACTGGAGGTTATCACCTACACAAACAATCTGATTGCGGGTACTGATGTAAGCAGTTGGTGATTCGTATACTGTAATAGCGATAGAATCATGTGCCATCTTAAGGTTTACATCGGATACTGCAAGGTATAAATAGTAGGTACCTATTCCCGGAGGTGTGAAGGTTGTGAAGAGTGTATTGGTGCTTGAAAGATACGCAACATCTCCGGTCCAAAGGTAAGTATAGGGAGGTGTACCTCCAAAAAGATAGGGACGGATCTCAAAATCATCGGCAGTACAGGCGTTTTGATTATATAACCCTATATCTACTGCTATGGAATCGTTGATGACATTAATCGGATGGCTGACAGGCAAGCCGACACAACCGTTGGAAGTGATCTCATAAACACTCAATGTATAAGAACCTGTATTCGGGAACGATAACCTGATAAAATCATTCATATTCTGATCAAGCACTACTCCGGCAGGAATGGTCCAGATAAAGGTTGAAGTACTGTTTCCTGTAGTAGTAAAAATAACGCCACTTTGATTAAGGAGTACAAGCGTTGGGCCGAGAATATTAATAGGCGCGGGTAGCGGGAAAATAGAAATATTAACTTCTTCCCGTGGGCCTTCACAGCCTGTCAGATTGTTATATCCCGATACCCAATAGGTTCTGTTTGAAGAGAGTAAACCAGTATAAAGAGTATCTGATTCCCGGATAAGATTTCCTCCGACAGGCTGATCGTACCACCTGAAAATTAGTGTATTTATATCGCCCGTTGGGCGCAACGTAAAGGCAGCAGGTCCGCAGGATGATGTATCATTTATTCCTGGTAATGCAGGTATTGAATGGATGATTGCCTGAACGGGAGTCCTGGTGCTTGCACATCCAGTTGAATCATTTACTTCTGATATCCAGACCGTACGGGATGAATCGGAAGATGGCAAATATAAGCTATCAGCAATACGAATAATACTTCCGCCAATAGCTGCATTATACCAGTAGATTAGATTATCGCCCGAAGATGCCGTGGCATATAATGTAAATTCATCAGGGCCGCAGGAGGAGTCATTTGCCGCGTAAGGAGCAGGCACTTCAGGATGAACAACTACATCAACAATACGCATAGGGCTGATGCAACCATATACCGTATCAACTGCCCGGGCCCAGAAAGTTGTATTCACTGCAACAGCAGGGCTGAATGAAGTACCTGTACCAAGTAAAACGGTTCCCGTTGAATCAGTAAACCAGGATACAGATGTTGCCGGAGGTAAAATGGCTCCGCTCAATGATGCATTTCCTGAACCGCATAATGTGTCACCTGTGAGAATGGGTGCAGCCGGCACGGGATGAATCAATGCAGGAATTGCTACACGCGGGCCTCTGCAGCCTGTAACAGTGTCATAACTTTCTGCATAGTAGTTTCTGGAGGTGGGTAATATGGGAGTGGTATAATACATACCGGTTTGGAAGGGTATAATATCACTCGGATTATTGTACCATTCTATTATTACGTCATTTTCAGAAGTTATAGCCGACAGGTTAAGAGAGGACGGGCCGCATGATTCCCCTCCTGTAATCACCGGTGCGCCGGGTGATCCAAGAAATGTAATTTGCACAGTATCAGAAGAAGGGGCACAGGCACCGCTGGTGAGCATCCATTCAAATTCATATATACCTTCTCCGCCTGAAGGTATACTAACGCTCGGATTGTCAGAAAATCTGTCTGGATTGAATACAGCGGTTGCCGGCCCCGATAATTGATTCCATATGCCAAGTCCCTGAGGGAAAGTATTACTCTGCAGCCAGGTTTGCAGTCCGCAAATTGTGCTGTCAGCTCCTGCAAATCCCGGAGGTGGTGGAATTCCAAAGTCCAGGTGCATGGTATCACTGCTAACGCAGGTAAAATTTTGCATTGTCCAACGTAGTACATAGTATCCTTCGTTACCTGGGAGAACAGTTATGACAGCATCCGGTGTAAACCGGTCAGGGCTAAATACCGGCATGGTTGCGCTTGGATTGACAATAACCTGCCATTCACCTGTACCGATTAATGGTAAATTGGCCTGCAATGTATCTGAGTTTTCCAGGCAAAGTGAAATATCGGGACCTGCATTGGCTATTCCCGGAGTCTGATCACGAATAATCGAGATGGTATCGGTCGACTGCGGGCAAAGTCCGTAATAACTGGAAAGCGTCCAGGCATAAAGGTTATTTCCATACTGAAGATTATTAACATCAGTAGTTGGATCAGCATAGTTATCGAGCGAGGTACTTCCGGAAATTGCAGTCCACAAACCCGATCCATTATTGGTAGGAGTATTGGCAATCATTTCATAAGTATCGATCTCACAAAATCTTACATCAGGTCCTGCTAAAGCAATCCCCGGTGTGCGGTCGACAAAATACAATACGGTGTCCATTGTAATGGGACAAGCTCCATACTCGCTTGAAACCCGCCATAATAATCTGTTACTTCCAAGGGAAGCATTACTATATTGAGCAGTTGGCGACGCAGTATCAGATAGCGAACCGCTACCCTCAAGTATAAGCCAGTGTCCCCGGCCATTCAGATTTGGTGGCGTTGCATTAAGGGTGATTAGTCCAGAATTACAGATACTATCACCAGCACCTGCAATTGCAGGATCGGGCTGATGGTCACTGATAATAACTACCTGGTCTGTTGCCTGGCACATAGCATTCGTAACAGTCCAGGTAAAAACATTCGATCCGTGGTCGAGCCCAACAGCCCAGGTTGCAGGACTGTTACTGTTAAGGATGTTAGCTGATCCTGTTGTTGTCCATAAGCCCGAACCCACCGATGGAGGTGAAGCATTCAGCAGGATACTGTCTGCACAAACTATTTGGTCAGGACCCGCAAAGACTGCTTCCGGTTGTTGGTAGATATTAACATTTACCCGGCTCGGAGCACTCTCACAGACTCCTTCATAGCTGGTTACATAAAAAGTATAAGAGCCGGGTATTGTATTATTAAGATTAAAGGGAGGAGTTTGGGGATTATAAGTATTACCTGTATGAAGCAGCGTTGTTAGCAGCGAATCGGAATACCATCGTACCTCAGCACCTCCTGCACTGGCAGTCAGGATTACCGGTTGTGTTGTGCAAAACTCGAATAAACTCGATACGGATACAGGAGGGGGTGCTATTATTTCAATCCGGGCGGTAGTTATTATAGGTGGATTATCCCCATTAATAAGATCAGCCGGTGGTATCCCATCGGTCGGTAAGTTGTCATATGGGTTACATACATTCCAGTTTCGAAGGGTAATTTCAAATATATCACCGGCAACTCCTCCTGGAGGTGCGCTGATAGCATACGATGTCTGGTTAGGACCATCGGCAGGGATTGGTATCATTATGATGGGACCATCCAAATCACTGATAAATCCACCGGTATTATCGGTCATATTATATGTAATGCCAACTCCATCGCGCACGGTTACATCGGGGATTCTATCACCTCCCTGCATATATGTATTATATATAAACTGAACCCACCGGTAATACCGGTTAGGGTTATCGGGCTCAATAGCAATATTGCAGTTAAAGGTTGAATTATCATCGAAAGTAACGTCTACGATATCTTCTCCTTCACAGAAATAAGCTACAACAGGATCGGTACTCAACACACCACTATTTTCTTCATCGGTACCCCATGTACTGAAAGTTTGCTCCTGATGTCCGCTACTTGTGCAGGGTGCACCATCGAAAACCAGATAGGCATCGGCAGTTCTCTGACATTCATCCGATGGAGGGTAAATATGAGAAGCTTCCTCCCAAACAGAATCACAGGCAGCATTCCAGTGCCCCGATAGGACGGTGGTTGCACCTGTGCCGTCGTTCCATACAAAGAGAATCTCCACCCGGGAAGTATCGACAGGCAGAAGAAATTTAAACCAAACATTCATTGTAAAATCGACAGGCGAACAAACAGTTTTAGGATCCTGAGAACTTCCATTTTTAGTAATCAGTGAGCATTGCGCATTAACCTGACCCAAAGAGGTCAATAATGAAAGAAGAAGAATAGTTAGTAGTTTTGTGGACCTCATTATAAATACCTTTTTCAATGCGAAACCGCATCTTATCTCCCCAAGTTGTCATATTTTCAACATATGCAAAAGCACTGCTGAAGATCTGCTATGTATTCTTTTCTTTAGTTGGTAATAGTCTAATAGTGAATCTATATACGAGATAAAGGATTTGATGGTTACGAAAGAGGAATATTAAACGAATATGATTTGATGAAAGTCGTTGATTATGAATAAATAAATTTTATCATCGAATTTGATTATTTCATCAATGTAAACATATAACTAATAAAAAAAGAAGTATTACGAAAGATTTGTGAGCCCGTCAGGAACGGTAACGTATATATTTTTTTTCGAATGGTCGATGGTTAGGATAAATTCAGTCTGAAGTGGCAGTAAGATTTCTTTTTCAAAATAGGTTATTCTCAACAATGGATTATATTCGGAATCAAGAATCTCAGCTACTTTTCCCAGAGGTCCCAATGCACTGTCAATAATGCTGTAGCCAATAACAGATTTATCAAGAAGTTTGTGTTTATTTCCATGCCTGATGTTAATATTCTTGGTATAAACAGCACAACCGATGGTATCATTAACAAAGCTCTCTGCATCATCGAATGTAAGAACGAGGGTTTTGTTGTTTTTCATTTCATAATGTGAAATAAAAAAAGGAACCGGTAAGCCATCAATTTCAATGAAAACCGATTCCAATTTTTGAATTTCATCAGGCGATAATTGATCCAGTTGTAATATAACCTCACCATGGATACCGTGAGTTTTTGTTATAGTACCAAGTAGCCTACAATCTGTCAGGTCAATCATCGGTCATTGATTCAGGAAACGAACTGAATATACGTTCTACTCTTCCTTCTTCTCTTCTTCGGCTGTTGATTCAGAGTTGCTCTCTGCAGCTGATGCACTTTCAACTTCAGCGCTTTTTTCGCTGGCAGTTTCGACAGGTTCTGCGGCAGTTGTTTCTTCAACTGTAGCAGCCTCCGTTTCAGCTTTAGCAGCCATGGCTTTTTCCTGTGCAGCTTTTTTCTTCGCTACTTCTTCAGCCATAGCTTCTTTCACTTTCGACTCGTTCTCCAACCGTTTTTTGATTTCACTTTCTTTAGCTTTAGCTAATTTTTCAGCCTTTGACTGGATCTTTGACTCTTTTTCCTTAATCCATTTATTAAAACGTGTTTCGGCTTCCTCAAGCGAGAAGGCACCTTTTTTAACACCTTCCAATAAATGTTTTTTCATCATGACACCTTTATACGATAAGATAGCTCTACAAGTGTCGGTAGGTTGAGCGCCCTTTTGCAACCAATCTAACGTTTTTTCAAAGTTAAGATTAATTGTAGCAGGATTAGTACTTGGATCATATGATCCAATTTGTTCAATAAATCTACCATCCCGTGGCGCCCTGCTATCTGCTACCACAATGTGGTAGAGGGGTCTTTTCTTGCGACCCTTACGTGTTAATCTGATTTTTACGGGCATACTAAATTATTATTATTTAACCTACTTAAATTGAGGCTGCAAATTTAGAGAAATATTTATAATAAATAATATATGGAAATACTTTGTTAAAAATTATATATGCTATATAAAGAATATTTAGCTTTATTTGCAGAAATCCATTAATCCTTAATTATCATGAAAAAAACATTGAAAACTACTGGTCTTATATTGACTTTGGCATTTCTTGCAATTAGTTGCAAGGACGAAATGAAAAATGAATCATTTACAAACGGAACTGCAACTATTCGTGGTACCGCCTATGTAGAGCTTAATCTAACAACTCCTGAACTGGACTATGCCCCCGCAGGTACCAGGATCTATGCGCGTATCAACTCTGAGGATCTGGTTGAGTTTCCTTCCACATCGGTTAACTATGGTGATATTATATATGATACTACCATCGGAGCTGATGGCGCTTTTACATTTGTTGTTGCAGCCAATTCAAAGGATGTAACGGTAACTTTTTCAAGTGATGATTTCGCCGCCAACCAGATTCAGTTTGATGAATCAAGTGAAAGTGAAGTTTTCACATTACCGGAAATTTATACTGAAACAGTTAATGATGGGGTGATTCGCATTACTGAAGTTACCTACATTGAAAAGTAAACCCCATTAATACTACTTGCTATGAAATATAAAATAAGTATAATAATACTTCTTTTAAGCTTTTCGGTTTATGCATTTTGCCAGACCGATTCGCTTGGTGCATCTAAAAAGGTGAACCTGGTATCAAAGAAAGGTATTCGTATTCTGCCTGAAGCAGGTGAAATATCCCTTGGGATTGATGCATTTCCTATTTTCATTTACCTTGGAAATTCATTGTTATCGAGCGGGGCTTTTGCACCAAGCTTTGATTATGGCGATAATATTACTTCAATCAATGCCATATATGGGAAATATATGCTAAAAGCCGATATGGCAATCCGGGCTAATTTTCGTTTTGATTTTAGTTCAAATACCGATGTCTATGTGGTTCCAAAGAGTACATTGATATTTGATCCTTTCGCACCACAATATGTAGACGACCAGGTAACTACAGTCAACAATGTGGTTCTTCTCGGGGTAGGAATTGAAAAAATACGCGGTAAAAGCCGTGTTCAGGGTAAATATGGTGCTGAACTGTTATTTGGCTATAACAGGTATACCACAAAGTATAATTATGGCAATTCAATAACAAACGAGTTTAATACACCTGAGACCTACAATAATAGTTATACTGCTGACGGAGCCCGCGTAATAAACGATTTTACTGATAAAGGATTTTTATTAGGAGCAAGGGGCTTCATAGGAGTTGAGTATTTTATTGGACCAAAAATATCATTGGGAGGTGAGTTTGGCTATACGGCTGCATACCATTGGGCACAGAACCGTATTATGGAATATCAATACTGGAATAGTGCTTCACAGGAAGTATCTACTTTCGTTAGAGAATCAAGTTCCGATGGAGTAGATGATGTAGGTATAGGGATAGATAATCTGGATGGGTCAATCAATTTATTCTTCTATTTCTAAGAAATAATTAACTCCCTCATGAGCTGTCATATTGGCAGCTCTTTTTTTTAACCATACTGCGTACAAGTTTTTGTTCGCTAAAATGAAACTTGGCATAATATATGAACGTATTCACATAATTAAATATTATCTTTGTTTAATTTTAGTTTTTATAGCAATTACTTAAATAACTTTAAAGTAAGTTTGCAATTCAATTTGGTTGTTTACATAAAAGGGACGAAATGAAAAAGCTGATAAGCCTTGTTATTGTTACTAATATTCTTGTGTTGGGGTGTAATAGTCAGAATAGCCCTGATAATAAAATAGATACGACAAAAGCTATTGTAAATGATGTTCTTGCCGAGAAAACGGAACCTGGTGTACCAAAAAAATTAACGAAAGAACAGTTCCTGCAGGAAATTGTTGATTATGAAAGTAATCCCAATCAATGGATATATAAGGGAAAACTTCCCGGTTTGATTGATTTCTATGCTGACTGGTGTCGTCCCTGTCGCATGACTTCTCCGATATTGGAAGAACTTGCCCAGGAGTATGCAGGGCAAATACAGATCTATAAAATCGATATTCAGGTCGAGCAGGAATTGGCGGCTGTTTTTGGTATTCAGAGTATACCAAGTTTCTTATTCATACCCATGAATGAAAATCCGGTGATGTCATCTGGAATTGCCCAGACACCGGAAGCAACTAAACAGCTATTTAAACAGCAGATTAATCAGATTTTGTTAAAAAAGAATCCTGCTTTACAGTAGTAGTTATCGTACCACATCTTTTCATAAAGGCTTCACAAGTTAACTCTTCACTCGATAAGAGAACTCAGATAAGCTGTACGTTATGATGAATTGATTTCAGAAGTGTTAGGTTAAACATAATTTACAGGCATTCCTTATTGGACTTTATAACAGGATAAATAAACCACGTTACTGAAATCATACAATGTCCAGTTGATGTACCTGCATATGTATTTTGATTATTTGGTTAATTTTGAAAGATCAGCCTAGCTTTTGAAAATGAAAAGAGGTATTCTGAATTTTCTTATCCTGGTTTTCACATTGCATCCACTCCTTGGTTCAATAAAAAATTCAGGTTTTTCATCTATCCAGAATTACACTAGGGATTCATACTCAGCTGGTACCCAGATATGGTCAATATGCCAGGATAATGAGGGCATGATGTATTTTGGAAATAATTCAGGCTTATTGGCCTATGATGGAACATATTGGACCCTTTTCCCGGTGCCAAACGGGTCGATTATTCGTTCAGTAAAAATAGATGGTGATAAGATATTTGTAGGTGCTTCCGGCGAATTCGGATATTTTATTCCCGATTTAAATCACGGACTAGTGTATGTTTCATTAATTAATAAGGTGCCGGAAGCGTATCGCGACTTTGGCGAGGTGTGGCATATTTTTGAATATCAAGGTGGAATTTTATTTCATTCATTTAACGCAATCTTTGTATATAGAAATGATACTATTAATGTATTGGTTTCTGACAGAAATCTGCACTTTTCGTTTAAGGTTGACAGTACGATCTATATTAGAGAGATTAACAGGGGATTACAACAACTTCATGGATCTGAACTGCAGTTTGTAAAAGGGACTGAAAAATTAGGGAATCTTACTGTAATGAACATGATCCGATATGATGAGAGATCCATACTTGTTGTAACCAGGGAACAGGGATTATTTATTCTTGATGAGAAGGGTCTTCGTGAATATAAATGTGACCTTCAGAAACATTTCAAAGAAAACCAGATCTTTTCTGCAATTGCACTTGGTGAAGGTAATTTTGCCTTTGGTACTGTTCAGGATGGTGTAATTATTATGGACCATAATGGAAAGCTTGTTCAACATTTGAACAGAGAAAGAGGTCTGCAGAATAATACTGTGTTAAGTCTTTTTTCTGACCGGGATAAAAACTTATGGCTTGGGCTCGACAACGGAATTGATATGATTATTCTTAATTCTCCCCTTTCATATCTTGCTCATCAAAATGATATTGGGGCTACTTATGCAATTGAGAAAAAAGATGATTACCTCTACCTGGGAACAAACCAGGGATTGTTTTATACCAAATGGCCGGTTGCCCTTGGTTTAAATGGGAAATCAACAGCGCTGCATTTTATTGAAGGGTCCCAGGGACAGGTGTGGACCTTATCAAATAAACGTGATATAATTCTTATGGGCCATGATAAAGGTACCTTTATTGTTGATCGCGACAAACTTAATCGAATCAGCAGTGTCGACGGAGGGTGGACCTTTATTGAAGTACCTGGACATCCTGAACTTCTTATGGAAGGTATGTATTTCGGGCTGCAATTAAACAGGTATGATCCAAAACAACATACCTGGAAATCGGTGAAAACAATCCCTGGGTTCAATCAATCATGCAAAGAGATTTATTTCGATGAGAAAGGCAACCTATGGATGGGCCATGGATACAAAGGAATTTACAGAATACAGTTTAATGAAGACTTCGACTCTATTATCCATGTGAAGCATTATTCAAAGTCCTCGGGATTACCCTCTGATTTTAATCTGAACATCCTCAAATTCAATAACCATGTTATTGTTAGTTCTGATCAGGGAATATTTAGATATGATTATTCCCGTGATATCTTTTATCCTGATGAGAACCTGACTAAGCTATTCGATAATAAGAACGTATTTTCTCTTGTAGAAGATCAACAGGGAGATTTATGGTATTTTACATTGCATGGTATGGGGATTCTCAAATCAAACTTTGACGGGACTTATACCAAAACAGAGTTGCCTTTCCTTTCCTTGGGAAGTAAGCTGATTGCAAGTTATGAAAGCATATATTCAATTGACCGCGCCAACATCCTTATCCCGAATCTGGATGGTGTAATTCATTTTGATCCTACCTTTAATAAAGACTATAATTCGGGGTATGCTGTAAAAATATCTAAAGTTATTTCCTTACCTGATTCTGTTCTTTTTGCTGAAAGTTTTAATAATTCTGAACCCCTCACGAATTGTGTAATATCATATCGATATAATCAACTACGGTTTATGTATTCTGCCTTAAGTTATGAAATGTCTAAAGATATCAAGTACAGAATTATGCTCGATGGTTTTGATACTGATTGGTCCGATTGGAATTCAGGAACCGAAAAGGAATACACAAACCTGCACGAGGGAGACTATACGTTTAAAGTCCAGGCAAGAAATATCTATGGAAAGATCAGTGAAGCAATTCCTTTTCACTTTCAGATCTTACCTCCTTTCTACCGAAGTACGGCAGCGTATATTCTATATGCCCTGTTAATTGCTTCTGGAATAGCTTTTTCAGTGTTTTTGGTATTGAAAAAGATTGAAAAAGAAAAACATAAGCTGAAAGAAAAGCAACGTTTGGTGATGCGGGAGAAAGAGAAAGTTTTTGAGGAAGCATCCATTAAAGCGGAACAAGAAATAATTAAATTAAGGAACGAAAAACTGGAAGCAGAAAATCAGATGAACCTTGCTGAACTGGAAAGTAAAAACAAGGAACTTGCATCGATAACCATGCAGATTACTTATAAGAATGAATTACTCAACCGGGTTAAGCAAAAACTCACAAGAGTTTCAGAAAAGATGCTGCACCTCGAATTAAAACGACAGATTATTGAACTCATTAAAACCCTGGAAAAAGATTTATCCGGGCACGATGACTGGGAGCGATTTGAAGTACATTTTGATCAGGTACATGAAGATTTTCTTAAGAAGCTAAGGAAAAACTATCCTGAACTTACTCCTAAAGATCTTAGGTTAGCTGCATATTTAAAAATGAATCTTTCAAGTAAAGAGATTGCACCTTTGCTTAATATTTCAGTCAGGGGAGTTGAGATAAGTCGTTACAGGTTAAGAAAAAAGATGTCTTTGCCCCGTGAAGCCAACTTGACCGAATTTATGATGAACATGTAAATTTGAAGTTTGCTTTTACATAATGTATAGTTAATGATGAGTTTTCATACTTTCCGATTTCCACCATTTTTTGTTCCTTCGGTTCTATAAAAATTTATACCGGTTGTATTAATTATTTACTGGTAAATTTTAGCAGAGACTTATGTACTAATCAAATAAGCAAATGAAACGGACGTTTTTTGTTTTAGGAATCACAATGCTGTACCTGGGATTTTCCTGTACTGATAAGCATGCAGCCAAATCAGATAAAGAGTTAATCATCGATAAAAAAGTGGATTCTGTACTGGCATTGATGACACTTGAAGAAAAAATCGGACAGATGAGTGTATTAAGTGGTGTCGGGGAATTAACAGGGCCCGTGGCAGAAGGGCATCAATATTTGAATGATGTCAGAAATGGCAAAGTAGGCGCTATGTTAAATATCAACGGAGTTGAATATACTCGTCAGCTTCAGGAAATCACATTGACCGAAACCCGATTAGGCATTCCATTGCTGTTTGGCTATGATGTGATCCACGGCTATGCAACTATATTTCCCGTTCCTGTTGCTGAAGCATGTTCATGGGATCTGGAAATAATTGAAAAATCTGCACGTATTGCAGCCACTGAGGCTTCGGCGGCCGGACAACACTGGACCTACGCGCCCATGGTTGATATTGCGCGTGATCCCCGTTGGGGTAGAATTATGGAGGGTGCAGGGGAAGATCCCTATTTAGGTTCACTAATAGCAAAAGCAAGAGTCAAAGGATTTCAGGGTGAAGAGCTATCTGCCTTGAATACTATTGCTGCCTGTGCAAAACATTACGTAGCTTATGGTGCTGCTGAGGGAGGAAGAGACTATAATACTACTGATGTATCGGAAAGGACCTTATACGAAATCTATTTTCCTCCTTTCAAGGCAACTGTCGATGCAGGAGTAGCTACTTTCATGACAGCTTTTAATGATCTGAATGGTACACCAGCCTCTGGCAGCAGAAACCTGAATCATATTCTTCGTGATGAATGGCAATTCAGCGGAATGGTAGTTTCTGACTGGAATTCGGTGTATGAAATGATCTCACATGGAGTTGCATCCAGTAAGGAAGAAGCTGCTTTGTTAGCCATGCAGGGAGGTGTTGATATGGATATGCAGGGTCATACATATAGCGAGACATTATTGAAACTGGTACGAGAGAATAAAATTGCATTAAAAAAAATTGATGATGCCGTACGGCGAATATTACGCCTGAAATTTCAGCTTGGATTATTCGACGATCCTTTCCGATATTGTAATGCTGAGCGAGAAAAGGCCACCCTGTTATGCGACAGCCATCGGGAAACTGCCCGTGATGTTGCACGAAAATCGATCGTATTGTTAAAAAACAACCATCAGCTGCTTCCCTTACCAAAAGATTTACATACCCTGGCAGTAATTGGTCCGCTGGCTGATAACGCTGAAGATATTCTCGGAGGATGGCATGGCATGGGCAATGCAAATGATGCTGTCAGCCTGTTACAGGGTATTCGCAGTGCGACAGACCCGAAAACAAAAATACTTTATGAGAAGGGTTGTGACATAGAATCAAACGACCGAACCGGCTTTAAAAAGGCATTGGCTGCAGCAAAAAAGGCAGATGTTATTCTTCTTGCTATGGGAGAATCAGCCCGTATGTCAGGAGAAGCTGCCTGCCGTTCATATTTGGGACTGCCTGGGATCCAACTGGAACTTATTCAGGAAATCCACGCATTAAAAAAACCTATCGTACTCATCCTGATGAACGGTCGCCCGTTAGCTATTCCCTGGGAGACTGAAAATCTTGACGCAATTCTGGAAACATGGTTTCTGGGCACAGAAGCAGGAAATGCCATTGCAGATGTACTTTTCGGTAACTATAATCCTTCCGGTAAGCTGGTAACAACATTTCCATATACTACCGGGCAAGTTCCGATTTACTATAATCATAAGAATACAGGCCGCCCGCCTGAAGCAGCAAAGTGGTATACATCAAAATATCTTGATGCTCCCATAGAACCGCTTTTCCCATTTGGCTACGGATTGAGCTTTACAACTTTTAGTTATTCAGGACTAACATTAAGTGTCGACACATTAGCGATGAATGATACGTTAAAGGTTAGTGTGACAGTGAATAATATTGGTAAATATGATGGTGAAGAAATTGCGCAACTCTACCTGCGTGATTGGTTTGCCTCGGCCACCCGCCCGATAAAGGAGCTGAAAGGTTACAGAAAAGTATTTCTGAAAGCCGGCGAGAGAACGACCATCACATTTGATATTACTAGAGAAATGCTGTCGTTTTATACAGCCAATATGAATTTCACTGCCGAACCCGGGAAATTCAGCATTATGGTAGGAACAAATTCATCCGATTACCTTGAAAAGGAATTTGAACTGGTATGGTAGAGGGATAGATTGAGATTGAGTCTGAAAGATAGAGCAATAGCGAATTGAAATCTGAAATTAAAATTTGTTTTTATATAAATCAATTCATCAACTCATCAACTCATCAATTAAACAGGTAAAAAATTCTAGCTTGAAAAAGATGAGGTAAGTATCATTTTTTACTCATCAATCATGAGTATAAGGTTTCTCTCAGCACAATAATCCCTTATCTCACGGATGATTCTTTCATCTGGCAGGGAGATGTTTTCATAGTTGTCACCCCAGCATATTTCTACCCGTTCTTCACCGACCCAAAAAAGATATTCTTGTTCGGGAAATTTATCCAGGAGCATTTTAAGGGAATCTTTTCCAACTACCAATAGTGGATTCCCAATCACAGACTCATAAGTGTTTCCACTGTTTTTACCCGGTAACACTGAATAAGTCCAGTCTTTACCGCTTGGCCAGCTAAAGATCTCCCAACCTTTCATGGAGTGATCTATAGAAACCGTTTCAAAATCAATTCTTGCCAAGGGAGAGGGAGTATTATCTTCTTTTTCGGAACACGAAAATAATGTAAATACTAGAATTAAAGCGAGGGCATTTGTAAACCATACTTGTGTTTTCATAGTTATGTTGGCTTTAATGGAGATGATCAAAGTTACAAGAAGCTGACAGGGGTAACAAAGCATAATATTGCGTTTTTCAATCTGCAAAAATGACCTATAAATACTACTACCTTGTTGCCAGATTTTAATGAATACTAAAACCGGAAAGATAGGCATTTTTATCACGCATAAAAACGTATACATTCTTCATTTTATACTTCTTTAAAATCAGGCTTATGATATTAAAATTTATATGATTATCCGCAATGGTGCCATGAAACAATCTATAATTAATAAAACAACACACGCCTTTTGTCCCCCTCTTCAAGGGTAATTGCCTGGAAAGTGGCAGAAGTATAAAAGCACATCTATACTCACCCCGCTTCGCACCCCTCTCTCACGAGAGAGGGGTTAAACAAACCCGGCATTATCAAAATACAAGGTGGGGTGAGTAAAAAAAGAGGAATTATATCGATTCCCTGCCTTTATCTATGCAATTACCCTCTTCAAGAGGGGGAAGGATTTGCGGGTAGTAAGTCCCCTCCTGAGAGGAGATTTAGGGGTGTGTATTCCTGGTAATTAGGTATCAAAATGGACATTCATTTAAATTTAATTATCCTTAAATATCAACATTACTTTCATTTCCGGAAGGGTAATTTTATCTTTACTGATTAGCTTGCGATTTATTCTCCTGGATAATCATCAATTATGTTCCTGATCTTCGATACCGAAACAACCGGGTTGCCTAAGAATTATAAAGCACCCCTAACAGACTCAGATAACTGGCCCCGAATGGTTCAAATTGCATGGCAGGTTCACAGCGAAACGGGTGAATTTATCGAAGCAAGAAACTATATTATTAAACCTGAAGGATATACAATTCCTTACAGTGCGGAAAAAGTTCATGGAATTTCTACTGAAAAAGCCCAGGCTGAGGGCGTCGACCTGGATCAGGTGCTGAATGAATTTAACGCAAGCCTTACAAAGGTAAAATTCCTGGTTGGGCACAATATACAGTTTGATATCAGCATTGTCGGAGCAGAATTTATACGGAAACAGATCGAAACAGCCTTCCTTAAAATGGCTACAATTGATACCATGGAAGATAGTACCGGGTATTGCGCTCTGCCGGGAGGTAAAGCGGGGAAATTCAAATGGCCTAACCTCTCGGAATTGTACCAAAAACTTTTTGAGGAGGGATTTCGTGAAGCACATAACGCTGCTGCGGATGTGGCTGCAACTGCCCGATGTTTTCTTGAATTACTCCGTCTTGAGGTTATTGATTATTCACGTTACGGTCTGAAACAGGAATTCATTTCGAGATTCAAAGAAAAAAATCCTCATCGGATAGAAGCTATCGATATACATATTGCACCAGACAGGGATATTCATTACCAGGCTGAAGTAATTACCGAAGAGACTCAAAGTGAAAGTGAAATTGAAATTGAAACGCCAAGAGCAATTACTATACCATTCACACATCTTCATGTTCATACTCAGTTTTCTATTCTGGATGGTGCTGCCGATATCTCAGGGTTAATAACCAAGGCCAAAGCCGATGGCATGGTTGCGATGGCCATTACCGATCATGGAAATATGTTCGGAGTGAAAGAGTTCCACAGCATAGCGAAAAAAAAAGGCATTAAACCTATTCTTGGCTGCGAGGTATATGTTTCATACCGTTCCCGGTTTGATAAATCCGATAAGATGGATGGGGGAGGCCGACACCTAATTTTACTGGCGAAGAACCTTACGGGATACCATAATTTAGTAAAGTTGGTATCCTATGGCTGGACTGAAGGATTTTACTATAAACCGCGCATTGATAAAGAATTGCTGTTGAAATATCATGAAGGACTGATAGCGACTTCTGCCTGTCTGAACGGTGTAATATCATCTGTAGTAAGAAATGAAGGAATTGATGAGGCCCGTAAAGTCCTGTTAGAATACAAATCAATTTTTGGTGATGATTTCTATCTTGAAATACAACGGCATCCTTCCGGCAATGAGAAAATTGACAATGAGGTATTTAAGGATCAGATCTATGTGAATGAACAACTTTTAGCACTTGGCAAAGAAACAAATACCCTGGTTATTGCAACGAACGATGTACATTTCATCAACGCTGAAGATGCCGAAGCGCACGACCGACTCTTATGTATTAGTACAGGGAAAGATCTTGACGATCCCAACCGCTTACGCTATACCCGTCAGGAATGGATGAAAACCAGGGAGGAGATGTTTAATCTCTTCGCCGATATTCCCGAAGTCCTGGAAAATACTGCCCGCATTGTCGAAAAAGTTGAAACCTATAGTCTTGATTCGCAGCCTATCATGCCCGAATTTCCAATACCGGCAGACTTTGGTTCCATGGAAGAATATCGTGTAAAATTCACAAAAGATGAATTGATCGAAGAATTTACCGAAGCAGCATATAAAAGGTTGGGAGGGTACGAAAAAGTACTCCGGGTAAAACTAGAATCGGATTATCTCCGCTACCTGGTACAGGAAGGAGCCAAGAAACGATATGGTCATTCATTAACCTTCGAATTACAGGAGCGGATCGATTTCGAGCTGGATACTATAAAAACAATGGGTTTCCCGGGATATTTTCTCATCGTTTGGGATTTCATTAAGGCTGCACGTGAAATGGGCGTATCAGTCGGTCCTGGCAGGGGTTCTGCTGCGGGATCTGCTGTTGCGTATTGTCTGAAGATTACCGATATCGATCCGATTCGTTATGATTTACTGTTTGAGCGTTTTCTAAATCCCGATCGTATTTCACTTCCGGATATTGACATTGACTTTGATGAAGACGGACGAGAAAAGGTATTGAAATGGGTAGTTGATAAGTATGGTGCAAAACGGGTTGCCCATATAATCACTTTTGGTACCATGGCCCCGAAAATGGCCATTCGGGATGTTGCCCGGGTACAAAAACTGGAACTATCAGAAGCCGACCGTTTAGCAAAACTTATACCTGATCGTCCGGGTACTGACTTTAAAACAGCCTATGAGGAGGTTCCTGAACTGAAACGCGAACGCGACAGCTTAAATACGTTGGTTTCGCAAACACTTAAATACGCGGAAGTACTGGAGGGCTCTGTCCGACAAACCGGGGTGCATGCCTGTGGTATTATCATCGGCAGGGATGACCTCGAAGAACATATTCCTATCTGTACAAATAAAGATGCCGAACTATTTGTTACTCAATTTGATGGGAAACACATTGAAGCTGCCGGGATGCTCAAGATGGATTTCCTTGGGCTGAAAACGCTCTCCATTATAAGAGATGCCATAGAAAACATTCGACTTTCAAAAGGAATTGATATTGATATAGAGACTATTCCACTGGACGATCCAAAGACCTTCGATCTTTATGCAAGGGGAGAAACAACGGGACTATTCCAGTTTGAATCACCAGGAATGAAGAAGTACCTGCGATTGCTTAAGCCCAACCGTTTCGATGATCTCATTGCTATGAATGCACTTTACAGGCCTGGTCCGATGGAATATATACCCAGCTTTATTAAAAGGAAACATGGAGCTGAAAAGATAGTTTATGATTTACCTGAGATGGAAGAATTCCTCAAAGACACTTATGGTATTACAGTGTATCAGGAGCAGGTTATGTTACTATCTCAAAAGCTGGCAGGTTTTTCCAAAGGCATGGCCGATTCGTTAAGAAAAGCAATGGGGAAGAAGATTAAATCGATGATGGATGAAATGAAGGAGAAGTTCATCGAAGGTTGTCGCAACAATGGTTATAACGATAGGATTATAGAGAAAATATGGACCGATTGGGAGGCGTTTGCACATTATGCTTTCAATAAATCGCATTCTACATGTTATGCATTAGTTTCGTATCAGACAGCTTATTTGAAAGCCCATTACCCGGCAGAATTTATGGCTGCAGTACTAAGCCGGAATCTTAACGATATAAAAAAAATCACATTTTTTATGGAAGAATGTAAGCGGATGGGTTTACGTGTTATGGTTCCTGATATAAATGAAAGTCACTCACGGTTCACGGTAAACAAGGATGGGCATATTCGTTTTGGCCTGGCAGCAATTAAAGGATTGGGTGAGTCAGCTGTCCGACATATAATTGAAGAGCGTGAAAAGCATGGTAATTTTAACGATATCTTCGATTTTGTTGAAAGAATTAACCTTAATACTGTCAACAAGCGAAGTATTGAAGCTCTTGTTATGGCTGGGGGTTTTGATAGTTTTGGAACGATGAGCAGGCATCAATACTTTGTCGCAGATAAAGAAAATCTAACCTTTATCGACAATTTATTACGATATGGAAACCTTGTGAAAACACAACTTAAAAATACCTTGTTCGATACTGATACCAGCTATCAGAATGCACAGAAGAAACCGGCAGTATTAAAAGGTGAGGAATGGCCTCCTCTTTATAAACTAAACAAAGAAAAAGAATTGATTGGGATTTATCTTTCTTCGCATCCGCTTGATGATTATAAACTCGAAATTGAAAATTTCACAAATTGCACACTGGCTGAATTACAGCAGCCAGAAAACCAGAAAAACAAGGAGTTATCTGTCGCAGGTCTAGTAACCGAAGTAAGTCATATGACAACAAAAACCGGCAGGCCATTTGGTTCATTCATTATCGAAGATTATACCGATTCCCATAAATTTGTGTTGTTTGGTAAAGAATATGAAGATTATCGCAAGTATATGTATGAAGGGTATTCCTTATTGATAAAAGGTTCCTTTCAACTGAATACATGGCGAAAAGATGCAGAAGTAATGGAATTCAGGATTAAATCAATCATTGTTTTAAATAATGCCCGGGAGAATTTAATAAATAACCTTTCCATTCGGATTTCCGTCAGTGATATTAATGAAGAGATCATAGAGGAAATAAAAGAACAAGTAGCACAAAATTCAGGGAAAGCAAGAATAAAATTCTGTATTGTTGATGAAAATGAAAATATCTCAGTCGAATTGTTTTCAAGGAATACCTCGGTTTCTGTAACGAATGAGTTGATCAGGTATCTGGAAGAACGTCCCGAGATTGAGTATAAAGTCAGTTGACAGGTTTGTTTTAACCATAAATAAAAAGACCTGACAGGTATATTATCAGGTCTTAAATTAATTAATTGTATGTTATTTTCTACAAGAGAGCAAATGCCAAGGTTACGCCAACCACAACAATTGAAACCATACTCATTAATTTGATCAGGATGTTAAGGCTTGGTCCGGAAGTATCCTTGAAAGGATCGCCTACGGTATCACCTACCACGGCTGCCTTGTGGCATTCACTGCGTTTTCCGCCATAGTTACCTTCTTCAATATATTTTTTGGCATTATCCCATGCACCGCCCGAGTTAGCCATGAAAATAGCCAGGATAAAACCAGTTGCAGTACCTCCAACCAGAAGTCCCATTACACCGGCGACACCAAAAAGGATACCTGTAATAATAGGAATGGTAATAGCGAGTAATGAAGGAAATAGCATTTCACGTTGTGCTCCCCGTGTCGAAATTTCGACACAGCGTGCATAGTCTGGATCGGCTTTACCATCGAGAATGCCCACGATTTCCCTGAACTGACGGCGAACTTCCTCTACCATTTTCTGAGCAGCACGCCCAACAGCATTCATTGTTAATCCGCAGAATAAGAATGCTGCCATCGAGCCAAGGAATGCACCAACGAGAACACGTGGATTCATCAGATCGATATGAAAGTACTGCATAATATCAGTTATAGTGGCATTATGAATATTGACCCCCATTGTATCATAAAATAGTTGAGCTTTATCAGGAATTCGGGACAGGCCGACCTTAATTTCCTCGATATAGGAAGCTAACAGCGCCATAGCTGTCAAGGCAGCCGAGCCGATTGCAAAACCTTTGCCCGTTGCAGCAGTTGTATTTCCGAGTGAATCGAGGGCATCGGTACGTTTACGAACTTCAGGGCCAAGGTGACTCATTTCCGCATTGCCACCAGCATTGTCGGCTATAGGTCCATAAGCATCGGTAGCGAGTGTAATTCCAAGTGTCGACAACATCCCGACTGCAGAAATGGCAATACCATAAAGGCCCATACTTAAGTTTGTAAAATTCATGCCAGATGCGAACAAAAAAGCCAGTATGATTGCTGATGATACAATTAAAACCGGAATAGCTGTTGACATCATTCCCAACCCAATACCGCTGATAATTACGGTAGCAGGACCGGTTAACGAGGAGGCGGCCACTGCCTTGGTAGGTTTAAAACCAGCCGATGTATAATATTCCGTGGTTTTACCAATGCCGATTCCGGCAATAAGACCAACAACTATTGAGCCCCATATTCCGAGGAAGTTAGGTAAATCGAGGTACCAGAGAATAAGGAGAGAGAATATGGCAATCAGTATAGAGCTTAAATTAACGCCACGACTTAAGGATGCGAGTAATTGTTTCTGTGAAGCACCTTCTTTGGTACTTACAGCAAAAATACCGATAATTGAAAGAATGATACCAACAGCAGCAATGAGCATTGGAGCGATAACGGCATTAAACTGAATACTTAACGCCTGTTCCGAAGTGAAAGCAAAACCTGCGGCGGTCAGACCTGCAAGTGTGAAGCCAGAGGCACCAAGAGCAGCAGTAGAAAGAATTGAACCACAATATGATTCATATAAGTCAGCACCCATGCCGGCCACATCACCTACATTATCACCAACGTTATCGGCAATGGTTGCAGGATTCCGCGGATCGTCCTCAGGTATCCCAGCTTCTACTTTACCTACCAGGTCGGCACCCACATCAGCAGCTTTTGTGAAAATACCTCCGCCAACGCGTGCAAATAAAGCCTGAGTTGACGCTCCCATACCGAAAGTAAGGGTAGTGGTTGTTATGATAATAAGTTTCATCGAAGGATCAGATGCAATAACCTGGTTTGTGGTATTATCTAATGCTCCGATAATATAGTTTAGGGCAAAAAACCAAATCGAAATATCAAGTAATCCAAGACCAACAACCACGAGGCCCATAACAGCTCCTGAGCGGAAGGCAACCTTTAGACCATCGTTGAGAGATTTTTGTGCGGCATTGGCTGCACGGGCAGAGGCGTACGTGGCAGTTTTCATACCGAAAAACCCGGATAGACCACTGAAAAAACCACCAGTAATAAACGCAAACGGAACCCATGGATTTTGTATTTTTATTCCATAAGCAAGAAACGCAAAAATTATTGTCAGGATAACAAATACAATTATAACTACTTTATACTGCTGTTTCAGATAAGCCATAGCTCCAGTCCGCACATGCTGAGCAATAGTTTTCATTTTATCTGTTCCTTCATCGGCCTGCATCATTTTCTTAAAAAAATAGAAAGCAAAGGCAAGCGCCAGCAAAGAACCGATAGGAACCAACCAAAATACTGACGGTATCATATTTATTTCCTTTCTTAGTTAAATTAATAAAGTGTTTGTAAATATCTTAAAATCAAAATTTTGTATCGATTATTTCAATCCTTTTTAAAAACAAGGCGTAAAGATATATATTTTTTAATTCGACCTGGCGCTATAAATATAAGAGCTCAGTTGAAAAATTGCGAAATTCAGACTAAGGGTCAATTTTTCAGGGGTTAATCATCGAATAATAAAGTTATAAAAAAAATCAGGTTGTAAAATGATAGGTATAAAGAATATAGTAAGATAAGTTTTTTATGTTACCAGAATACTGGCTTGCTGCATGTAGCTGAAATTCATAAAGAGAACATTAACTCAATCCGGTACCTGACTTAGGTCAGGAAGATAATAACGATTAAAACTGATTTCGAAGCTGGTTCCTTTATTTTCAATACTATGAATAATAAATACAGCATTATGAAGTTCAAGAATCCTTGAAACCAATGACAATCCGATACCAAAACCTGCTTTGAATTTTACGTTTGAAGCCCGTTTAAAAGGACTGCATATACTGTCCAGTTCATCATGAGGTATTCCTATGCCTTTGTCTTCGATGGATACTTTAATTATTTTTTGCATGATCAGGAATTCTATTAATACTTCCTCATCGGAGAATTTACATGCGTTGTCGATCAGGTTTTTAAAAGCGATGGTCAAGATGCCTTGGTTACCATTTATTAACAGGGCGTTTTCATTTTCGGGATATTGGATCTTTAAAACAATTTTGCGCCCTTCGTATTTTGTTTTAATTTCATCAACAGCATTGTATATGATTTCATCAATTCTTACCGGTTTAAGCTGAAGAGCTATATCCCGGTTGATCTGTGCCAATTCAAGCAGGCTGTTTAACAGGGCATTAAGTCTCTTAAGATCATCGACAAATTTATAGAGATACCGTGTATACTCCTCCTGTTTTCTTGTCTTGCTTAACAAATAATCAGCTTCAACAATCATTACAGCAAGGGGTGTTCTGAATTCATGCGAAGCGTTGGATACAAATTCTTCCTGATTTTTGAAAACAACTTCAAGATTTGAAAGTAATTCGTTAAAAGTTATTGCCAACTGGGCTATTTCATCATGCTTGTTACCTTCATCAAGCCGTTCATTAAGTCGTGAGGAATTAATTGCTTTGACGTTCCGGATGATCCTTGATATAGGTTGCATTGAATTCTTAGAAAAAAAATAGGAGATAAATATTGAAAGCCATGTACTGAATAATATACTCCAGAACAGTATTTCACGAAGTTCCTTCAGGTTCTCTTTGCGCGATTTGTCAAAGGCCATAACATACACATAGTATATTTGTTTATTTGACATATGCCGATAACAAACTCCATCCTTTTCGCCAACCGAGAAATAGTTAATATTGTCCTGGCAAACATTCATGCTGATAATTTTTTCGCTTAACAGCTGGACTTTATTACTATAAATTATATTTAGTTCTGAATCGGTAAGAACGATTTCCTCATCCTTCCATGAGATAGTCGACTGGTGTATTTTCTTTAGTAAGGTTGAATCTACCTCATCAACATTTATTAACAGAATAGCCGTATTTTTTGCGCGATCGAGAAGATCCTCCCTGAATCTTAGGCGCTGACTGGTAAATGAAAAATAGTATGCTAATATTGAAAAGAACAACAAGATTATTACTACAAGAAAACTGAACTGAAAGGATAATCGTGTTTTGATATTCATCGTTAAAGCTCTTTTTCACTACAATAGAAGCCAAAGCCAAATTTCGTACGAATCAGTTTTAGTTCATGATCTTTATCTACTTTCTTTCGCAGGTAGTTAACATATACGTCGATAATATTTGTACTCGGGTCGAAATTAATGCCCCAGACTTTCTCTATAATAAAATCACGAGTGAGTAGTTTATCTTTATTTCGGAGGAATGTTTCAAGGAGAGATGATTCTCTTGCAGTAAGCTCAATCTTTCTACCTGCACGTTTCACCATTCTTGTTCCTAAATCCATCTCCAGGTCAGCTATTCTTAATTTTTCAGCTTCAGCCTGAGTATCGGTCCGTTTTAAAAATACATTGATACGTGCCAGCAATTCCCTGAAATCAAATGGTTTGGTCACATAATCATCAGCACCGGCATCAAAACCTGTGAGTTTGTTATCGGGTGTACCAAGCGCGGTCAGCATTATGATTGGGACAATACTATTGGTTTTTCGAATTTCTTTACATAAATCATAGCCGTTAATCAACGGGAGATTAATATCCAGGATGATCAGGTTATAGGAATTTCTCCCGATTAATTCCTTACCTATGTATCCGTCATGTGCGATGTCGATAGTAAAACCGGAATCCTCCAATTGCCGCTTCAGGATTTCGGCAAGCCGATGTTCATCTTCAACAATTAGTATCTTAATAATATTCATGATTACTCATTTTATAACAAAGTTACCATTCCTGGTATTATAAAATATTTCTTAGGTATTTCTAATCATTTTCTAATTACTTTCTAATCTGTGTTCTTTGGGATTCATCCTATTTTTAGGATATGAAAAAGTTTAAAATACCGAAAGAGATATATCTGCTGTTAATGTTTCTGGCAGTGATTGCAATCATGATTATTGTGAAAGTATATTTTGTTAAATAATAAAATAACAGACCCAGAATAAGCAAAGGAGGAAATTCAACATCTACTTTTTTTCATGTAAATAGAAGGCAGTTGTTCTATTACTAAGGTAAGAGCAATTGCCTCTTTACATTTTTATCCAGCCCAGTTTTCGCGGTCGAGATTCCGATATTGAATGGCTTCAGCCAGGTGGGGAGGTTGAATTTCGTGAGAAGTTTCCAGATCGGCAATAGTCCTGGCGACTTTAAGGATACGATCGTATGCGCGGGCCGAGAGTCCAATACGTTCCATTGCATTTTTCAACAGGGCTGTTCCCTCGGCATCAACCTGACAAATCTTCTGAAGAAGTGATGAATTCATTTGTGCATTACAATGAATGTCAGGGAATTCAGAAAAACGTTCTTCCTGGATTTTTCTGGCCTGAGTAACTCTGTTTCGCACATCGGCGCTCCGTTCTCCCGATCGAGTCTCGGACAGTTTGCTAAAAGGGACAGGTACAACCTCAATGTGTATGTCAATTCTATCGAGCAGAGGACCTGAGATGCGGTTCAGATATTTTTGCACTACTCCGGGAGTGCAAACACATTGTTTTTCGGGGTGATTATAATAACCGCATGGACAAGGATTCATTGAAGCAACAAGCATAAAGCTTGCAGGATAGTCGATGGTATATTTCGATCGGGATATTGTAATCCTCCTGTCCTCCAAAGGCTGACGAAGCACCTCAAGTACAGTCCTTTTGAATTCGGGGAGTTCATCAAGGAACAAAACTCCATTATGGGCAAGCGATATTTCTCCCGGCTGAGGATATGTGCCACCTCCCACCAGGGCGATATCGGAAATGGTATGGTGAGGTGCCCGGAATGGTCTGTGTGTTAAAAGGGAGGTCTCAGCATCGAGTAAACCGGCAACCGAATGAATTTTGGTTGTTTCTAGAGCTTCGTGAAGAGTTAAAGGAGGAATAATAGAACCCAACCTTTTTGCAAGCATCGTTTTTCCAGCTCCAGGGGGACCGATCATGATCAGGTTGTGACCACCCGCAGCAGCAATTTCAAGTGCCCGTTTAACATTCTCCTGGCCTTTAACATCGATTAGGTCTTCGTCATAATTGTCGAGATTCATAAGAAACTCATTGCGGGTATCTACATAGGTTAGCTGGAGCGAATTTTTATCATTGAAAAAATCAATTACTTCAGTCAGCTTATCAACGCCATAAACATCAAGCCTGTCAACAACAGCAGCTTCGCGTGCGTTTTCCTTTGGAAGAATAAGACCCTTATACCCATGTTTCCTCGCTTCAATAGCTATAGGCAAAGCGCCTTTTATGGGATGGATAGTGCCATCAAGCGAAAGCTCGCCCATGATGATATAATCAGCCAGTTTATCTGGTTTTAGCTGTTCGGAAGCTTCCAGAATACCGATAGCAAGCGGCACATCGTATGCCGAACCTTCTTTACGTATATCCGCCGGAGCCATATTAATTACAATACGTTTTCCAGGCCACTTATATCCAAGACTCTTAATGGCAGTCTCCATACGCTGCTTACTTTCCTTTACTGCATTATCGGGCAAACCAACAAGAAAGAAGTTGATACCCTTGCTGACACTGACTTCAACTGTGATGATTGCTGCGTTAATACCATATACAGCGCTGGCAAAAGCTTTTACTAACATGATTTCTCCTTACACTTAACGACGATGAATCAATTTAACAATACGGATTGAGATTCTTACAACTAGCTGATTATCGTCAAAATTAATTGGCGAAAATCATTATTTCATAATCCGTTTCAATTATTCACATTCAAATATAGGGCACCCAGGCTTAATGTCCAAATTTCTGACTGAATATGAGTGAAAATTCAACTGCGATCCGCATTACGTAAAGTTGCCCGATAGTAGAGATAAGATTGTAGAAGGTTTCATTCAGAAACTTTACGGGCTATCAACCGCTCAGTTAAACAAATCAACAATTACACATATATGCCGAAGGGTTTTTCTATCTCCAATGTGCTTTCCTCTTTTTGCGTTGCATGTCCTTTTCATAGACAGGGCAGGAAGAAGGACCATATTGACGGCCTGAGCCCGACACTCGCTCCTTATCATCTTTTATTGAACACCCGAGATTGATATTCAGGCCGAAACGAAGATTCAGATTACGGGCAGCATAGGGCCATATCATTCCGGCTGCATTATCGGAAATCATATAGAACTGAAAGGGTCCACGACCAATAGAAAATCCCAGCCCGACATTTTTAAAGGAACGGTACATCATAGAATAACTTCCCAGCAAGTGAAAGTTCCTGAATGGATTGTAATCAATTGTTCCGGTCAGGGCTGTAACCAACTTGGTCTTATATATTACAGATGAGAATAAGGCGCTTGTATAAAGTTTTGGAGAAAGTTCATAGTTAATACCAAGGTAGGTTTTAACAGGGAGTAAGGTAGTATAGTTTTCGTGAGTAACGTCGAGCTGCATCGAATCGGAAAAGGAATTTATAAGATCTTCAACATAATCAGGACTGATGATGGTGTCACCCAACGGGCCATCATAGAAAAAATTACCCGAACCGATAATATTATTTTGGTTCGACCGCCAACCTATGAATCCCAGGTCGAGAATACTTGCGGCAATGGTAAGCCTGTCGGAATAGGGTATCACTATCCCCAGATCAACTGCAAAGCCCCAGTTCTTTCTGTTAAACAGAATTTGTAAGTAATTGAGCGGTTCTTCGGGAGTTATAGATCCGATCCTGCCGCTATCGTAATCAACTATTACAGGCAAGGAAAGATTCGACCTGAAATCGCCATTGAAAGTCAGGTTATAGGTGTCCTCATCGGTAAATAAGGAAATATCGGTTGAGGGAGTTGAGAGATTGAGTTTTCCGAAGAGTAATTTTCCTTTTGCACCATAGAGTATATCCGATGCATTTCTCCTGGAAATTCCCAACGCGTATTCCCTGTAATAAGTAAAATATGCTGCAGTACCTTTGAAGCCCGCCTCTTCTCCTTCATAAGAATGATTCCCGTTCCAAATGAGGCCAAAAATATCGCGCGAAATGGTCATGGGCAGATTCACCTTTTCAATGACTGAAAAATTGAAGTAATAATCACTGTGCTTATAGCCTAATGCCAGAAGTGTAGTATGGAATTCAGCTCCGATGATTGATCGTCTACCCAACTGATTAATCACTTTGTTGATATTAACAATACCATCGGCACCCGGAGAAATTAACTGATTAACCGAAAAGGCAGAATTGGCATAATTCAGATGCACGGAAGAAAGGACCGGCATGCCTATAAACCATTTGCAGGGCGATTGAACGGCAGGATTGAGAAAATTGCTTTCCCCAAGGTAATGCATAAAATAAAGTTGTTGATTTTGCTGGGCGCCAGCTGAAATAAAGGTAAACAATAACAGGAGGAGCAAGGATTTTTTCATGCAGACCGCTTATTTATTCCTGGTTTAGCTGACGGTTTATCAAAATTCGCAGACCGATCTGCATTTCAAAACGCTGGTCGGTATAAAACCTGATGATCTCATTATCGGAAATCAAATCCATATGAACAAAAATTGCTACAAACTGAACTCTGTTGAGGCGATCGATTTTTTCACGGGGATAAGTTACTTCAACCTGATCAATGGTTGGTTCAATCACAAAACCTTCGTCATCAACCCTTGCTGCATCAACCTCTCTGGGTCCATCAGGGAAAAGAGAATCTACCACCGCAAAAGCAGCATCCTCGAAGTATACCTGGCCGGATACTCTCGTCGGGAAGTAATTAGCATAATTGATCCTGAAAATTATTTCCTCCGCCATCTCCAACCGGTCGCTCATATCAGCGAAATTGATTTCTTTGTAAAAGATAGTATCAAATGAGGTGGTTGTATAATACAGGATATCGTTATAGTACAATACAGGTATTGTATCGATCCGAGAAGAATCCTCAGGTGCCGGATAAAGTTGAAGATTTGGAGCAATATCGGGGAATGTGGTCACGATATTTCCTACGGGTAGTGAAAAAGTGGGAGAGTATGTATAGCTTCCTATTTCATTTTTGATACATGAGATGGTGGATAAGCCAATAACTAGTAAAAGGATGCTTTCAGCAACAATGATCTGGCTTTTCGAGCTCTTCTTCATTTCCATATAAACCTGAATTAATAAGCAGGTAGATAACTATTGAATGAACGATGAAACAATTTACCTTATTTGACTCTCAATAAAGTTAATCAGTGCGTGAATGATCTTGATATGGATTTCTTGTATACGATCTGAATATCCGTGATGTTGCACACGGACTTCAACATCGCAAATTTCTGCCAGCAGGCCTCCGTCTTTTCCGGTGAGGGCAACAATCTTCATTCCCTTTTGCCGGGCTATTTTTGCAGCATTCACAATATTTTTACTATTTCCACTGGTACTTATGGCCAGAAGAACATCATTCCTTTTCCCGTGAGCTTCCAGGTATCTTGAAAAAATAGCATCAAAGCCATAATCATTGGCAGTACAAGTAATATGCGAGGGGTCGCAAATTGATATGGCAGCTATTGCCCGCCGGTCGTTACGAAAACGACCCGTCAGCTCTTCGGCAAAATGCATGGCATCGCACATCGATCCTCCATTGCCGCAGGAGAAGATTGTGTTACCTGTGCCTAATGCGTGTGTCATTATAGTTCCGGCTTTATGAATCGCTGCGAGATTCGATTCATTTACGATAAACTTCTCAAGGGCTTCTTTCGCTTCAGTAAAATCAGCTTTAATTGTATTCATAGACAGAAATCAAAATTAAGCTAAGATGATAAAATTAACGATAACCTTGATAACTTGATTGTAGTATACGCAATAATAGTATTTATCGACGCATGAATATCCTGATACTTATCACCGAAGGTCGAATTATCTTATGAATCTTCACAGAAAACTGTACATTTGTTCCGTGACTTTTAATAGGATTGTGATGGTTATTTAAGCCGACGAATGGATATATTATTTGTCGGCTATTTCTTGAATAACAATAAATTACAATACAAACATTTCAATAGAATTGGTTTTATAAACAAAAATACTATGGCCGATATTATACAAGTACTTCCTGATGTGGTTGCAAATCAGATTGCTGCAGGAGAGGTGATTCAACGGCCGTCGTCGGTGGTAAAAGAGCTTACTGAGAATGCAGTGGATGCCGGAGCTGATGAAATAACCGTAGTTATCAAAGATGCTGGAAAAACACTGATACAGGTGATCGATAATGGAATTGGTATGTCTGATACGGATGCGCGGTTATCCTTTGAAAGGCATGCTACTTCCAAAATCCGTGATGCAAAAGACCTGTTTGAGATCCGTACAAAAGGATTCCGTGGAGAGGCCCTTGCTTCTATCGCTGCCATTGCACAGGTAGTATTGCGCACCCGGCAACATGATGAAGAAATAGGAACCGAGATTGCTATAAACGGCTCGGAAGTGGAATATCAGAAACCAATGAGTGGAGCCAGCGGCAGTAACTTCATAGTAAAAAATTTGTTTTATAATGTGCCTGCCCGTCGCAAGTTCCTGAAAAGTAATACAACAGAATTAAAACATATCATCAATGAATTTCAGCATATAGTACTTGCTCATCCCGAAATAGCCTTCAACCTGATACATAACGAATCGGACATTTACCGGCTACCTAAAACAAATTTAAAACAAAGGATTATTCATGTATTTGGCAAAAACATCATTAATAACCTTAATCCGATTAGTTCAAGGACAACCCTGGTAACTATTAATGGATTTATTGGGAGACCTGAATTTGCCAGAAAAACTTCTGGCGAACAATTTCTTTTTATTAACCGGCGGTTTATGAGACATCCGTATTTTCATCGTGCTATCATTAAATCATATGAAAAACTATTGTCTGTCGATTCTTTCCCAAGTTATTTTATTTATTTTGATGCCGAACCTTCTTCAATTGATGTCAATATCCATCCGACAAAAACGGAAATCAAATTTGAAAATGAACAGGCTATCTTTCAAATCATCCAGGCAGCTGTCAGAGAAGCATTAGGTAAGTCCAGTACCGTGCCTTCCATTGATTTCGGGACAGACGGGGTGATCGATATTCCTGTTTTGAGAAGGAATACAGAAATCTTTCCACCTGAAATTCCAGTCGATTTTTCTTATAATCCTTTTGAGACACATACTGCATCCGGAAGGGCTGGAGCATATACACAGAAAAAAGATAAACTACCCGAAAATTGGCAGACACTGTATCCGGAATATGAAGGGGATACTATAATGCAGCATGGTGAGAAGAATGTGCTTTTTAAAGAAGAGGATGAAATCGAGGTTCATAAACCAGATTATATTCAATGGAAAAACCGTTTTGTGCTTACCTCAGTGAAATCGGGAGTTATGATAATCGATATTCGCAGGGCATATGAACGCATTCTATATGAACAATTCATACACAGCCTTGCCCACAACCAGGGAATAGCACAACGAGAACTTTATCCGGCAAAGCTGGATCTTGACCCCGCCAACTACCTGATAATGCAGGAAATAAAAGAGGAATTATCGAAGCTCGGGATTGAAATAAGTGAATTGGGGTCAACTACAATTACTGTGAATAGTTGCCCGGCAGGAATTGATCCACCTGATCTTCAGGAGATGGTTGAAAGTCTGCTTGAAGAATACAAACAGACCGGACAGAAAGTTGGAGGTTCAGTTAGTAAAGGAGTCGCAGGTGCATTGGCAAAAGCAGCCTCGAAAGGTATGGACCGACACCTTCAACCAACAGAGATACAACAGCTGGTAGACGAACTGTTTGCCTGCGAGAATCCGGGCTATTGTCCGGGCGGAAAGAAAATAATAACGATCATCACACTTGATGAAATCGAAAAAATGTTGAATTAACGGGCAATTAAAACATAAAGACGGCAATATTGTTCTAATTACAAATACGAAAACAGCGAAGCATGAATTATACACGAGGAGGAAATTTTTTATCAGCACTACCACCTGTTACAAGGTTCATTTTAATTGCCAATATCATTATATTCATTTTAGATTTCCTGACCAATGGTATCATAACAGCATATCTAAGTCTATATAGTATTCATTTTCACCTAAATGATGTTCAGCAATTTAAATCGTTCCAGCTTATTTCTCATATGTTTTTACATGGAGGACTGGGGCATATCTTCTTTAATATGTTTGGATTAGTGATGTTTGGACAAGTTCTGGAATCAGTATTAGGTAGTAAAAGGTTTTTCATACTGTACTTTCTTTCCGGCCTTGGAGCAGCAGGTCTGCAGTTATTAGTTTATTTCTTTCAAGAAATGCCTGCGCAGATGTTAGGAGCATCGGGAGCAATATTCGGAATACTGGCAGCATTTACAATGATGTTCCCGAATGTAGAGCTAATGATTATTTTTCTACCCATCCCGATTAAAGCAAAATACCTGGTGCCAATCTATGCAGTTCTTGAACTTTTCTTTGGTATAGCAAATTTTAAAGGCGATAATATTGCCCACTTTGCTCACCTTGGGGGTGCAATTGTTGGTTTTATCCTTATTCTGATCTGGAAAAGAAAGCAGTTTAAAATTTACTAAATTCGCGTAAAGACGTATTTTTTCACTGGGGATGAAACTATGTCAGGCATTGCAGATGAAATAAAAGCTTCTTTTAAACAGGGAACAGCCGTTGTTAAGCTGATCTATATTAATCTTGCCGTTTTCGTAGGGGTAAAGCTGATTTTTGTTTTCTATTTTTTATTCAGCTCTTCACTAAATAATCTTGAGGATAAGTCTGCATTTTTTCAAAACACCGTGCTTACTTACCTGATGGTCCCGGCGAACCTTGAATTACTCCTGTACCGTCCCTGGAGCCTGATTACTTACATGTTTCTTCATTTTGAATTTCTGCATATTCTTTTCAACCTTCTCTGGCTATTCTGGTTTGGGCGAATCTTCCTTCACTACCTGAACGAGAAACAACTATTGACAACCTACCTGATTGGCGGACTTGCCGGAGCTTTTCTTTTCATTTTATCCTATAACTTTTTTCCCGGCCTGAAACAGCATGCTCAATATGCTCAAACCCTGGGAGCTTCGGCAGCTGTGACCGCAATAGTTATCGCAATCTCTTTTTATGCACCGAACTATACGGTCTATATTCCTTTTATAGGTCCTGTGAAGATAAAATATATTGCTATCATATATATTATACTTGATATACTACAAATAGCCTCTGCCAATGCTGGCGGGCATATTGCCCATTTAGGGGGCGCCATTTATGGATATCTGTTTGCAATGGAAATGAAAAAGGGGAAAGATATCGGCCGTGTTTTTGGAAGAATGGCCGACGGTGTTGCTGTACTTTTTAAACGAAAACCTAAAATGAAGGTATCGTACCGTAACCAGGCAAAGTATAGCGACGATCTGGAATATAACCGGGCGAAGGCTGAAACACAAAAGGAGATTGACCGAATTTTGGATAAAATTGCACAATCGGGATATGATAGTCTGACAAAAGGGGAAAAGGAAACCTTGTTTAAAATGAGTAATCGAAGTTAGAGGAATAATAAGTTGAAGCATTTATTTAAAAAAATACTCTTTTGGGGAAACCTGATCTTTGCGCTAGCACTAATTGCCGCCTATGCAGGGAACTATGTTAATCCTGCATATTTTTGGCCGTTTGCTTTTTTTGGACTGGCTTACCCCTTGCTATTACTTATTAACATCGGATTTTGTCTTTTCTGGATCTTGAAAAAAGACTGGGCTTTTCTGGTATCACTGCTGGTAATCATAGCCGGATGGTCAAATATTGGTCGTTACGTACAGATTAATGGTGCCCCAGAAAATCCGAACCTGAATCCAACGATTAAACTGCTTACATATAATGTTCGCCTCTTTAATTATTACGAATGGGACAGGCGTGAACATATCAGTGATAGCGTACTATACTACATAGCAGGAGAGCTTCCTGATATTGTATGTCTTCAGGATTATATTACAATATCTGACAGACCTCAATTAAGTGAGCAATACATTGACAATTTCCTTGACTCCCTGCCATGGAAACACACCCTGTATACATATCGTTCGGGAGAAACTTTTAAATACGGACTAGCCATGTATAGTCGTTTTCCCATTGTAAAAAAGGGTAGTGTTAGATTTAATAAATCCAATAATTCCTTTATATATTCTGACATTAAAATACATGACGATACTATCCGTGTCTACAATGTTCATCTTCAATCGATAAAATTCAGAAAGAATTACTACTATTTTGCCGATAGCCTGGCATACCACCTGAATTCAGAACGTCTTGACGAATTTCGCGATATTTCAAATCATCTAAGATTAGCGTTTATCAAACGGGCGGAACAAGTCGATGAGTTAGAACAACATATTCGCCGATCGCCGTATCCGGTTATTATGTGTGGCGATTTTAATGACACTCCCGTTTCGTATACTTATCAGACATTTAAACGCGCACTTACTGATGCTTTTGTAGAATCAGGGAAGGGTATTGGTGTAACATACCGTGGGAATTTATCATCCTTCCGTATTGATTATATTCTGCATTCGAAAGTACTGAGATCGATAAATTACAGGACGGATGAGCTGAATTACTCTGACCACTACCCGGTAACCTGTGAATTGGTTCTTGACAAATAAAGCAGTCGTATGTACAAGAAGTAAGTAGGGTTTGCTGATTTTTTATTTCAAAGTAGTTAAATGTTTGTATTACAAT
>CAZWIU010000030.1:0-42411 GCA_964634105.1 uncultured Bacteroidales bacterium | reverse complement strand
GTAAATTTAATTTTTGCTAATAATTTATGCTGAGAAAATCAGCAAACCCTATTTATACAGGAGACCGGTAAGAAGTTTATTAACACTATCTATGATCAGACTCTGCAAATATTTTATATTCCTGTGTTTTCTACTGGCTTCGACGAGCATATTTGCAACTGATACACTTTTTATCGATAAAATTCAGAGTAAGATTAATCTGTACCAACAGATCTCGATCCTTGAAGATACCAATAGTACCCTTACAATTGATGATCTGATTAAACAGAAAGGCCAGTACAGTTTTGCTCCAAACAGCAAGAACAAACTAAATTTCGGGTTTTCAAAATCTACCTTCTGGTTTCACCTGATTATCAAAAATAAAACGACTAAACCTATCGATTATATATTGGAAGTGTCGAATGCCGATCTCGATCATATTTCTTTCTACCAGGTCTCAAATGATGTTGTTGTCAGAAAGATCGAAACAGGAGAACTCCATAGCATTAAAACCCGGGCATATCTGCACAGAAATTTTTTATTTCCGATAAAACTCGATCCGGGCAATACGGGCGAATATTTTATGAATGTTAATAATCTTGGACATTCGTTAACTGTACCGCTCTTATTAATTGAAGAATCGTTCCATCAGAAAGCCGACAGTAAAAATGAAATCTTTAGCTGGCTCATCTATGGTTTGCTGGCATTTATCATACTATTCAATATTTACTTGTACTATTCTTCGCGCGATAAGGTGAACCTGCTCAATTCCTTGGTTATCTTGTTTGCATCAATAACTCAACTTATTTACGATGGCTATTTTTATCTGTTCAATTTTCCGAATATCGTCGAAAAATTAAAATGGATCTATCCCGGATTATATACCTATTTCCTGATAATATTCACGCTGGAGTTCATAAAGAATGAAGATAAATCAAAGGGTATAAAAAGGTTTTCGACCTTTTTTAAGGTTATTGCCATTATTCTTCCGTTTTTCTATTTCTTCCCAAGCCCGGTATCGCTGGTTGCCGATATAGGTCTGCCTTTACTGATATTATTTTCTCAAATTTTCCTGATAACCATTGCTTTTATTTATCTTGATAAAAACTATGCTCCATCGCTATTCTTAATAGCTGCTTTCTGTTCGGTATTTCTTGGTATGTTAATACACGAAATGAAAGAGATGAATATCGTCAATCTGAATTTCTTCGTGTTAAACTCGATGAAAATAGGACTGACCGTTGAATGTATATTGCTGACTATTGCCGTGTTGGAACGTTTCAGGATTAACCTTGAACAGGCCAGGAAAACAATAGAGATCAGCTATAATAAGATTGAAGCTCAGAATAAAGAGCTTGAAATTATCAATAGTGAACTCGAAAAACTATCGATTGTAGCCAGTGAGACCAATAATAGTGTAGCAATTTATGATCCTGAAGGAAAAATTGAATGGTGCAACGCACACTTCGAAAAATTTTACCGTACCACGCTGAGTGCATTGATTAAAAGTAAGCACGATTCAATTACAGATATCGTTCCTAATAAAATGATCAGGGAGTTATTTAAACGATGCCTGTCCGATAAAAAATCTATCACCTTCGAAACGCATGTCAGATCTGATGAAAGTTGTGAAATATGGGCACAGACAACGCTTACGCCCCTGATCAGAAACCGGAAAGTATATAAGATGATTGCCATCGATTCGGATATCACCAAGCTGAAACAGTACGAAAAAAATCTTATCATGGCAAAAGAAAAGGCGATTGAATCCGACAGGCTTAAGACGGTATTTTTAGGCAATATGAGCCATGAAATCAGGACGCCTATGAACGGGATACTCGGATTCAGCGACCTTCTCCTGAATACCGATACAGATGAAGAAAAGAGAGCCCGTTACCTTAAAATTATAGCCAGTAACGGAGAACAACTTCTCAGAATTATTGACGACATTATCGATATTTCACTCATTGAATCGAACCAGTTAAAGATTCATCCGGCCCCCTTCAACTTGACTCATCTCATCGATGAGATCGTTGATCTGTTTAAAGTGCTACGCGATAGTATTGGTAAAACCAATATAGATCTCAACATTGAATACAATATAAAACCGAAAGAGAGTATCATCATTTCCGATGCTATCAGAATAAAACAGGTACTTAATAACCTGCTGAGGAATGCGTTGAAGTTTACAAAAGAGGGATATGTAAAACTTGTCTGTAAAAAGGAAGATTCTTTCATATATTTTTATGTTGAAGATACCGGTATTGGTATCTCTCCTGAAAAACAGAATATTATTTTTGAACGGTTCCGACAGGCTGATGAGAGAGTTAGCCGTGAATTTGGCGGTACTGGTCTTGGACTTGCTATCTCAAAAGGGATCGTCGAAAAAATGGGTGGCAGGATATGGGTCGATGATAATTATTCTCAGGGATTGAGGATTTGCTTCAGTATAAAAAATCATGAGCCCGGGTACGTTGAAGTGGATGAGAATGAAATAGCACAACAGAATAAATCACTGCCAGATATTAAGCTTAACTAAATCGATCTCCTCCTCGAAGAACATCCTGGCAATCTGTTTAAAATATCTTGTTAAATCCGAGACATAGAATTTGTTGCCTGATGCTCTTTTTGTTTCGTTCATAAGGTCGTTTTCCTTCAACAGGGTCTGCAGACTGTTGGCTACTATTTTCCCGGAATCCACAATATCGATATCGAAGTTATAGAACTTGCTGATCTGGTTTTTTATAATCGGATAGTGAGTGCAACCAAGAATTAACGTTTGAATATCGCTGATTTCACGACGTGAAAGATAGTTACGGATGATTGCATTACTGATATCATCGAAGATAAACCCTTCTTCAATCATAGGCACAAGCAAAGGAGTAGCCATTGAGGAAACAACAACTCCCTTTTTCCTGGAGGCAATTTTCTCGGGATACGTATTACTGTCGACCGTACTCTTAGTCCCTATAACACCGATCTTCGAATAGTTTGTATTTGCTATATAATCGACGATCGGATCGATTACATTGATAACATAGGCGCGTTTTCCGGTGTGTTCAACAACCTCAGGAAATGCATTGGCCGATGCGGAATTGCAGGCAATAACAATGACCTTGCATTGCTGCTGTATTAAAAATTCGGTGATTTTTGTTGAATACTGAATGATTGTCTCCTTCGATTTATCGCCATACGGAAGGTGAGCTGTATCGCCAAAATATACAAGCTGCTCATTTGGTAATGCAATATGAATTGCTTTAGCCACCGTCAATCCTCCAAGCCCGGAGTCAAAAATACCGATGGGTTGGTTTTTTTTCAGATTCATGCTGCAAGTTATAAAAAAAGCCAACCCGAAAGAGTTGGCTGTTACTATAAATTATTAAACGTTATTTTAATCCCAGTTTTGCTTTCACCATCGGTAGAATATCTGTTGCATCGGGTGATGAATACACCACTGCGCCCATGCCTGTATCAAATATGTATGTAAATCCATTTTCTTCTGCTACTGCATTTACAGCTTTCAGGGCAGCGTCCTGTACAGGCGTAAAAAGTTCAACACGTTTTTGCTGAAGATCCTGTTGAGCCGTTTGTTCAAAGGTTTGAATCCGATTTTGTAGATCCTGTAGTTCGGTTTCCTTAGTGGCGCGGGCAAGATCGCTAAGTGTGCCTGCTTCAGAAGCCTTGCGGTATGCTTCGAATTTTTTATTGAATTCCACCGTCATCTCTTCCAGTATTGCTTCATGTTCTTTTGCAATTGCCTCCAGCTTTTTTTGTGCGCTATCACTCTCAGGCATCGATGCGAGCAGCTCCTGGCTGTTAATGTGGCCGATCTTTAATTTTTGCTGACCGTTAACAAACTGCATTGATAACAAGAAAGTCAGTGCCAGAAAGAAAATAGAATATCTTTTCATGTTTAAATTTTACTATTATTAGGGCTACAAATGTATGAAATTAATTCTTATAACCTAATCGTGTGAGTACTTCATCACTTACATCGTATCTGGGATTTGTGTAAAGCATCGATGTGCTGCTTGCCGTATCAAATATGACAGCATAGCCGCTTTCGTTTGCTATTTCTTTTACAGCATTATAAATTTCATCCTGGATAGGCTTAATAAGTTCTTCGCGTTTCTTGTAAAGCAGTCCTTCCTGGCCAAAGTAATCGTTCTGAAGCTTTTTCGCTTCCTTTTCCTTACTCACGATCTGTTCCTCACGTTTCGATTTCATCTCGTCGGTAAGCAGAACTTTTTCTGCCTGGTACTCGCGGTATAGTTTATCGATCTCGTCATACCGGCTTTTAACTTCAGCCTGGTATTGTTCTGAAAGTTTGTTGAGCTGATCCTGGGCAGCTTTATAAGAAGGAATCTTATCCAAAATATAATCGGTATCAACGAAGGCATATTTTTGTGCCATCACCGGCAATGCCATAAACATCGCCAATATCAGAAATGTCGCAAGTTTTTTCATCCGTTTAAATTTTAAATTTCTTAAAATAACTATTTAAAAATTTGAGAACAGATGTAATCCTGTCTAAACTGACAGGCAGACACTCCGCTCTCGCATAAAATTTTTTAATCGTACCTGCTTATGAATTTTTGATTTTAAAAGTTCATATTCGTTTCAAAGTCATAAATTTTATTGAGGCAGATTACAAATTTCATACCGTAAAGTTATCAGAATTGCTGGCCCAAAACAAAATGCCATTGCCCCCGTGAAATTTCACCCGGTGTTTGATTGCTCGGGTCAAATCCGTATCCCCAATCCACGCCAAGCATTCCAAACATTGGCAGAAAGGCTCTTACACCAAGTCCGGCAGACCTTTTGATCGACAATGGATTAAAATCGCTCCATTTCATCCAGGCATTTCCGCCCTCGAGGAATACCAAACCGTATATAGTTGCCGATGGATTTAGTGAGAACGGATATCGTAATTCAGCATAGAATCGGTCATAGAGGTTTGCATCTATGGTTGTATTCCTGCCTATTGTTGAAATACTTCCATCCTCATAACCACGTAAGGGAATTATATCTGTTCCGGTAACATCGTAACCCGAGAGTCCTGAGCCTCCTACTTCATAGCGTTCGAAAATAGTTGGCCCTATATCTTTATTGTAATGTCCGAGGTAACCAAATTCGGCGTGCAATGCCAATACGAGGTTCTGAATGATGGTGTTATACCAGTTCCCTTCAAAATCCCATTTGTGAAATTCAACATTCTTAAAACGTTCCTCGGCAGGAATATTGGCAAAATTCCGGTTGCTGAATAACGAATAGGGCGGAGTTAAGCGCAGGCTTAAGCTGAGCGATGAGCCACGCCTCGGAAATATCATCTGATCCTGAGAACTCCTTGCTAATACTGTTTTAAAACTGAACAGGTTATAGTTACCATTTGATACTTCCCCAATCGGGTAATTATTCAGCCGGTACTGTTGAAATGAAATTTCGTTATACAGTGTAAAGTAATCGTCGGGCCATTTCAAACGCCTCCCCAATCCGGTTGAAACACCAATGGTTCTAAAGGCCCGATCTGACTCATCGAATTCATTATAGTCGGATGTTGTAGAGTAACGGTTCCTGGAATAGTATACTCCGAACGAGAAAGAATTTGGTTTTTTCCCTCCGAACCATGGTTCCACAAAGCTCAGGTTATATCCCTGGTATCTTTTTCCGGAGGCTTGTGCTCTGAGTTGCAAAGTTTGTCCATCACCACTGGGAACAGGACGCCACGCCTTACCATCGAAAAAGTGCTTGATGGAAAAATTCGAAAAGCGGATCCCAACAGTACCCATGAAACCATAATAACCGCCCCATCCGCCTGATAATTCGAGTTGATCATTTGCCCTTTCTTCCAGCCCGTATTCAATATCCACAGTTCCGTCGGAAGGGTTGGGTAAGGGATTTGGCGATATGGTCTCCGGATTAAAATGTCCTAAGGCAGCAAGCTCCCTGACTGATCGGATGATATCGGAACGTGAAAACAATTCACCGGGACGAGTGTACAGCTCTCTCCTTACAACATGTTCATTGGTTTTTGTATTCCCTGAGATAATAATATCGTTTAATGTGGCCTGTTTGCCTTCATAAATTCTCATTTCAAGGTCGATAGAATCGTTTTCAACACGCGCTTCTACCGGATTTATGCTGAAGAACAGGTACCCGTTATCCATGTATACCGAAGAAATTGCATCCTCGTCGGTGCTAATTCTCTCGTTCAACAGCTTCTGATCATAGAGATCGCCAGGCTTCATGGCCAGTACAGCATTCAGATATTCCGATGAGTATTTGGTATTACCTATCCATGTAATACTTCGGATATGGTACTGAGAGCCCTCATTTAACGATAGCTCAAGTTTTATCCTTTTAGCATTCAACTTTGTAATTTTTTCTTCAAGGATCTTTGCATCGCGATACCCATGCTCGTTATAGAATTCGATAAGTTTTTTCTTATCCTCCTTATAATCCTCATCGTTCAGTTTCGATCCTTTAAAAATATTCCAGTCGATTTGTTTTGTCTTTTTCATCACCCGACGAAGTCTTTTATCGGAGTATTTCTCATTACCCTCAAAGATGATTTTCTCGATCTTAACCCGGTTACTCTTGTTAATACGTATATACAGATTCACCATATTAACATTGGCCGTATCATCTTCATACTTCAGATCGGTTCCAACATTGAGGAAACCTTTCTCACGAAAATGACGCTTAATAATAATTGATGTATTATTCAGGACGTCCTCTGTTATCTGGGTTCCTCTTTTCAGGTTTATCTTTTCTTTGATATCATCCTGTTCTGTTTTATTGATACCCGATATTTCGAGTTGATTCATGCGGGGTTGTTCTCTCAGCTGAATTTCGATCCAAACCTGGTTATCTTCAATTTTTGTTACCAGGATCTTTACATCTGAAAAAAGGCCGTGTTTCCAGTATTTGGTAATAGCATCGGATATTTCAGGCCCCGGCACCTTTATCTTCATCCCTTTGCTTAGTCCTGATATGCTTACAAGATGGGAAGGTTGCAGGAATTTAACCCCGGTTACTGTTATATCGGCAATAATATATTCTTTCGATCGTGTATAGTCAACAAATTTCAGATCGTCTGATTTATCCTCATATTGTGTGAACGAATTTGAGAAGAGAAGAAAAAAGAGTACAAATGAAATTAAAAGTTTCCGCATCCCGCTGTTAATCGTTAAGTTTGATATTTGTAACTATTTGTTCACTGATCTTTCCGAAACGTCTTTCACGTTTTTGATAATCTGCTATCGCCTGATAAAAATGTTCTCGCCTGAAATCGGGCCAAAGTGTAGGGGTGAAATATAGCTCGGTATAGGCAATTTGCCATAATAAAAAGTTACTGACCCTGTATTCGCCGCTGGTGCGTATCAATAATTCAGGATCGGGTATATCTGTAGTAGACAAATAGTTCTCAAAAGCTTTACTATTCAGATTGCCAGGAATTAATTTCCCGGACTGAATGTCGGCAGCTACTTTTTTTACCGCCTCAATAATTTCCCATCGTGAGCTGTAGCTTAAGGCTAATATCAGATTAAGTCCCGTATTGTTTTTGGTTTTTTCTATAGCTGCTTCCAGATGATCTGAAACATCTCGGGGCAGAGATACAAAATCGCCTATAGCCCTTAACTTAACATTATTATCATTCAATGTTTTTGTCTCGTTGTTTATTGTGCTGACCAATAACGACATGAGCGCATCAATTTCGGTCCTTGGGCGATTCCAGTTCTCGGTGGAGAAGGCATACAATGTAAGAAATTTGATCCCTATTTCCGCAGCAGCCTCTACAGTATCCCGGACAGCAGCCACGGCATTCCGATGGCCAAAGATTCTGGGGTTGCCCTTTTTCTTTGCCCATCTCCCGTTTCCATCCATTATAATGGCAATATGTTTTGGCAACTTTGTAAAATCAAGCTGTTCCTTTGATATCATTTATTGCGTTACTATTTGTATACCGGACAATCCGCTGCAAATTTAACAAACTTATAACTAATAAAAAGGCCAACGACTGAATACCAATCATTATTATTCAGAAGGGTATTATCGAGTGGGTTTAACGCATTGTCGATATCATCAACAAAGGTTTTTCTGAAACTCCATTCAACACCTGTACTGAGTCTGTCCGATACATTAAATTTAAAGCCAAGCCCAAACGGGATAATTGGTGTATTGGTCCCGTTGAGCAATATAGAATACCCCAGACCGCCTGATATATATATTGAATTATCGAACCGCCCTTCACCGGTAATATAGGGTAAAAAGTTAAATTCTGCCTGGGCTGAAAAATCTACCAGCGGATTGGAAAATGTTGTATTTGGTCTTTCGGGGTGTATCCTGTCGGGAAAATCAAGATCGCTGCCTGTAAGTGTCAGGTAGTACCCGCTTAAACGAGCTGCAAATCGTTTATTGATATTCCAGCGAAAAAAGCCGCCTAACGATGGTTTAATACTGTAAAATTGCCGTGTGGGATTTATTTCTCCCATGTAATATGCCCCGCCGGCCAGCAGGCCAAAATCGGTATAGCGTTGAGCTTTAGCTGCAGGTATAATTAACAGGAAGGCTGATAAAAGGATGATGTGTTTCATGCAAAGTATCTTGTTCGCCTATCAAAAACGAAAGTAAAACCTTTTTTAGCGCACAAGATGTGAATTTTTCTTAAAAAAACATAAAAGTATTAAACAATAATACGATGGGATCATTAAAAAAGGCCAATCATTCCATGGCATCCTTTTTCGATTTGGGCCTTTTATTTACTTTTTTATGTTTTGCTGAAGATTTTGAATCGCCTGACTGCCTGTCAAAGATCTGTGGCAGGCCTCGCCGGGTTGTCTTTAGCTTATATCCGATAGTAGCTCCAAGGAAGTAGTATACATCGTTATGTTTCGAATCCTGTATCTGTGAAAAGCCTTCGATATAATCGGAGATGGATATCCGATAGCCCAATTCGGCTCCTGCAAGCCATCTGTCACTGATGATATACTTCAGCCCCACACCAAAAGGCACGACCATACCGAAATTATTTGGCTTGATCCGGTCAAATTGACCCATATCTTGTGTATAGGTCACGGTAGAATGCGTATAAACTCCTCCCAGTCCAAGGAAGAGATAGCCGCTGAACGACATATAATTATTCAGCATACCGCGTCGGTTGAACATAGCGGCTGATTTGTAACGACGTTCCTCGGCGATAAAATAATATTCACCCTGGGCAGAAAACTCAAAAAGGGTAGTCTTATAGCTGCGTCCTCTGTCGTTCCTGGATTCGGCATCATCGCCATGCCCGAAAGCCAGCGTTGTATTTACTTTGAGGGTATAAAAAGGAGTTAACCTGTATCTTCCGTAAATGGGGAAAGCGAGGCGCGTTTCATCGAATTTAATATCTTTCAGCCCGAACCAGTTATGCTCATCGATGGTACCGCCTATATCACCAAAGATTTGAGTAACACCCAACCCCCCTCCTATTTCGTAACGCCTGAGTTTCCATCGCTGTCCATCGGCAGGTTCAACAGCAATTGCAAATAGAATTGCAGTGAACAGTATATAGTATATAATCTTGATCTGTTTCATGTCATATGCCCGTTTTTATTCTCATTCTCAATATAACCACTCTTACTATAAAAGTACACTTTTTAGCTTAATATTCAAATAACTGTTTCATTCTAATTCCTGATATCTGCTCCCCACATCAGCTTGCTACGTAAGGTTCCGTAATAGTTATTGGAAGGGAGCTTTACCATTTTGATCTGAAATGGAGCTTTCCGTATATACAGGGTGTTCTGACCGCAATCCAACAGCTGTGTTCTGCTGTCAGCAGATATCTGGAATATTCCGCTTCGTGATTTTACTTCAAGCCTCATTTCCATATTATCAGGTATAACGAGCGGGCGCACCGTTAAGTTGTGCGAAGCGATAGGAGCTATCACAAAATTACCTGCCCCTGGGAGTACAATCGGGCCTCCAACGCTTAAACAGTAGGCTGTCGAACCGGTAGGAGTAGCAATTATAATACCGTCGGTCCAATATGTATTAAGATACTCATCATTCAGAAATGCATCTACCGTGATCATATTGGTATCCTTCTTCTGAATGGTAATATCATTTAATGCATAGTTATGTTTTCCGAATACCGGAACTGTTAACTCAACGGTTAACAATGTCCTTTTTTCCAATTCATAATGGCCTTTAATAATCGTATTGAGTGCCTCACTGATCTCCCCCCTGGCAATGTTTGCCAGATAGCCAAGCCTCCCGGAATTAATCCCGATAACCGGAATATCAAATTTAGGCAGGTATGTTATACTTTCCAGAAAAGTACCATCTCCCCCTATACTAACCATGAAATCGACATCTTCCGGAATATCTTCGGCAACATTATAAAGTGTTTTATGTTCGGGCGCATAGTCGGTTGCACTGCAAATATAATCGTAGAAAGGACTGAAAATAAAAACCTGTATCATGTTCTCTTCAGCTCCTTTAAAGAACTCGATAATTGACCCGGAAAAATCAGGATTGAATGTACGTCCGAAAATTGCAATTTTCATTTCAGAAGGAATTTCTCAAATGCTCAGATATTTCATGAATGAATCGTAACGGTTTTCATAAAGACTATTGAGATCATTCTCATCCATGAATGAAGCCTTGATAATATAATCGTAACGAATAAATGTTTGCATAATTGACGTAAGCTCTTTTCGGTTTATTTTAAGGGTGACTTCCATTTTTGTTGAATTCACAGGACTCGTTATGTAGGTGCTCAGCACTTTGGCATCGTTGCTTTCTACGATCTGTGCGATTTGGGTCAATGAGTAGTCATTTGCATTAAGCTCCAGGACAATAATACCTCCCGGTTGTTTTAATGCTGAAACATCGGCAAAATAGTGTAAAAGGTCTGTCAGGGTTATTACACCCAGATATTTATTCTCAAGATCCAGCACAGGAACAACCGATAACTGCATTTCCGATGCCAGTTCCAGTACCTCATAAATGTGCTGGTTGAATGTGACAAAAGGGCTGAATAGCGATAGTTGATGATTACCGATAGGTTCTTCCGCCATATTATGATCATAGATGTCCTTATCGGATATTAAGCCAAGAAAATCGACATTATTTACAATAGGTAAATGGGATATCCTGAAAATATCCATCCAGTAAAGAGCCTTCTGTCCGCTATCTGAAGTGCGTAATGAAGGGATAACATCAGAGATTAAATCTTTTGCCAGCATAAATCGATTCTCGGAAAATGAGCTATTTTTGTGCCAACTTGTTAACCATGGCTCAGCTCATGACCAGATTAAGTGTAAATATAAACAAAATTGCAACAATACGGAATGCAAGAGGCGGTGATATACCCAATGTCGTTGAGGCTGCCATTCGTTGTCAGCAGTTTGGTGCCCAGGGAATTACAGTGCATCCCCGGCCCGATGAAAGACATATCCGCATAAAAGATGTTTATGCCATCAAACCGATCATTACAACTGAATTTAACATCGAAGGATATCCTTCAAGAACATTCCTTGACCTTGTTAAGGATGTTTGTCCCGATCAGGTTACACTAGTTCCTGATGCTCCCGATGCCATCACGTCAAATCAGGGATGGGATGCCGTTAAACACAGGGATTTTCTGAAAGATATAGTCTCCGAATTACATTCAAAGGGCATACGTACATCCATTTTTGTTGGTACCGGCCTGGAGAATCTTGAATCGGTGAAAGAAACCCTTACCGACCGCATTGAACTTTACACTGAACCTTACGCACACAATTTTCCAACCGATAAAGCGAAAGCGATTGCGCCATTTAAGCTGGCTGCCGAAAGAGCTCACCAGCTCGGCCTTGCAATAAATGCAGGGCATGACCTCAACCTGCAGAACCTTAACTATTTCTCCGAAAATATCCCTTACCTGGCCGAAGTATCGATAGGGCATGCTCTTATTTCTGATGCGCTATATTTCGGATTGGAACAGACTATTAAACTATACCTGCAACAACTTATCCGATGAAGTTACACTTCAGAAAGCTGGGATCGGGGCCAGCCATCATAATTTTGCACGGTGTTTATGGCTCAGGCGACAACTGGTACTCTATTGCCCGTACTCTGAGTTCCTATTTCACTGTATATCTTGTCGACCAGAGAAATCATGGCCTATCGCCCCACCACGATGTAATGAATTACGATGCCATGACAAGCGATCTGCATCAGTTTTTTAACGACCACCTACCGGATAAGGCTATTATTATCGGACATTCGATGGGCGGGAAAGTGGCTATGAACTTTGCCCTGAAACATTCAGCACAGGTCGATAAACTCGTAATCATTGATATTGCCCTTCGCTCGTATATAAATTCCACCAACCTGTTAGTGCTTCAGGAAATGGCCGAGGCTCTTGGCGCACTTGATATTGAACATGCAGGATCGCGTGAAGAAATCGATAACCAATTGGCTGCTCATATTCCAAGAAAGGGCATCAGGCAGTATCTGCTTAAAAACCTGAAACGCGACGAATACGGAGCATTCTATTGGGGCATAAACCTGAAAACTATCAACGACAACACGTTTGAGATCCTGGATAAAATCGAGACCACGAACCTGTCGTTCAACCGGCCAACACTCATCGTTCGGGGAACAAAATCAGACTACATTAATGTTGATGACATCCTTCAATTCAGGAAGATTTTTCCAACTTCAACACTTCATGAACTGGATGCCAATCATTGGGTTCATGTTGAAAAACCTAAAGAACTCACTATTCTGTTATTGGATTTTCTCAATATTAACTCGTTAAAATAACGATGTTTACTCGTTTGCTATTTCGATGTTTTCTTCCTTCAGCATTTCAATACCCTTATAGCGGCACATGAGGCGCGCTATAGCCTTAACATCGTTCTGGCAGTATTCTGTTATCCTTTTCAGGTCCTTCTCTTTCCAATATATATCAGCCACCATGCTGCCATCCATATCATTCTTCGGGCTGGGCAGATTAAAAATAGCAGCCAGCAGTTCAAGCGAAGTATAATGCTTATAGTCGCCAAATTTCCATAATTCCATCGTATCGAGATGCTGTATCTCCCATGGCTTCTTACCAGAATTATCAAGCATTGCAGGAATTTTAATACCCTGTATCAGCATTCTTCGGGCAATAAACGGGTAATCAAACTCCTTTCCATTATGAGCGCAGAGGTAAATGTTTTTACTGTTTGCAAGCTTATCCAGCATATTGGCAAACTCCTGCAAAACGATCTTTTCATTATCGCCCGAATAGGATTTTATGCGCAGACCAAGCCCCCGCTTCCGCTGGGTAATAATCCCTATCGATATACAAATGATTTTACCGAATTCGGCATAAATAGCTGCCCGGGGATATACGTCCGAGGCTGATTTATCGTCTGCCCTGAAATAAGCTGATTTCTTTTCCCATAAATTTTTCATTTCTACTGAAAGGTCCTCGAATGAGGCATGTTGTGGAACCGTTTCTATATCAAGAAACAGGATGTTCTGGATATCAATTTCATGTAACATGTTTTATTAATTTAGGTTATACTGAATGGTTTTATCTATTTTTGCTTTGTCAATAACGGAGTACTCTGGCTTACGTCATACCTTAACGGTTGTGCCGAAAGTAAGTCTCCTAAACAGAATCAAATTTAAGCCTGATAAAATCAAAAACAAAATCTCTTTTAATAAATCAGCCTGTATTTTTTAACGAATTAATAAGCAAATATGAATCAATTATATCCGTTGAAATTCAAACCCATCATCCTGGATAAAATGTGGGGAGGCAGTAAACTGAAGAGTATTTTGCATAAACCGACTGAATCAGAAAAAGCTGGTGAAAGCTGGGAGATATCGGGAGTTAACGGACATCTATCGGTAGTAAAAGAGGGCTTTCTGGCCGGTAATAACCTGGAAGAACTGATCGAGGTGTATATGGGCGATCTTGTCGGGGACATTGTATTTGAAAGGTTTGGAACTGAATTTCCGCTACTCATAAAATTTATTGACGCCAACGATTATCTTTCCATACAGGTACATCCCGACGACGAGCTTGCTATGAAAAGGCATAATTCGTTTGGTAAAACAGAAATGTGGTATATCATGCAGGCTGAAAAAAATTCCGAGCTGATGGTAGGTTTCAACCGAAAGGTAAGCAAGGATATCTACCTTAAACACCTGAATGAAAAGAAACTTACAGCAATACTCAACAGTGAACCTGTAACAGCAGGCGACGTTTTTTTCCTTCCCGCAGGAAGAGTCCATGCCATTGGCTCCGGTATTTTATTAGCCGAAATTCAGCAGACGTCGGATGTCACCTATCGGATTTACGATTTCGATCGCCTCGATTCAACAGGAAATCCGCGTGAATTACATACCGACCTTGCGCTGGATGCTATCGATTATAATTTTTATGAAAGCTATAAAACGCCTTATGCTGAAATACCAGACAGTCCTGTGCCTGTGATTTCATGCCGGTATTTCACTACCAATATGCTGAAACTCACAAAACCCTGTACCCGCGATAATTCGTGGCTCGATAGTTTTGTGATCTATATTTGCCTCGAGGGAGAATGCGTTTTAGCAAGTAAGTATAACGAAGATGTAACCCTCACAACCGGCGGAACTTTGCTGATGCCTGCCTCAATAAATCAATACAGCATAAAACCTAACGATCATGTAAAGCTCCTCGAAGTATATATCGAAACTCCATCGGATACCGAATAACAATGATGCCACCAGCCTTTAAGGAAATAGAATTTGTAAAAAGCAGTACCTGCTTAGCCAGCTGTCCAAAAAGCAAATTACCCGAATATGCTTTCGTAGGCCGGTCGAACGTGGGAAAATCTTCGTTGATAAACCTGCTTACCGGCAAGAAAAATCTCGCCAAAACATCTTCTTTGCCCGGAAAGACAAAACTGATTAACCATTTTCTTATCGATAACAGCTGGTATATAGTGGATCTTCCTGGATATGGGTATGCGAAAGTTGCCAGGACTGAACGAAGCAAGTTTCTGACAATGATTCAGGAATACCTGCTCAGAAGGGAAAGCCTTGTGTGCTTATTCCTGCTGATAGACAGCAGGCTGGAACCACAGAAAAATGACCTCAATTTTATGCGGTGGCTGGGTGAAAACCACGTGCCATTTGCAATATGCTTTACAAAGACAGATAAGTTAACTCCGGGTAAACTCGATAAATTATTCCACCATTATAAAAAAACCCTTATCGAGGATTGGGAATCGTTGCCGCCTGTTTTCTTCACTTCAACACTTACAAAAAAGGGTAAGGAGGAAGTGCTGCAATTCATAGAGCAAACGCTTTCTGCAATGAAACAGTGAGCAACCTTCTATCGTGCCTGTTAAAAACCCGTTGAACATTTTCAACGGTAAGAATGCACTTATTGTAATGATATTTTTTACTTTTGGTGCGCACATAAATTGAAAACCCTGATTTTTCTAGTTCAGTTTTACAATGAAGATTAAAGCTCCTATAAAATTTTTTGCCGGCCGGTCATCGACCTATCTTGCTGAAAAAATAGCTAAAAGTTATGGGACAGAACTGGGCGCTACCTCCGTCCTGGAGTTCAGCGATGGTGAATTTCAGCCAGCTTATCTTGAATCGGTACGTGGTTGCATCGTTTTTATCATACAATCGACGTATCCACCCCAGGATAATTTAATGGAACTTCTTCTTATGATTGACGCTGCCAAAAGAGCTTCAGCCTATAAAGTGGTGGCTGTTATGCCATACCTGGGGTTAGCACGGCAGGATCGTAAAGACAGGCCCCGTTGTTCCATCGGAGCTAAACTTGTTGCCGACCTACTCGTAAAAGCAGGCGCCGACCGGATTATGACCATGGACCTGCACGCCGATCAGATACAAGGATTTTTTGATGTACCCGTCGACCATATATATGCATCTTCGCTCTTTGTCCCTTACCTCAAATCGCTCGAATTACCCAATATGGCTATCGCAGCACCAGATATCGGAGGATCAAAAAGGGCCAATGCATACTCCAGATTCCTTAATTGCGATATGGTGATCTGCTATAAACTCAGAAAAAAGGCCAACGTCATTTCCGAAATGAAAGTGATTGGTGATGTTAAAGGCAAAGACATTATTATAGTCGATGATATGATTGACACCGCCGGAACTGTATGCCTTGCCGCCGACATGATGATAGAGGAAGGGGCCACCAGTGCAAGGGTTATGGCCACGCATCCTGTTTTATCAGGACCAGCTTACGAACGTATCAATAATTCATCGATTCTGGAACTGGTGATTACAGATACAATCCCGTTGCGGGGGCATAGCGACAAGATCAAGGTAATTTCGGTGGCAGATCTCTTTGCTGATGTAATTAGTAAAGTATACAAGTACAAATCGATCAGCTCAAGTTTTATTTTTTAATTGACAGCCGTAACAAAAGTACTCACCGTATTTATTACCATAAACGCTGCTTGCCGCTGCCCTGCCGCACCTGCCGAAAAATCTCCTGACCTTTCTGTGTAAAATGACTGGTTCGATTGTGTAAATTAGCCAGAATTACTATATTTGCACTCCTTTTTCACACGGGGATTATTTTAAAACACGTGTGTGATGGGGAACTCGGATTCCAAGTAACACAATTCTAACTGTTTTAAAAAAGGGAAAATGAAATCAATTGAAGTTAAGGTAAACCTGAGAAAAACAACAGGCAAAAAAAACACTGCAGAACTGCGTAAGCAGGGATTGATACCATGCGTCATGTATGGCGGAAAGGAAAACGTCCATTTTACGGCCCGACTGAATGAATTCCGGCACATTATCTATACCCAGGATACATTTGTCGTGCACCTGGATATTGAAGGGGAAAAGCGATTGGCAATCCTTAAAGATCTTCAATTCCATCCGGTTACTGATGAAGTATTACATATGGACTTTATTGAAGTATTTGAAGATCAACCTGCCACACTTTCATTACCTGTAAACATAATTGGTAATTCGGTTGGTGTAAGGGCCGGCGGTAAGATGCGCCTGAAAAAAAGATACCTTAAAGTGAAAGGGTTTATCAAGGATGTACCCGAAAGGCTTACTATCGATATATCTGACCTGGAAATTGGCAAGTACTTTAAAGTTGAAGATCTGAAATTCGATAATATTGAATTGCTGGATCCCGCAAGAGCTATGGTTGTTGGTGTTTCTACCTCGCGTGTTGCCAAAGGTATGGAACTTGAAGAAACAAAACCTGCTGAAGCTGCTGCTCCTGCCGAAGGCGAAGCTGCTGCTCCTGCCGAAGGCGAAGCTGCTGCTCCTGCTAAGGATCATGGCAAGGATCACGGTAAAGAAAAATAATACTACCATTGAAATATCTTATTGCAGGTTTGGGTAATATCGGGCCTGAGTACCATAATACCCGCCATAATATAGGATTTAGGATATTGGATGCTTTCGCTGAAGCATCCAATATTACTTTTGAGGATAAGCGTTACGGATATATAGCAGACTACCGCCACAAGGCCAGATCTTTTATTCTCCTTAAGCCTACTACCTACATGAATCGTAGCGGTCTGTCAGTTAACTACTGGTTAAAGAAAGCAAATATACCCATTGAAAACCTGCTCGTCTTTACCGATGATATTGCCCTTCCGTTCGGGACTATTCGTATCCGGCCGAAGGGAGGAGACGGCGGTCACAACGGTCTCACAAGTCTTATTGAAGTTCTTGGTTCCGGCAATTTTGCCAGGGTACGATTCGGGATCGGTAATGACTTCAGAACTGGGCAACAGGTTAATTATGTTCTCGACACATGGACTGCCGAAGAAGAAGAGTTACTTCCTGCCCGATTAAGTGTTTGCGGTGAGATCATTAAAAGTTTTGGAACCATTGGTCTTGAACTAACCATGACAAAATATAATAAGAAATAATTGGTGTATTGTTTAGCGTGTATTAATTATTCCGGGCTGATTAGCTGTTCTTACATTAACCGAATCTTATTTGACGCTTATTGAAACCGGCTGTTCTTTTAATATTTCCTTGACTTGCTTCTGCCTCAGGTAAGCATCAATCTTCCGCAGGAGGTCATCGATACGTAAAGGCTTGGATATATAATCATCGCATCCTGCGCTGAGGCAACTCTCTTCGTCGGTGGACATAGCATATGCCGTTTGTGCAATTACAGGCAGATCCCTACGTATCATTTTGATACGGCGTGTAGCTTCCAATCCATCTAGGTCGGGCATCTTGACATCCATCAGAACCAGGTTTATTCGTTGATCGGATTCGATTCGCTGGATCGCTTCCAGTCCTGTCTTAGCACGTAAAATACACGCACCGGTAGGACTCAAGATGGTTTCCAGCAAACTATAATTTACCTCTTCATCTTCAGCAATCAAAATAGTATGCCCTGTCCAATTGTATTCTACGATATAATCAATCTCTTTTGGTTTCTCAAAATTAATCCCCGGCTTGTATGGTATATTGAAAAAGAAGCACGATCCTTTACCCACCTCTGACTCCAGCCAGATATGCCCGCCTAATTTTTCGCACAGCCCTTTGGATATTGATAAACCCAACCCGGTTCCTCCATACAACTTATTATATGAAGTACTTACCTGCCTGAAACGATCAAATATAATCTTCTGTTCATCGGGGGATAACCCAATACCAGTATCCTTAACATAGAAGACCAGATCGCGCCGCCGATCGATATAATAGCCGATTTCGATAGTCCCTTTATCAGTAAATTTAATTGCGTTTGATAAGAGATTTGAAAGTATCTGTTCCAACCTGACCTTATCGGTAAAAATGGCTGACTCCTCGTTCTTCAGGCCGGGTTTAATGAACAGTTGAATTGGTTTACGCATGACCTCAATCTGGTTATTGTAGTTCAGGTAGAGATCATTCAGCATTTTATTAAGCAGAAAGTTTTTGTTTATTATTGATATCTGGCCTGCCTCGATCTTGGAGATATCTATGATGTCGGTTATGATATGCAGCAACTGCCGGCAGTTGGCATTTATGAGGTCAATATAATCCTTTCTCTTTTCTTCCGATAATACCCTGTTACGTATCAGGGTGGCAAATCCAAGAATAGCATTCATTGGGGTTCTGATCTCATGGCTCATGTTGGCCAGAAACGCAGATTTCAGCTTGTCGCTTTCTTCGGCCCTCTCCTTGGCATTTTTGAGCTCGTCGTTGATAAGTTTCAGTTTTACATTCTGAATGGCCAGCTTCTCGGTATTTTCCCTGTTTTCTTCTTCACTCTTTTTTCGATCAGTAATTTCCAGGGAGATGCCGGTAACTCCTATAACATTTCCGGAGGTATCGAAAATAGGGGCTTTAAATGTCTCGTACCATTTAGAATTTGTTTGTTCCTCGACGAAAAGCTGTTTTTTTGTCAGGATGATTTTAAGATCCTCCTCACGATACTTCTGGGCAACTTCCTGCGGATAGATATCATAATCGGTTTTGCCAGTAATTTCCTCAACGCTGCGGTTTACAGATAAGGCAAACGATTCATTAACCGAAAGGTACTTTCCGTCGCAATCTTTAAGGAATGCCAGGTGCGGCAGATTATTCAGTATAGCTTTCTTTTGTACTTCACTGTTGATAAGCGCTTCTTCAGCCTGCTTTCGCGCGGTGATATCTGTTACGATCCCTTCTATCGCAATGGCCTTGCCCTCATTATCTTTTAATACGAGATTCTTTTGCTGTACCCATCTTATCTCGCCGTTCTTTTTAATAATTTTAAGCTCATAATATTCCGGGGCTTTGCCCTTAATGAGAGCTCTCCAATGGGCAATAAAATATTTTATGAAAGCCGGATGTACTAATCTTCTGATCAGCATGGGTGTATTATAGAATTCCTCCGGTTCATACCCAAAGAGTTCTTTCGACTGCGGACTTACATATTCGTACCTGAATTCTGGCAGAATAAGACGGTATACAACATCATTCACATTTTCAGTGATTCTGTAAAACCTGTCTTTATAATAACTCTCTTCCGGTAAAAACGATTTTCTGAGCAGATCTATTTCCTCCTGAAGTTTCAATAACTTGTCCTTATAACGCACATTTTGGGCAAGCAACTGATTGTATGTGGGTTTTTTTGAAGCCAAGTTTAGGGTTCTTTTGCTCGTTCGAAATATAGGCATTTTGCCCCAAAATACAAAGCTGGTTTAAGCAAATTATAACTGTGCCGTTAAGGTTTCCCATAAACCGGCAATTCCTTTATTCCCATGATTCTGTTTCGTACTCCGGAGTCAATTTTTTCATGAACCAACTAATTTTAATACGGAAAGTCAGATAGTTTGATAAATATTTCATGAAAATCAACAGGCTGATGTTGAATTATTAATCCAGATCAAAAACGTTAACTATTCATTCTGTTCAGTGCATTTTTTAGCTTCTTGCACGTTTACAGCATGAACTAACTTTTACTTTCGTATCCTGTTTTCATCCACTAATCACAGAATGTGGAATGTTGGCAAATAAAACTTAACAAATGTCCCTTCCGGCCTGTAGAATAAGGTAAAAGCATTTGTGATGATCCGAGGACTATCTACCGGTTTATTGTTGCTGATGATATCGATAAACACTTCGTTATTGGCATGCCATCTTTCGGAAATTACGTTTACCGCAGATGAACGAATAGTGAATTTCGGAAAGCAGATCGAAGCCAGTATAGAGAGCAGGAATCCATACTTTTTCAACCTGTCTTTCGATCCATTGGCCCTTGTTAGCGGGATATTCGGACAACATGATACGAACGCTCTGAATGATTTCAATCAAGGCTTCTCGGAAGGTGTCAGAACAAGCCTGGACCTGGGAGCTATGATTATAAACGAGATGGGGAATGAAGGTTCGTTTAAGTTTATCAGGGCTTACACCAAGGAAGATGGAGCGTGGATGATTTTCAGGGTGATCACTTCAAATGGGATCAACTATCATGAGTATAAGGTTGATATTATTGATGGCAACTATAAAATCACTGATGGGTACTTTTATTTATCGGGTGAAAGACTAAGTGAAACGCTGCAACTGATCTATGAAAGAAATGCAGCAACATACTTACAACACTTTTATGCTGACAGGGAATGGATGATGGCTCTCAATGATCTCGACAAAATAAAGCTTGAATTTTCGAAATCGCATTTTAAGAAGGCATATAAACTCTGGCAGAAAATACCGGATGCATACAGGAAAACAAAAGCATTTCAATATACGGGTATCAATATTGCCGCATTTCTTGACCAGGAGGTATATATGCAAGTATACCAGGAATACATGGCTAACTATCCTCCGGGACCGGCAAAATACCTTATACCTCTTGATGGCCTGGTATTACATGGCAATTATGAGTTGGCTTTACAATGCCTCGACAGTCTTGATGATATACTGTTAGCCGATCCTCTTCTTGATTACTTCCGTGCAAAAATTTATTATCTCACCGATAACTTTGAAAAATCGGAATTATACCTGGCCCATGTGATCAATTCGATTCCGGATTTTGAGATGGCATACATCAGTCTTCTGAATATCTATCTAAACCAGAAGAAGTTCGAACAGGCAACAGGTTTACTTGACCAGATAACACTTACATTCAATACTTATAAGAAGGATCTTTATCCCTTCCTGACTGATTATCCCGACTATCTTAATTCGTCAGCCTACAAAAACTGGATAGAACAGTAACCGTCTATTCTTTATACCAGCCGGCATACATTTTATAATTCCTCGCTATTTTTTCGATCATATCCTTCGTATGCCCCGGTTCAATATCTTTAAGCTTCCTGGCAGGATTTCCTCCATAAATGGTACCCGGCTCGACAACAGTATTTGATAGTACGACCGCTCCGGCAGCTATGATAGAATTTTCACCAATCACTGCATGATCAAGAACAATGGCGCCAATTCCTACAAGCACATGAGCATTGATTTTTGCCCCATGTATCACTGCATTGTGTGCAACAGTTACATTATCGCCAATTTCAATGACCGACTTCTGATATAATGTATGCAGTACTGCGCCATCCTGGATATTTACATTATTCCCGATACGAATTGAATTGACATCTCCCCTGAGCACCACATTGAACCAGATACTACAGTCGTTGCCTATAATTACATCGCCAATTATTGTTGCATTCTCAGCCAGGTAACAATTCTCTCCAAACGCCGGAGTAAAACCCCTTACTTCTTTAATTAGTGCCATAATGCTGTTGATTACCGGCTACAAAGATAGTCCAATATTCATGTAAGTTACTATTCTTTCTCACAACCGCATATCGGTCAGTCCAGGTTATTGAAACAGAATAAAAATAGAAATACGCAGACTGTCGTAAATCAGAAGTACATATCGTAATACGGATTATTGGTGCTATCGTTATGCTCTTTAAAGAGCAGCATTTCCAGCCTCGATACGGAAGATGCCCCAAAAAATCCTAATCCATCGAGATCTCCTGAGGTATTTTTCAGGTTCGAGGGAATATTGGCCGGAGGGCCCATAAATACCGATCCCCCGGCATAGGTTTCCTGAATAAACGAGTTATTATAATTATACTCATCTTTTGATATTGACAATATCTCAATCACTACGGTATTCGTATCCAGCGTTATTTCTTCCTGGGGTATGTAGGCCAGTTCAACATCATATATATACGTGTTATTAAAAAACAGATCGTTCTGGTAAGGCGTTTCAGCCAGGGTTTCATTATACAACGTATCGTTCAGGTAAAAGTTGAACATATAAATATTACCACTGGGAGGTGGCTCAAAGGCTGACATGCGGAGAATGTAAAAGCCCTGATTCATATAATAGCTCGAATAATACCGGTAAATATAATTGATGCTATCCATCTGGGCAACGGTATCGAGGTAGGCTGTCGCTTCATACTTATCATCGCCATCGTTTATAACCAGGGTATAATTTTCACCAACTTTCCCCCTTACCATATCGGTTATATAGAATCCCAATGAATCATCGGCCAATGTAAGATCAAATCTTGTTCCTGATCCTTCCTCCCGGATATATGCTTCCACTCCGAGCAGCGGCGGCACTGACTGATTGTCGAAATAACTCAGTGTTTTTGTAAGTCGGATACGGTGATTTTTCAACTCATTGGTGATACGTCCCTCAACCACTATACGCTGATTCTCCGGTGTATTCAGCTCAATATCTATTTCTTCCTGACAGGAAATTCCCATGATGACCATGATAAGTACTATTGATATCCGGAGATATGTTTTTATATTATTCATAAGGTGCATGTTGTTAAAATTTACAGCTAAGCATTATTGATGGAACTATCCTGTATAAATAAGTCATAAACGCCTGAGTCTCTTCAGGATTATCAGAATCTGCACTGAATGTTATCTGAATCGGGTTTTTCCGCATATACACGTTGTAAATGGAAAAATTAATAAACGTATCCATTTTTCTCCTGGTTCTGTTAATTCTGTAATTGCATGCTAGATCGAGCCTGTGATAAGGATATATGCGAACCGAATTGCGGTCGGAATATACAGGTGCAATAGCCCCTCCGTATTCAAACCGGCTGGTAGGCATAGTTCGCGGTGTGGCACTGATGAAGATCCAGTTGCCCGAGATATTCAGGCGTTCGGTTACATCGTATGAGGCTACAATAGCAACATTATGAGGTTTATCAAACGAGGCCGGATAGGTCTTTCCCTGATTGATCTCCGGTATTTTTTTAAATGCCCTGGAATAGGTATATGATATCCATCCTGTCAATTTTCCTTCCTGTTTCCTTAAAAGAAATTCGGCCCCATACGACCAGCCTTTACCTTCGCGGATTTCACCCTCGTATGCATCGTTAAGCAGGAGGCTTGCATGATCACGAAAATCGACAGTATGCTGTGTCCACTTATAGAAGACTTCTACAGATGTCTCATATGTGTTCCCTTTAAAATTCCTGAAATACCCTGCTGCTACCTGATCCGCAAGTTGCGGTTCTATGTTCGGTGAGCTCGGGAACCAGTAATCAACAGGCAGCGACATGGTACTGTTGCTGGCAAGCTGTATATACTGATACATCCTGTTATAGCTGGCTTTAACCGAACTAAAATCATCCAACTTATACCGCATTGATAGCCGTGGTTCCAGGCCGTTCGTGTAAGAATGGAATATCTCGTTCCATCCGAAATGAAGGGTATCGGTAACAGTATATTCTGTAGGATCTGTACGGTCAAAAACAAGCGACTGCCCGTTGCCAATATTCTGGAAAAATGAATAGCGCAAACCATAATAGATTGAAAGCCGGCTTGTCAGGTCTTGTTCATTTGAAACGTATAGAGCATATTCAAGGGAACGGCTATTGGGGATTGTATAGCTGATCTCAGTGGAATCGTCCAACTTGCCGCTGATACGTCCCATACAGAAATTATGTTTTGTCACCTGTGCACCAAATTCAATGGTATTTTCAGGATTGAGATAATAAGTAAAGTCTAACCGCTGGTTAAGATCATGAATATAAGTTGTCCAGTTCAGGTTTGTCACTCCTTCTGTAACACCCATCTGGTAGAGGTAACTGCTATAGATGCTGGAACTGTTCATGAAGAGGCGGTTATTGAATACATGGTTCCACCTGGCAGTGACAGTTGCATTGCCATAATCCATATCCATCATATCGCCTAATTTAAAAACGTCCCTCCCAAAGTAACCCGACAGGAATATGCGGTTATTATCGTTGATATTATAATTAACCTTGGCATTCAGATCATAGAAGTAAAATTTACTTTCTTTGGCCATGCTGTCTTTTGCAAATGGTAAGAATATATCGGCGTATGTTCTGCGACCCGTCAGTATAAACGACATTTTATTTTTAATGATAGGCCCTTCGAACGTTAGCCGGCTGGTGATTGTTCCGATACCTCCGGCTCCGTGATATTCCTGCTTGTTCCCCTCGATCATATGGATATCAAGCACAGACGAAAGTCGACCGCCATACTCGGCAGGTATGCCTCCTTTATATAATTTCAGGTCTTTAATTGCATCGGAATTGAATACCGAAAGGAAACCCACCAGGTGCGAAGCATTATAAACCACGGCATTATCAAGAAGAATGAGATTCTGATCGGTACCTCCGCCGCGCACATGAAAGCCGCCTGATGCTTCGTTCGACTGCATAACACCGGGGAGCAACTGAATGGTTTTGATAACATCTGTTTCGCCCAACAGCATAGGTAGCTTCTGTATTGTTTTCATCTGCAGGGTGTTTGTGCTCATTTCCACCTCCCTGACGTTAACATCTTTTCCTTCGGCATATACATCGACTGTTTCAAGAACTTCGCTCGATTCAATCAATGATATATTCATCTGTTTGTTACTCATAAGAGCAACATCAATAATTTGTGTCTGATAGCCAACAAAGGAGAATTCCAGCTTGTAATTACCAGCCGGTAGCGTGAGGGAATAAAAACCGTATGTATTGGAGATAGTTCCTTTTACCTGGTCTTTAAGCATAACATTGGCGCCGATCAACTCTTCCCCCAGCTCATCTGTAATATATCCGCTCAGGGTATACTTCTGCTGCGCGTAATTTATGCTAATAAATAATAGAAATACAATAGTCAGGTAGAATGTTTTCATGGTTTAAGATCACTTAATAATAATACTCTTACTCATAAATCCGTCAATTCCGGATTCATTCATAAAGAAATCAAAAATATACCATTTAACAGATAATAAGATGATAGTTTTTAAAATTTACCAAATTTCAGCCTTAACCCTGCTGAATAACTGACCAGGGCGTCGGGGGCAATTTCCCATGTGGAATCAAAGTCGAGATCGGTTGTATAACGATAAGAACAGAAGAGCGCCATGCGCATGAACCTGGTGAAGTTAAATTCCAGCTCGGCTGAGGGTTCCAGTATTGAATATACCTGTGATTCTTCAACACTATTAATAACCTCAGAACTGCTATTGGAGTATAGCCTTGTACTCACAGCAGCTCCGCCTATACCGATGAGAACAGGAAATGAGAGGTGAACTTTGGATTTAGGGAGAAGAATTAACTCGGCAAATATTCCACCATGACCCCCTGAAATACATACATCGGCAGAATGAGCTGTATTATATTCATATGGACTTACATATGAACCTCCTCCAATTCCCATGGCAAACCAATGGCCAAGAACTATACCCCCCCGGGCATCGAAAGTAACAGCAGCATCCTGGTCGACATAGCTATAGCCGGCTCCCACACTGCCATAACCGCCAATCTTCTTACCTCCGAATATGGTCTTAAACTCATCGTCTTTTTTCATCTGTGTGTCTGTATCCTGAGGATAGGCAATGAGCACAGGCATTAACAAAATAACTAAAGAAAATATCTTTTTCATGGCTACGAATTTTCAAAATCTGTATTTAAGGAGAATAATAAAATTAAAAGGCTGCAGACTGAAATAGTGATTCAACGAATACTCAAAATAGGGTTGAACAGCTGCAGAAATAAGAACCGGGAATTCAGGAGCCGTGTATTCAACACCGATAACACCATCGATTCCAAATTGAGGGCTCCACAACCAGTCGTGGCGATATACCCTGTTAAAGATCTTGTATTTATTGGTATATGCAACACCTGCATGAATTCCATATCCATATAGTAATCTGAGATTTTCGGAGCGGGTGGCAGCCAGCGGAGCGAAATATTCGCGGAAACCCGAAATCCGGAAACTATTCTGGGAGAATCCGGCGAAAGTTTCCAGCGCCATTTCTTCATTAAAAAACTGCCTGTAGCTAAGAAAAACACCATGTCCTACCCGCAGGCCAACATCGCGGGTATAATTCTGGGAAAAACCAGGTAATCCCAGAAGAAGAAGGAACACAATACAAATACTATGTCTCATCGGCCGAATCTCAATTACGGATACCTCTTATGTCACCCGATCCATTGTCATCTTGGTGAATCACATCGGGACTACCACTGTATATTATATCTCCCGATCCATTGATAGTGGCGTCCAACAGATCATACGCAAAGCAATGAATATCTCCTGATCCCGAATTATCTGCATAGCATTCATTCACAAGCAGATCATCGGCATAGATACTGCCTGATCCATTCAGATCATAATCTCCGGTAATTGCTTTTCCCATGATCGAAATATTACCGGAACCATTGTTCTCTATCTCAACAGTAGCAGTTGAATAGATGTCGATCAGATCAATATTCCCTGATCCTGAATTTTCAATATAAAGATCGCTACAATCGAAATTGGAAACATCCATATTACCTGATCCATCAAGCACAATATTATCGATTGAAGGCATATGTATCTCAATAAATACACTCCCCGAATTGAAGCAAAGGCTGTAATCGGAGTCGATCATCAGGTTGCCGCCCCGTACATAGGTATTAATGAGTGGTAAGATATTATCATCGGCTGTTACTTCTACTGAATAAAATGTATCAGCTACCACCTCAACATCGAAGCTGGTTGCATTCTCAACGCCATAGAACGGAGTTACCAGCCGCTGTTCGGTAGCATATTGTCCATTTCCGTCGATACATTCAGGCATACAGGATTGGATCACCAGGCTGGCAATCGACAGAAGGATTATACCATATACAATTGAAGATGTTTTCATATGCTTTGGATATTTGAATATTCTAATGACCAAATTTAGTTTACCGGGTTGCATATTGCCAGATGCTTATCTATGAATAATATTAATATTGCACTTTTTAGGTGCATTAATGTTCACCTTATGCGATGTTTCGGTCGCAGAGGTCCCAATCCTGCCATAGGTAAGCATTATTCTTTCACTTTCATTCTTTACCTGGGTTTCGATCTTGGCAAGATTAGCAGGAAGATTAATATATACATCGTAATGATGCGATATATCAAGATTATAGGACGTGCCTCTTTCAAAATAAAGATCAATATCGGTATATTCTGAGTCAATATTGATGAAAGAGAAAGCATCGTTAATTTGCCGCACATCAATATTACCATATTTTAATGCGCAACGAAGCTCTCTGTGCAGGTTTTCAATGTTCAGTACAGTAAAATATCCGGTTGCCGACAGCTCATTGATCCTGCCAATCATGTATTTATCACGTCTTGAATCGATCGTAAGGTCATTCCCCTGATCGACAGTCAGCACGGAAGACCGGGTTTCGAGAAAGACTTTCCCTGCATTTTTGATTTGCAGATCGGAATACGAAACATATACCTTTCCATCGTTAATACTGTTGATGGTACCATTACCAGAACTAAGCCTTACAACTGGTGTTCCCGATAATTTATTCGCCTTCAGATCGCCGTTGGAAAGTATTAATTCGAGCGCTCCATCAAAGTCGTCCATGTATATGTCTCCAAACTTGTTTTCAATTTTCAGGCTGACATATTCAGGAACATAGACCATGAAATTAATACTAACCTGGTTCGACGGGATAAAAGCATCGACAAAATCGGAGATGATCGTTGCCTGGTTGGTAAAAACTGTTTTTGCAACAACAAATGTTTTTGTTGCCGTGAATTCAAAATTGATATTATCACGCAGCTTATCCATCTTCTGGTAGTTACTTGCACTGATCCTTAGATCTGCTTCAAACCGTGCGGAATCCTTGTCCCATGTGATCACATGGATCTTTCCATACTTATTTGAAACCTCTACCGAGGTTTTTTCCGAAACTTTGAATTGCCGCACTTTTCTATCGGAGTATACCTGCCCCGATACCCCTCCCGGATCGAGGAAGAGTGCAAGCCATAGACAAAGAACAGTTCTGTATATCATAGTTGTTCGATATTATTTTCTTTTTCTTCCTGTGCACTGGACTCGAGATAATTAAGCATATCCTCGAGTATTGATATGCGCAACCTGTAATTCTGTATCATTGCTTCAATTACTTCCTGGTTGGCAATATCATCTTTCAGGTCGTTTTTTAAGCTTTTATATATGCTGTCTAATTCTGAAAGGTCGGTATTCAATTCTGCTTCAAGCGAAGGATGTTCTGTCAGTAGCGGTTTTACTTCCTCCAGTTTGGAATTGATCATACCCGTATAGTATATTTCTGCTTCTGTTAGTTCCGGAATATTCAACTCCACTTCCTTATTGCCCCGGGCAATATTCTGACCATGTTTCATCCAGATGCGCTGCCCGATGAGGGTTGCACCTATAAGAAAAATAATAATTGCAGCCCGAGAGATATAATAACGCCACGGTATTACCTTCTTGGGCCGTATGGTCTTTTCAATCTGCCCCCATAGAGCTTCATTTGGTTCATAGACATCAAATTCCTGGCTATGACTTCTGACAAATTCTTCCAAACGATCTTTCATGACTGTGTATTCATTAAAATTTCTTTAATCTTCTGTTTAGCGCGCGAGAATTGCGATTTTGAGGTTGATTCGGTGATCCCCATTATTTCTGCAATCTCGCTATGGTCATACCCTTCAAGAAGGTATAACGAAAAAATAACCCGATATCCGTCAGGAAGCAGTTCCATAGCACTGTGGATACGCTTCACCTCCATATGAAGGTCGGAAACATCAATTTCCTCTTCCTGGCTGGCCTCGGGTAAGTTTTCAGTATAGAAAAGCTGGGCTCTGCGCTTTTTAATGTGGTTGATACATTTATTCACAACGATCCGTTTTAACCAGGCACCGAAGGCCGATTCGTAACGGAAAGTGTCCAGCTTTAAAAATGCTTCTGCAAAAGATTCCTGTAGCAAATCCTCCGCTTCGGCATGGTTATTCATCATACGGCAGCAAATATTGAACATAGCTTTAGAATAGAGTTTATAAAGCTGGTATTGTGCTTTTTGATTACCGGCTTTACTTAACTCAATAATATCACGATGTATGTCCTGGTATGCTACCTCCAAGTCGTTTCTGGTTTTCGTGTATAATGACAGTAAAAGAAATATCAGGTTGCATCAAATGCAGCGAAAGATAAAAAAAACTGTATTTTTTATACTCAATTAATTTCCTGCATGTTTTCTAGAACCTGATCGTATTTTGTTGCCCAATAATACCTGCACCCTGATAAGCAGCAGTAAAACAATCAGCAGAATGGCCGGGTAAAAGGCAAAACGTCCGATGTAATCGCCATGTTTTGTGTAGAAGGTCAATGTATTATTTGCATTCAGGTTCTCCCTTATTGCGCCGCGTTTCCACCAGATAATTGATTGAAGTACATCGCCGCGCTGATTGATAAAACAAGATATTCCTGTGTTTGCTGAACGTGCAATGCTTCGTCGTGTCTCGATTGCCCTGAGCGACGATATGGCATTGTGTTGCCTGTGCCCCGGAGTATTACCCCACCAGCCGTCGTTAGTTATTACAAAGATGTAATTTGCGCCCTTCTTGATATAATTACCGACAAACTCACCATAAACCGATTCATAGCAAATAACAGGGGCAATTTTAGTATCGATACGGTGAGCTGTAAAAACCTCCCGTTCTTCCTGAATGGCATGACTCCTGAATGTGCCTCCGAGTTGCAAGGTGAGCGGCTCCAGTATTTTAAAATATTCTGGATAGGGCATTTTTTCCACACCTATTACGAGTTTCGACTTATGATATATGGGGATTGAATCGGTAGTATCGATCTGTATTGCGGAATTATAGCTATCGTAAAAAAAACCTGAATTTCCTATTGGGTTTGAAGTACGCGTTCGCTCAGATGCCGAATATTTCTGATAGCACATAATACCTGTTATATAATGTACTGCAGGATGGGCCAACACAAACTCTTTTACCATTTTCAAATCGGGTACAAATTCAAATTCTCCGATCCAGATATTATCCATGATGGATGTTTCGGGACATACAACATAATCGGTGGAAGGGGTAACCATCTTTGCGGCTTCGCTGATCTGTATCTGTGTTTGCTCAAGGGGTGGAACGTCGTTGAATTTTAAATACGGATCGATATTGGGTTGCACAACAACAATTTCATGAGAATCGGGTGTTTCATGATAAGTGTAGTAACGGATAATGGAAATTGTAACAGGCAACACTATAATTAAAGTGCATATACTTATTGGCAGTCTTAGTCTGCGAAACGACTCACCATCGATTTTTCTACGTATCAATTCAAATATCAGGATATTGACAATCAGTACCCATAGCGAGCCGCCTAAAATACCTGTATACTCATACCATTGAATAAGCTTCAGATCAAACATAAAGCCGTTGCCTAACGTTAACCAGGGCCAGGATATCTCGCCATGTAAATAAGCAAATTCGAATGCAAGCCAGAAAATAACCAGGGAGACGTATCCGGGTACTCTTCCCGCTCTTCTTTTTACTGCTGAGTACAGCACAAAGGTAATGGCCATATAAAAAGAACTTACCAGAACTGCAGCCATCAAACCCGCAAAGGAAGCATTCTTGATCCACCAGGTAGCAAACAGATTCCAGGATAGCATGGCAACCGATGCATATAAAAATATCGATGAATTGGGCGATTTAACGTTGCCTGATGTAAGATTCTCTTCTATGATCAGCAGGGGAATAAGGCCTACGAGTAATACTAAACCGGTGCCCCATTCATACCATCCAAAAGAAAGCAGTAATCCAGAGGAGACGGAGAGCAAAATTCGATGATAAAACTTCATGACAGGTTTAAAAAGTTAGAGAAAATCAACTGATGCAAATTTATCGAACAAAACGAAAGAACCAAGTATCTGTTTTTCTGTTGTATTTATTGCTCATGATGAAGCTTCTTTTTTTTGTTAAAAAAATATGCTATTCTTATCAAAATTTTTAACTCATGAAAACTAAGTATTTACTCATTCCATTAATGGTTTTACCTATTTTCGCGTTTTCAAACAATAAAAGCGATATGACCAATCCATTACTCTCGAAGTTTAATACCCCACACCAGACGGTTCCCTTTAATGAAATTAAAACGGAACATTTCTCGCCCGCATTCGATTCGGCCTTCGCCGTTGCACGGATGAATATAAAAGCAATTGAAGAAAATCAGGAAAATCCCACTTTCGATAATACGATAGTAGCGCTGGAAAATTCTAGTGAACAATTGGACCTCATCTCCCAAATACTATTTAACCTGAACTATGCTGAAACAAACCCTGAAATACAAACTCTCACGAGGGAAATATCACCCCGGCTGACAGATTTCAGAAATGATATTACCCTGAATCCCAAAATATTCAGCAGGGTTAAGGAAGTTTACCAAAAAGCAGACAGGTCGAAATTGACCGGTGAACAGAATGAATTACTCGAAAAAACCTATAAGTCATTTGTGCGTAGCGGTGCAAATCTGGCAGATGAACAAAAAGAAAGATATCGTGCTGTGACGAAAGAAAATTCTGAACTCTATGTTGTTTTTAATGAAAACGTGTTGGCAGAGACCAATGCATATATTCTTCATATTACTGATGCTAATGACCTTTCAGGCCTTCCGGCTGATATAGTTACAGCAGCTAAAGAAGAAGCCCAGTCGCGTAACCTCGATGGATGGGTTTTTACGCTTCAATATCCAAGCTATGGGCCCTTTATTCAATATGCCGACAACCGCGAACTTCGCCGCGAAATATACCTGGCTATCAGTTCACGCGGAATGCATGGAAATGCAAACGATAACCGTGAAATTATTAAGCGAATTACTGCGCTTTGTCTGGAAGAAGCAAATTTATTAGGGTACCCGAACTATGCAGCGTATATGCTTGATAACAGGATGGCAGAAACCCCCGAAAGAGTGAATACCTTCCTGAAGCAATTGAGTGATGCCTACCTTCCCGGCGCCAGGAAAGATGTCGAAGCAATTCGGAGATATGCGGCTTCAACGGGTGCCGATTTTGAACTTCAGCGCTGGGATTGGAATTATTACGCCGAAAAGCTAAGAAAAGAAAAATATGCTATCAGCGATGAGATTATCCGCCCCTATTTTGAGCTCAGCCGTGTTGAACAGGGAGTGTTTGACCTGGCAAATAAGCTATATGGCCTGTCTTTCAGAATTAATAAAGATATTCCCGTATACCATAATGATGTTAAGGCGTATGAAGTGTTTGATGTGGATAATTCATTCCTGGGTATTCTTTACATGGATTATTTCCCGCGTGAAACAAAGAAGGCCGGTGCCTGGATGATCGATTATGTTCAGCAGCATGTAAAAGACGGTGTGGATATCCGCCCGCATGTATCACTTGTTTTTAATTTTACGAAACCAACTAAAGAAAAGCCCTCGCTGCTGACGTATGATGAGGTTCGTACCTTGCTTCATGAATTCGGACATTCGCTCCACAGTATGCTGAGTAAAGTTTCCTATTCATCACTCTCAGGAACTTCGGTATATCGTGATTTCGTAGAATTACCTTCACAGATCATGGAGAACTGGTCCGAGCAAAAAGAATGGCTCGATGAAGTGGCTATACATTATCTTACCGGAGAAAAGATGCCTGATGAACTGATACATAAGATTATTGAAAGCAGAAATTATAATGAGGCGTACTATACTATCCGGCAGTTAAGTTTTGGATTGGCCGATATGGCCTGGTATACACTAAACCAGCCTTACGAAGGAGACATAGAGGCATTTGAAAAATCGGCGATCGCCTCTGTCGAAATTTTACCGGTGATAGAAGGAACTGCAATTAGCCCCTCATTCAGTCATATTTTCGGTGGTGGGTATTCGGCAGGTTATTACAGCTATAAATGGGCCGAAGTGTTAGATGCAGATGCCTTTGCACTTTTTAAGGAAAAAGGAATTTATGATAAGGAAACAGCCAAACGTTTCAGGGATTGTATCCTTTCTAAAGGTGGAACTGCGCATCCGATGAAGCTTTATGTCGATTTCAGGGGAAGAGAACCTGCGATAGATGCACTCCTGATCAGGAGCGGATTAAAAAATTAATTATTGACACCATTAAAAAAGCCGGGTATTAATATCTTCCATCCCCGGCTTTTTTTAGACAACATTGATGTATTACTGTTCCAGTATTTTTGCTTTTTCCCTGTCATATTCTTCGGGTGTAATAACACCTTCGTCGAGCAAAGATTTAAGCTGTCGGAGCTGGTCGGCTTTTTGATCTATGGCATTGGAGCCAACAGGAACTTCAACTGCATTGTCGGGAGTTGACAGTGGTTCCAATTCATAGGTATGAGCTGGTTCATACTTCATCGCCCAAAGTAAAAAGACGGGACAGAAGCATAGCCCTCCGATCAGCGGACCAATATCTACTTCTTCATCTCTGGAAAAGGTTCCGAGGTATGGTTCATATCCCTCTTTTTCCAGTCGAATATTAACCGTATGAAATATCATTTCTTCATCGGTATACTTATACGGTGTCTCGCCCACCTTTTCATTATCAATATACAATGTTGCATGGTCGGGAACTGACTGGATCATGGTAGTGCTAGCACAGCTGGAAAGAATTAATATTCCAGCCATCAGCAGAGCAATGGCGCCTAAATTCTTGTTTCTGATATACATATATTTATGGATTTAAGTTGATTAAAAATAATGCCACTAACACCAAACTTTATGCCAAATAAAAGAATCGTAGGTACACACAAGAATTCATTTCTCATTTTTATATAACCTCTATTGATAAATCTAATTATTCTATATTCTGTCATTGAAAAAATCAGTTACTGTTTACTACGGGCAACCAGAGAACAAAACACTGAAATGAATTCGAAGAACCATCCTGAAACTAAATTCAACATTTTTAATACGACAATTCAACTAAACAACGAACACATGTTTGAAGGCAAGTTTTATATCGATGCACTTCAATATATTAATACCTGTATCCCAAAGATGACCGGACACTCTATAAAATGAAATTTTTGAAAAATCTTTGGGAATATATAAATAAATTTTATATTCGCTGCGCATGTTGTGATGAGAGACCTCGGATCGCATCCAACCATTGTAAATATTACAAAAATTCAAACAATAAATTTAAAGGAGATACGCAATGTCAAACGAAAGAGATGTATTTGTTTCCGCGAAAATCGCGAAAATGAGTCTGCTGGAAAAATGCGGCCAGCTGCTCACCTTCACCTGGAGAGGTGCTATCCTGACCCCCTCAGGAATTGAGCAGATAACCAAACTGCAAGCAGGCGGCCTTTGTCTTGAACCCTACGCATTGGAAACCTGTAAGAATCTGTACTGGGGACGTTCACAGATCGATCCGAACTTCAAGGCTCCTGCTGATTATTTCGATATCGCTCATACTTATTTTGATTCCCGCGGCTTTGGGATCAGTGTAACTCCGGAAGAACTGACCGAAGCACTCAACCAGCTCCAAAAAATTGCCATGAACCGGCCTTCTGGCATTCCTCTTCATATTACCATTGATATGGAGGGCGATTTTAAGAACGACTATTCTGCCGGCCGTATTTTGCAGTTTCCGCCTCCTATGGGTATAACCGCCATTGGCGATGTGGATCTTGCATACAAATTAGCCAACCTGATGGCTCGTCAAATGGCTGCTATAGGAGTAACCCAATTCTATCATCCTGTATGTGATGTAAACATTAATCCTTTGAATCCCGAGATTGGTGTCCGGTCATTCGGTGATGACGTTAAAGTTATATCAAAGTTCATCGCCGCAACAGTTCGTGGGTATGAGGATGCAGGAATAACAGCAACTATCAAACACTTTGCAGGCCGTGGTGATTCTGCAACGGATGCACACGATGTTCTTGATAGATGTCGCGGTGATAAAAAACGTATGCAGGAAGTTGAACTGGCAGCATTTCAGGCGGGAATAGACGCCGGAGCATCAGCTCTTATGACTGCTCATACTATTTACCCTGCTTATGATGAAGAATACCCGGCAACCCTTTCGAAAAAAATCCTGACCGATCTTCTGAGAGGCGAAATGGGATTTAAAGGTATTATTGTTTCTGATGCAATCGGTATGGCTGCAATCCTGAAAAAATGGCCCTTACCCCAGGCATGCGCTATGGCAATTAAAGCCGGTGTAGACCACATTCTGCTTAAGGCTGATGATGAATCACGCTCACAATGCCTGTTTGGAATTAAACAGGCTGTTGAAAAAGGTGAACTTTCTGAAGAACGAGTTAATGATGCCGTGCGTCGTCTGCTTAACAGGAAGTATGACCAGGGTCTGTTTGAGAAAGCAGGGAAAATGGATCCCAAGGTAACGACCTCTATTGTGAGAGATAAAATAAATATCGATTTCTCTTGGGAAGTGGCTCACAAAGCATTACTTATTGTCCGCGATGATAAAAAATTGCTGCCCTTAAGCAAAGACAAAAAGATTCTTGTTATTGAGCAAACCATCCCTTACGAGTTTCTTGGAAAGGATATGTACAGCCATCCCCATATGTTCTGCGAACAGATGGTTAAACATTCTACCAACCTTATCCTGGATGATACAAGTTTCCATGCCGAAGATGAGGAAGTAGAAGAAGCACTGAGACTGGCCAAAGAAGCTGACCTGGTTGTAATGACTAATTATTATGCCCGTATCGAGAAGAGAGGAAACAACACTCACCTTGTTAAAGCATTGAAAGCTGCTGGTAAGGATGTAGTGGTTGTTACTAACTTCCCGTATCGTAAAGGTACAACCACTGTAGCGGATGCTGTTGTTTGTAACTTCTCAGGCACTCCCGATTCTATCAGGGTTTCTGCTGATTTGCTGTTTGGTAAGATTAAACCCTACCCAACAACAAAGATGCCGATTGATTTAAGCGCTGAGAAGAATCTTCCTGAAGACCCTGATGCCGCTCCAAAACCGGCAAAAGAAAAGAAGAATGTCAATGTATGGAAAGGCAAGTGCTAATATAGCCACCTTATCGTAAAGTATGAACTAGCAAATATTCCGAGCGTCAGCGAAGGTTTGAAAATTCCTTACTGACGCTCGGATTTTAATTAGAATGCTGGAACCGGTCGGAACCAGCTTGATATAAACAATAAGCAATAAAAAAATGGCAACATCCAATTCATTTAATATTCATGATATCTATACTATAACGGGACCCCGGATTACTGAGATCTATGAACATAATAAAATGACGGTTCACTTCCAGGGTATGTCAAAATGCCTTCAGTTCCCACATACCGTTGCACTGCAAGGAGCACCGACCTGCTCAATCGGAATCTCACCTTACGGGTTGTATAACCGGCTTAACGAAGCCGGTCGTCTTATCCTGCTCAATCAGAAGGCAGTCCAATTTGCCTCAGCTCCCTATATCAGAACCTACGAGGGTATAACATTATTAACACAGCTTCAACCCCAAGAAACCGAGTCGGACGATATTCCGGCACTAAAGAACTATTACCCTCAGGCAATCAGCGAGGAAAATATTAAAATGACTATTGCCACTCCTTCGTTGGAAATCGAATACACTCTTGAAGATGTTAAGGTAACCAGAAGGCTGATTTCACCATTATTGTCGGGTAATGAGCAGACACTGATGCCGATTGGTGTGGAGGAATTTATTGTTGAAAATAATACCAATGAAGTGCAGGAATACAATTTGGTAATACCACGGCCATCGCTGGTTAACCTGCAGGAAAAAGAACTTAAACCAACAGACCAGGATAGCATTTTCGTAAGCAGCGCAGCTATTTCAGGGCAGAAACATGAAGCATTTGAAATGAAAGGCATACGGGGTGTTATAATGGGTAGCACGGAGACTGAAAACAAAATGATTATTGCCGTATCAGAAGTTCCCGGAGTTGCTGTTGATACTCAGCCTTATTTCTTACTCAACAAATACGCTGGCGATCTTCTTATCACTGCCGAAGGTAACTTTTATGAAAAGTGTAAACCTGTTAAAAGGAGGGATTATGGTGCCGCCATATGTTTAACTATGACGCTCCGACCGGGCGAATCTAAGACTATTCCTTTTGCTGTAGTGCTGGACTTCCCTGTTCAGGAATATATTGACGGAAAGACCTTTAATAGAAAATACATTCAGAATTTTAAAAATAAAGAAACCCGGGCGCTGGAAATGGCCAAGATTGCCCTGGATAGTTACCCACAGTGGTGGAAAGCTACACTGACGATCCAGGAGCGTATTTTTAATTTAATTTCATCAAGTTCTTCTTACCAGAATGATCGGGAAGGTGCTCTCCGCTTAACAAGACTTATGTTGAATGAACTTCATTTCCCGCTATCAAATGCGATTATCTGGATTGAAGAAAATGGCATAGAGAAGGCACGCTTCCTGGAATGTTTCGATTATTCATATATCGATCCTTCCGATGTGGATTGGTATTCCATGGTGCTGCTTATGCTGTTCCCAAAAGTGGAAAAAGATTTATGCCAGGCTTTTATCGATTCAATAAATGCTGTTGATCCTACTCCACGTTGGTATCATCATCACGCCTCGTTTGTTGAAGCCAGGATGCATTTTGAAGAACATCCGGAAGAATACGAAGGCCAAAAGCTGACTCAGATCCGTGACGATTTCAAAACCTTGGGCAGCGTGGCTCATGATGTTTGTATGTTATCAAAAGGACATCCTCTGCGCAATATCAGCGATTATGCCTGGTACAATAATAATTACTGGGTTGATCTTTATCCAAAACTAATGATGCGGGTGCTCAGAAATGTGAAATTCACCGGCGATATGGAATTCCTGAAATCAAACTGGAAAACAATGAAATTCGGACTGGAATCGTTATTAAAACTTGATTTTGATGGCGATGGTATTCCGGAAGGCAATCCGGATGATGTCAAGAATACATTTGATAACCTGGTGCTCTTTGGCGCTGATGCATATGATGCCACGCAGTTCCTGGGAGGTTGCCAGGCATTGATTAAAATGGCGCAAATGCTCGGTGAAAAGGAAGATGCGGAACATATTCAGAAGGTTTATGACAAGGCCTGGAATAGCTTTGAGCAACTATGGCGCGAAGATAAAAACAAAAAGGCTGACAAGCTGGAATACTATGTTACGTGTTTTGATCCTAAATCCGGCAATACCAATACGGATGTGTGGACCAATCAGCTTGACGCATTATGGTACCTGACTGCCATTGGTGAGCCTCCTGCAATTCCTGATGAGCGAGTGAAAAAAATTCTTAAAACCATTTTCAATACAAATCGCTCGTTCATGGGCTGGGCTATGTGCAAAACAAAAGACGGTGAAGCGGTCACTTCTGAGCAGGGACAGGATGTCTATACTACTTCCAACTATGTTCTTGCCCAGTTATTAGACTATTATGGTATGGTTGAGGAAAGCAAAGAGGTCTACAAATACATGGATCGTGTTGTCTTCAACTACGCCAACACTCTGACCACTCCGGATAACCTTCGGGCAGAACTTGAACAAGAAGCCGGTGAAACCGAGCCCGGCCCACATTACATTGTTGCAGCATATCCCCGACCCGGAGCTGTCTGGACCCACCTGGTGATGAATCATATCAAGGATCTTAAAGCCAAAAATAAAACCAATACAATCGAGCCAAAAGACCTGATACCATTTTATCCCTGGTTAATGAGTACTACGAAGGATAATGAATAGAACTGCTTGAAGGATATATAATCATTCATTTTAAATTATAATCTAATAAAGAAGTAATTACTATGAGCAAGAAATATGATATTACATTTATAGGACACATGTGCTATGACGAGATCGTTCCATTTGGTGGAGTAGCCCGTGTCGCCCCCGGAAGCGCTGTTTTATGCGGTGCCATGGTAGCCGCAAGAGTTGGCAAAAAGGTAGCCGCTGTTGTGAAAATGGCAAAAAAAGATGAAGAAATCTTACAACCAATGAAGGATCTGGGCATCGATTGCTATCTTATTCCCAGCGAAGAGACTTCATACAACAGGGTGGTACATTTTTCCGCAAATGTCGATGAACGTGAAATGACTCTCATCAAATCTGCAGGAATAATAGATATTAAGGATGTTCCTGAACTAGATTCAACTTGTGTTCACCTTGCCGGGATTTCGGACACCGAATTCGACATGGCGCTGATGAAAGGTTTGAAAGCACGGAACTACAAAAGCCTGTCAGTCGACATGCAAAGTTTCGTACGCCATATCAACCCGATAACGAAAAACCATGAGTTCAGCGATGTTGCCGACAAAAAGGAAATCGCAGCCATGATGGATAAGCTGAAGCTGGACATCGTCGAAGCCAAACTACTTACCGGCACAGATGATCTTGAAAAAGCAGCTATCATGGTCGAATCGTGGGGATGTCCCGAGGTCATGATTACAAAATCAGAAGGTGTACTGGCAAGAGTAAATGGTAAAACATATTATGAAAAATTCTCCAACAGCAATGTTTCAGGCAGGACCGGCAGAGGTGATACAACTTTCGCCGCATATATGTCGCACCGGTTGGATCACGATGTTGCAGAGTCGTTGAAGTTTGCAGCTGCCCTGGTATCCATAAAAATGGAAACGCCCGGCCCGTTCAGCGGTACCCTGGAAGATGTTTATAAGCGAATAAAAGAAAAGCATTCATAAATAAAAGATAAGTTTTCACTATTGTCCGATTAAAATATTTTTTAAAATTTCAAAACCGATGAATTTAAAGAGAATAAGGATATATCGCCACCTACGGGGCTCAAACTTTCGCATGTGACTTTTTCTACAGATAATTAGCCTCTGACCAGGCTAAAGGAAAGTACCGTAGGTACTAAATATTTGTAGAAGAGGCAATTATAATTAGCTTAAAAGTGCCGTAGGTACGAAATATTAAAAACATTGAATTTAACCGGACAATAGTGATAAGTTTTATTAAATTTTATTTCTCATCAAAATAAAGTAGGAGTATAAAATTATCCGATCGTTGAAAGTTGTTTGTCTTTGCGTGGCTTAGTGTTAGCTGGCGTTTTTTTGCGTTAATATTATCACGCTAAGCACCGCAAAGTATAACAACGTTTCGCAAAGTATTCCAGGTATATTTTATCTTTCCTGGTCTTTACCCTGATGGTTAACAAAGTAAAAGCAGATTCTGAATGCAGTTGATTTTATAGGTGCCGGAGTTTCTTCTTCAAACCAGTAATTGCCGTTTCGTCGGGCAGATGGTAGTCGGAATTATCGCGGCTTGTATCGGACTTTTCAAACAGGATAATATGGGCCTGCTTTGACATAATTACATGGTGCCATACACCGGGCCTAATATTATAGGCAACGTTTTTACGCATCGGAATAACATAGAATTCAACAGGTTTAGGTCCGTTTTCAGCAACGATCAGGTCGGCTTCACCCTCGGTAAGGATAAACACTTCACATGTTTCGTTATGCCTTTCGATTCGTTTAAACTGGTCACGATCGGTTGCCTCATTATACCTGAGCATCGCTACTCTCCAACCATCGAAATCGAGCACAGGCTGGTATCTCTGCTCGAAAGATACCCCTATTTCAACCAAATGAATAGGAATGTTTTTCTCAGTATCATTTTTCATTCCGGCCTGTTTTAATGAGTCAATTTTAACCCGATAATACCTACGATGATGAGAAGTGCTGAGAGCATTCTCCAGATGCTTGCCGAGTCACCAAAAAACAGTATTCCGACGAACAGGGTCCCTGCAGCACCTATTCCCGTCCATACTGCATAGGCAGTACCAATCGGTATGGTCTTTTGTGCCAGCCAGAGAAAAATACCGCTGAAAGCCATGGCTACAGCTGCGAGAATTATTCCCGGAATTTTAGAATCCATCGTTTGAGAGAGTTTTAATCCCAGTGGCCAGCCAATTTCAGCAAATCCGGCAATGATCAAAAATATCCAGTCCATTACAGTTTATTTTTGTAAAAATAGGTGATTGTTGGATTTTATTTCAATATCAATTTAACCAGATATGCTATTTTGTCTGACAGCTTTCAAATTGTTATTCCTCCGATGATAATTTAGCCAATCGTATCAATAATTCTGGACCAGACAAGCAACAGACTGGTCGTAAAATCGTTATATTCGTTGATTGAATCTACAACTAAACCTATGCCTTTCATGAAACGATCTTCACTATTCCTGATCTCATTCGTTTTATTTCCGGTAAGAATTATGTTGGCTATTGACTACTATGTTGACTATACTAACGGAGATGATCAATACAACGGTACCAGTTATACTACTGCCTGGAAACATTGTCCGGGCGATGATAACGCTACCGGCTGGCCTGATACCATTACACTTAAGCCTGGCGACAGAGTGATTTTCAGAGGAGGCGTTGAGTACAGGGGAGAGATCAGAATTAAACATGATGGCTCGCCGGGAAATCCAATAATATACAAAGGCGATGGCTGGGGCAATGACAAAGCCATTATTAATGGTGCCGATACTTTTAACCCAGATTGGATAAGATGCTCGTCGGAGGCCGATTGCTTTGGCAACGCACAATATGAAAATATTTATTACACAGATGCTCCTGAAGCCTTCGACTTTTTTGACGGTTTTTATGAGGATGGTGATTACCTGTGGTTCTCGCAGGATCCTAATCCCGATGAACGATTTAATTAACGTGAGTTCGAAATAACATTATCTTGTTAAAGCCTTATTATCAATTAT